>DASVQT010000040.1:0-10845 GCA_036388975.1 Allosphingosinicella sp. | reverse complement strand
TATCGTCCTGCATGTCCTTTGAATAAGCGAGGGGCAGGCCCTTCATGGTCATGACCAGCGAGGTCATGGCGCCGGCGATCCGCCCGGAATGGCCGCGGACCAGCTCGGCCGCGTCCGGGTTGCGCTTTTGCGGCATGATCGAGCTGCCGGTCGAATAAGCGTCGGGGAGGCGGACGAAGCCGTAGGGCTGGCTCGCCCAGACCACGATCTCTTCGGCGAGCCGGGAAAGGTGGAGCGCGCACTGAGTCGCGGCCATCAGATAATCGAGGGCGAAGTCGCGGTCGGACACCGAATCGATGGAATTGGCGGTCGCCCTGTCGAAGCCGAGGGCGAGCGCGGTGGCTTCGCGGTCGACGGGGAAGCCGGTGCCGGCGAGGGCGGCGGCGCCGAGCGGCGATTCGTTCATGCGCTTGCGGGCGTCCGCGAAGCGGGAGCGGTCGCGGCGCAGCATCTCGTAATAGGCCATGAGATGATGGCCCAAAGTCACCGGCTGGGCGACCTGGAGGTGGGTGAAGCCGGGCATGAGCGTCGCCGCATGCTCCTCGGCGCGCACGACCAGCGCGCGCTGCAGCGCTTCGATGCCGTCCATCGCCTGGTCGACGGCTTCGCGGGTCCAGAGACGGAAGTCGGTCGCGACCTGGTCGTTGCGCGAGCGAGCGGTGTGGAGGCGGCCGGCGGCGGGGCCGATCAGCTCGGCGAGCCGGTGCTCGACATGCATGTGGATGTCTTCAAGCGCCGCGTCCTCCGGCACGCCGCCCAAGCCATATTCGTCGGCGACCCGCTCCAGGCCTTCGCAGATCGCATCGACGTCGTCGCTGCCGACGATGCCTTGCGCGCCCAGCATGGCAACGTGGGCGCGGCTCGCCTCGATATCCTGGCGCCACATCCGCTTGTCGAAGGAGATGGAGGCATTTATCTCCCGCATCAGCGCCGAGGGACCTTCGGCGAACCGTCCGCCCCACATCTTGCTGGAGTTGCCGTTGCGGCCTGTAATCGCCTGTCTCCTCGGGCCCGTCGCCGCCCTCGCTCTGGGCGCTTGCGATAGGCAAAACACATCGGCGGAGCAAGGCGGCGGCGGGAGCGCGCCTGCCGCCAAGGCGGCCGCGAACGCTGCGGCGCCGGCGGGCGCGCAGCGTTACCCGACCGGGCGGCTCGACCGCAGCAAGGCCGGCACCGCCGCGCCGGACATCCAGTTCGAGGATCCCGACGGCGAGCCGGCGACCTTTGCGGACTTCCGGGGCAGGCCGCTGCTCGTCAACCTTTGGGCGACCTGGTGCGCGCCCTGCGTGGTGGAGATGCCTTCTCTCGACCGCCTCGCCGTTCGCCGGGGCGAGCGTCTCCAGGTCCTCGCGCTGAGCGAAGGCGACGACCGCCGCAAGGTGACCGACTTCTTCGCCGCCCGCCGCTTCGCTGCGCTGGATCCCTATCGCGACGCCGACCTGGCGATGATGACCGCGCTTCGGATCGATACGCTGCCGACCACCATCCTTTACGATGCCGAGGGCAAAGAGGTTTGGCGGATGACCGGAATGGCGGAATGGGACGGGGAGCGGGCGCTCGGGCTGATCGCGGAGGCGGAGCGGCGGTAGGGCAGGTCAGAGTACTGCAAACCGCCCTTCGACAGGCTCAGGGCTAGCGGTTTTTGGGGAGCCCTAGCCCGCTGTCCTCCGCCTGGGCTGAGCTTGTCGAAGCATGGGTTGCTGCTCAGTCCCGCAGCAGCTCGTTGATGCTGGTTTTGGAGCGGGTCTTCGCATCGACGCGCTTCACGATAACGGCGCAGGAGAGGCTCGGGCCGCCGTCCTTGGCGGGGAGCGTGCCGGGGACGACGACGCTGTAGGCGGGGACGCGGCCCATGTGGGTTTCGCCGGTGGCGCGGTCGACGATCCTGGTCGAAGCGCCGATGAAGACGCCCATGGAGAGGACGGCGCCCTGCTCGACGACCACGCCTTCGGCGACTTCCGAGCGGGCGCCGATGAAGCAATCGTCCTCGATGATGACGGGGCCGGCCTGGAGCGGCTCGAGCACGCCGCCGATGCCGGTGCCGCCCGAAATGTGGACGTTGCGGCCGATCTGGGCGCAGCTTCCGACGGTGGCCCAAGTGTCGACCATGGTGCCTTCGCCGACATAAGCGCCGATGTTGACGAAGCTCGGCATAAGGACGGCGTTCTTCGCGACAAAGGCGCCGCGGCGGACGATGGCGCCGGGGACGGCGCGGAAGCCCGCGTCGGTGAATTCGTCCGCGTTCCAGGTCGCGAACTTGGACGGGACCTTGTCCCACCAATGGGCGCCGCCGGGTCCGCCGGGAATCGGCTCCATGGGCGTCAGGCGGAAGGAAAGGAGGACGGCCTTTTTCAGCCACTGGTTGACGGTCCAACCGCCTTCGGTCTTTTCGGCGACCCGCGCCTCGCCCGAATCGAGGAGGCGGATGGCCTCTTCGACGGCGCCGCGCACGTCGGCTTCGCCGGCCCCGAGAGACTCGCGACGCTCCCATGCGTCTTCGACGATACGCTGGAGCTGTGCGGTCATGCTGCGTCCTCCCTGGTGATGTCCTGGAGCCATTGGCCGATATCGTCGGTGCGGTGATCGATAAAGGCCGGATCGGCGTCGCGCCCCGCCTGCTCCGAGCCGTTGTCGACCCAGACGGTGGTCATGCCGAGCGCCTTTGCGGGCTCGAGGTTGCGGGCCATGTCCTCGACGAACAGGGCGCGCTTCGGATCGATCGCATAGCGGGCGCACATCGCCTCGTAGGAGGAAGGGTGCGGCTTGGGCACGTAATCCATGGCGTGGATGTCGTGCAGCCCGTCGAAGGCGTTGGCGAGGCCGAGGCGGCCCAGCACCCGGCGGGCATAATCCTCGCTCGCATTGGTGAAGACGAACTTGCGGCCCGGCAGCTTGTCGAGCGCGGCGACGACCCGCTCGTCGGCGGCGATGCGGGCGAGATCGATATCGTGAACGAACTCCAGGAATTCGTGCGGATCGGTGCCGTGCGCGCGCATCAGGCCGGCGAGCGTGGTGCCGTGCTCGTGGAAATAGCCTTTCTGCACCCGCCGCGCTTCGGCCGCATCGCAGCCCAGAAGGCGCATTATGTAGGCGCCCATGCGCTCGTCGATCAGCGCGAACAAATTGGCGGAGGCCGGGTAGAGGCTGTTGTCCAGATCGAAGATCCAGGCATCGACGTGGCGGAAAGCGGGGTGCATGGCCCCCCCCTAGGGTCCGCGTACGCTTCATCAAGCAGAAAGCTTGGGAGCGCTATGAAGGGGACGGAAAAAGCCAACATTTCGAACAACTTGGCCGGAGAGGGATGATGATGCTCCAGTCTCGACGCAGCGCGCTCGCGCTGACCGCATGCGCGGCCGCTCTCGCCCTTGCCGGCTGCGGCGGCGGCAGCAGCGGCGGCCCGGGCGTGCAGCCCATCCCGTCCGCGCCGCCCGCTCCCCCGCCCCCGCCTCCACCTCCGCCTCCGCCGCCCCCACCGCCGCCTCCGCCTGCTGCGGCGGCCGCGGCGGTCGATTATAACGACGTCGAGTTCCGCCGCTCGAACGGCGCGACGAGTTCCGGCGCTATCACCGCCTGGCAGGCCGGCGCGACCGGGCGCGGGATCAAGGTGGCCGTGATCGACAGCGGCATCAATCCGACGCTTTCCGAATTCGCCGGGCGGATCGATCAGGCGAGCGCGGACGTGAATGCGGGCACGAGCCGGGGCGTCACCGATACCGAAGGCCACGGCACCGCTGTCGCCGGGACCATCGCCGCCGCCCGCAACGGCTCGGGCGCCCTCGGCGTGGCGTTCGATGCGACGATCATGTCGTTCAATTCGAGCAATCCGGACAATTGCGACAAGGACGACGGCTGCAAGCACAGCGACAGCGCGATCGCCCGCGGCATAGACCTGGCACGCGCCAACGGCGCGCGGATCGTCAACATCTCGCTCGGCGGCGAGGGCGTCGGGGGCGCCGTGCTGAACGCGGTGGCGCGCGCCGCCCAGGCGGGCATGGTCGTGGTCATTTCGGCGGGCAACGACAGCAAGGCCGACCCGTCCCCGTTCGCGCTCGACACGGCGAATCGCGCGGGCGGCGGCCACGTCATCATCGCGGGCTCGGTCGGCACGGCGATCGGCGGCGATCCGGCGAATGGAACCGATCTTTCGGCCATTTCGACCTTTTCCAACCAGGCGGGCGCCGGCGCGGCGCATTATCTGACGGCGCTCGGCTACCGGGTACGGACCATCGACCAGACCGGCACCGGTTATCTTTATTCCGGCACCTCCTTCTCGGCGCCGGTGATCAGCGGCGCGGCCGCCCTTCTCGCCCAGGCCTTCCCAAACCTGACCGGCCGGCAGATCGTGCAGATCCTGCTCAGCACCGGCGACGACCTCGGCACCGCCGGGCGCGACGCCACCTTCGGGAACGGGCGGCTGAACATCACGCGGGCGATGGCGCCGCAGGGCGCGACCACGGCGGCGGGCACGGGCGTCGCGATCTCGACCGGATCGAACGGCCAATCGTCCGGCGCGACCGGCGACGCGGTCACGCGCGAGCCGATCGGCGCGGTGATCCTCGACGGTTATTCGCGCGCTTACGCGATCGATCTCGCCCGGACGCTCAGCACGGCCGCGCAGCAGGCGCCGCTGGCGCAGGGCCTGCAGGGCGATCTTCGCACCGGTTGGGCGCGGGCGGGCACGACCGCGGTCGCGGTGACGGTGCGGCGCAACCTGTCGGGCCAGCCCCAGGTGGGGCTCGCCCAGGTGGGGCTGAGCTTTGAGGATACGAGGAGCGCGAGAGCAATCGCCGGCATGGCGCTGTCGCGGATCACGCCGCGCACCGCGGTGGCCTTCGGCTTTTCGGAAAGCGGCCGGACGCTGCAGCAGCGGCTGGCCGGCACGGACGGCCTGCCCTTCCTGGTGGCGCGCGATCCGCTGACGCGGGCGGGCTTCCAGGCGAACAGCGGCGCGAGCGCGGCGCTTCGCCACGATCTGGGGCCGGTCGGCGTCACGCTGTCGAGCGAGAATGGCGACGTCTGGATGGACGAGGATCCGCGGGCGCTGCCGAGCGCGGCGGCGGCGGTGCGGCCCGGCTATTCGATCAACGCCGTGTCGCTGGACCGGCGCTTCGGCAATGTGTCGCTCAGCCTCGGCGGATCGCGCTTGTTCGAGGAAAGCACCACTTTGGGCGGGCGCTTCGCCTTCGCCTCGGGCGCGACGACGACCTATTTCGCGGATGCGACCGCGACCTGGCGCAGCGGCGCCGGCTGGGGTGCGCAGGCGAGCTACCGGCGCGGCTGGTCGATGCTGCCGGGCGGCAACGGGCTGGCGCGCGGCGGCACGATGCAAAGCGACGCCTTTGCCGTCGATGCGTGGCGTGACGGGGCGATCCGCCGCGGCGACCGGCTGGCGCTGCGCGTCATGCAGCCGCTGCGCGCGGCGGGCGGCGGGCATTTGCTAAACCTGCCGGTCAGCTACGATTATGCGACCGAAACGGCGGGCTACGAGCTTCGCCGGCTCAATCTGACGCCGTCCGGGCGGGAGCTGGATGTCGAGGCGGCTTACGGCCTGCCCGTGTTCGGCGGGGCGGGCTGGCTCAGCGCCAACGCCTTTCTCCGCCGCCAGCCGGGACATATCGAAGCAATGGAAAGCGACCGCGGCGCGGCGCTGAGGCTCAACCTGGGCTGGTAGGATCGCCGCGCGGCGGCGATTGAAAAGCCGAGCGGCGCCATGTACTTATGCCCCGGGGGCCGGCTTCTTGCCGGCAAAGGGGGTACATAGGATGAAGCTGCCAGGAGCCTTGCCGCCGCTTGCCGGCCGCGCCGGAGCGGCCGTCCGCGCCCTCTATCTCGCGCTGCTCGCCTTGACGCTCGCGGCGCTCGCCACCGGCGGCTTCATGTCGGCGCGCGATTATTTCGTCACCACGCCTAACAACCTGTCCTTCGGCCTCGTCACCGGCACGGGTTCGACCACCGCGCCCAATCCGCGCCAGGTGCGCATCTACATGGCGACCAGTGATGCGGCGCGGCGCTCGGGCATCCTCAAGGACGACATCGTCCTGGCGGTGAACGGCACGCGTGTGCCCGCCGACGCCGGCGAGCATGTCATCGGCCGGCTGACCGGCGCGACGCGCGGCGACGTCGCGACGGTGGTGACGCGCTCGCTCGACGGGACGGTGCGGACCCACCGCCTGCCGCGCCAGGCGGGGGCCTGGTCCGCCGAAATTCCTGGCACCGGCCTCAACGGCTGGCAAAGGAGCGCCCTGCTGTTCGGCAGCGACCATCTCAAGCTCGCTTTGTCGATGGCCGCCGCGATCCTGCTCTACCTCCGGCGGCGCCGCGATCCCGTCGCATTGCTGTTCGGAACCGCCTTTCTGACCTTCTGCCTGATGAGCGGCTCCGCCTTCTGGTTCTGGCACGCGATCGGGCTCGACAATGCCAGGCATGTGGTCTCGATCCTGTTCTATTCGACCCTGCTGACGGCGCTCAGCGCCTTTCCGGACGGGCGCTTCACTTCGCGTTGGACGAGCGCGCTCGCCCTCGTCGGCGGGCCCAGCGTGTTCCTGCTCTGGTTCGCAGGGTGGCAGTGGCGCCTCGTCACCGGCACGCAGCTCGCCATCTACAGCACGATCATCCTGCTCGCCTCGGTCGTCGCTCTCGTCCTGCGCTACCGCCGCCTGCCGGTCGGCCCCGAGCGGCAGCAGATCAAATGGGCGGTGTTCGGGATTGCCGGCGCGATCCTGATCATGACCTCAGCCTGGCTTCTGTCGGTGGCGGGCGTCTTCTTCGTGCCCGGGCAGGGCGCCGCCGGGTTCGTCGGCAGCATATTGGTGAGCACCATCTCCTGGTCGCTCATCCCGCTCGGGCTGCTCGTGTCGCTGCTCCGCTACCGGCTTTACGACGCGGATGCGGCGATCAGCCGTTCGGCGGCCTATACCTTCCTGACCATCCTGCTCGTCGCCGGCTTTGCGGTGGCGAAGAAGGGCTTGGAAATAGCGGGCGAGCAATATTTCGACGGGGCGGCGGGCGCGATTTCAGGCGGTCTCGCCGCGGCGGCGGCGGCGATCCTGATCGCGCCGATGCACCGCAAGGTCGCCGACTGGACCGAGCAGCGCTTCCAGAAGGCGCTGATCCGGATGCGCGACGGTTTGCCGGAGCTGGTCGGCGACCTGCGCGAAACGGCGCGGCTCGGCGAGCTTGCCGACACGGTTCTGGAGCGGATCGGCGACGGGGTGCGGGCAACGCGGGCGGCGCTGGTGGTAGACGGACAGGCGGTCGCGCGGCGCGGCGGCATGGGCGAGACGCCGATCTCGCTGCCGCTCCAGCGCGAGGATGGCAGCCAGTTCGGCGCGATCCTGCTCGGGCCGCGGCCGGACGGGAGCCTTTACGGCAAGCTTGAGCGCCAGGCGTTGGACGAGGTGACGCGGCCGGTGGCCCGGGCGGTGAGGATCGTGCGCGAGCGCGAAACGGCGGCCGAGGCGCATGCGGCGGAGATGGCGGCGCTCAAGGCGCGGCTCGCGGCCCTCGAGGACAGGCTCGGCGAAGTTCCGCTCGCCGCCGAGTGAGTTTTCAGACTGTGAAGCTTTCGCCGCAGCCGCACGTGCCCTTGGCGTTGGGATTCTCGAACACGAAGCCGGCGGTGAAATCGTCTTCCTTCCAGTCCATCCGGCTGCCGAGGAGATAGAGGACGGACGCGGCGTCGACGTAGAAGGTGCCGCCCGGAGTCACGATCTTCTCGTCGAACGGCTTTTCCTCGGTGACGTAATCGACCGAATAGGCGAGGCCCGAGCAGCCGCGGCGGGGGGTGGAGAGCTTGACCCCGATCGCCGCTTCCGGCGCACGGGACATGAGCGCGGCGATGCGCGCCTCGGCCCCGGGGGTAAGGATCAGCGCCGACGGGCGGGCGCGGGTCTTGGTCACGGTCTCGGTCATCAACTTTACCTTTGTCTCCGTTCGTCTCGAGCAGCCGTCGAGCCTGTCGAGACGGCGGGTCGAGGGACAGGTCCGCGCGAGGTCCCTCGACCCGGGCTCTCGATACGGCTTCGCCTACTCGATCCCTGCTCGGGACGAACGGTTGTCCTGTTCACCCGGGTTCCACTCGATTCACCCGGATCGAAGTACCACTTCGATCCGATCATCAGAGCATTCCCAGTTCGAGCTTGGCTTCGTCCGTCATCTTCTGCGGGTCCCAGGGCGGATCCCAGACGAGCTCGACTTCGGCATGGCCGACGCCCGGCACCGAGCCGACGCGAAGCTCCACTTCGCCCGGCATCGATCCGGCGACGGGGCAATTGGGCGTGGTCAGCGTCATCTTCACGTAGGCGTGGCGCTCGGCGGTGATTTCGACGTCGTAGATGAGGCCGAGATCGTAGATGTTGACCGGGATTTCCGGGTCGTAGATGTCCTTCAGCGCCTCGATCACGGCCTCGTAGAGGTCGCCGCCCGCTTCGATGGGCTCCGGCTCGGGAGCCTTGGCGGCGAGGAAGCCTTCGAGATAGTCGCGCTTGCGTTCGAATGTCTCGCGGGGCGCCTCGGCAGTGTCGACGACGTCGTCCACGCGCGCCTTGGGGGGCTGCGGCACGTCCGTCACTTCCTCGACCTCGATCTTCCGTTCCTGGTTCATCCGAAGATCTTTCTCACTCTTTCGATACCCGAAGCGAGCGCTTCGATGTCGCGGCGGCCGTTATAGACGCCGAAACTCGCCCGCGCCGTTGCGTCCACCCCGAGGTGCCGCATTAGCGGCTGGGCGCAATGGTGGCCGGCGCGGATGGCGACCCGGCTCTCGTCCAATATGGTGCCGATGTCGTGGGGATGCACCCCTTCCATGGCGAAGCTGACGATGCCCGCCGCATCCTCCGGACCGAAGAGGCGGATCGAATTCACGGTGGAGAGCACCGCACGGGCTTCGCGGACGAGCGCGGCTTCATGGGCGGCGACGGCGTCGAGCCCGATCCGCTCGACATAGCCGACGGCGGCTTCGAGACCGAGGACACCGACGACGTGCGGCGTACCGGGCTCGAAGCGGCCGGGCGGGGGCGCGTAGGTCGTGCCTTCGAAGCTCACCCGGTCGATCATCGCGCCGCCGCCCTGCCAGGGCGGCATGGCGTCCAGCAGCTCGTAGCGGGCCCAGAGGACGCCGATGCCGGTGGGGCCGTAAAGCTTGTGGCCGGAGAAGACGTAGAAGTCGCAGCCGAGCGCGGCGACGTCGACCGGCATGCGCGGCACGGCCTGGCAGCCGTCGAGGAGGAGCAGCGCGCCCACCTTGTGCGCGGCCGCGGCGGCGCGCTGCGTATCGAGGACGGAGCCGAGGACGTTCGAGACATGGGCGAGGGCGACGATCTTGTGACGCTCGGTCAGCATCGCCTCCATCGCATCGAGATCGATGCGGCCGTCCTGCGTGAGCGGGGCGACGTCGATCCGGGCGCCGGTGCGCTCCGCGATCATCTGCCAGGGGACGATGTTGGAATGATGCTCGAGAAGGGAGAGCATGATCCGGTCGCCCGGCTTCAAAATCGCGCCGCCCCAGCTTTGCGCGACGAGGTTGATGCCTTCGGTGGCGCCGCGGACGAAGACCACTTCGTTCGGAGACGGCGCTCCGATGAAGCCGGCGACGCGGCGGCGCGCGGCTTCGAAGGCAAGGGTCATTTCGGACGAGCGCTGGTAGACCCCGCGGTGAACGGTTGCGTAGGTTTCGGAATAGCCGACCTGGATGGCGTCGACGACGGCCTGGGGCTTCTGCGCGGTCGCGGCGGTGTCGAGATAGGCCCAGCCGGCGGGGATGGCGGGGAAATCGGAGACGTGATCGAGGGGCGATGTGCTGGACGGCTGAATCGAAGGTTCAACCGCCTCGTTCGTGTCGAGCGAAGTCGAGGCGCGCTTGCTCAGACTCATCACTTGCGCCCCTCGACTTCGCTCGGGACGAACGAGTCTCCGGCAAGCCACTTCCGTGCATCGGCCTCGAACGCCTCGCGCACGGCTTCTTCGCCGATGCGGTCCACGGCGTCGGCGACGAAGGCCTGGGTCAGGAGGGCTTTCGCTTCCGGCTCGGGCACGCCGCGGCTGGCCATGTAGAAGAGGGCACTGCGGTCGAGCTCGCCAACGGTGGCGCCGTGGGCGCATTTGACGTCGTCGGCGTAGATTTCGAGTTCGGGCTTGGCGTTGATCGTCGCGCCGCGATCGAGGAGCAGGCCTTTGAGGCTCTGCTCGCCGTCCGTCTTCTGGGCGTGGCGGGCGACTTCGACGCGGGCGGCGACCGAGCAGGTCGCGCGGTCGGCCGCGACCGAGCGCCAGATCTGGCGGGACACGCCGCCGGGCTGCTCGTGGCGCAGGACGAGATTGGCGTCGTGGCGCTGCGCGCCGCGGGCGAGGAGGGCGCCGCCGGCTTCGGCGAAGGCGTTCTCGCCGGCAAGGACGACCCGCGCATCGAGGCGGGTGCCGGCGGCGCCGGCCGCGAGCGTGGTGAGCGTGAGGCTCGCCCCTTCGCCGACGCTGGCGCGGTCGGTGAGGCTGACAAAGCCGCTGTCCGAAAGGATGCGGCGGGAGATCATCAGGCGGGCGCTGCGGGCGAGCCGGACGCCGGTGAGGCGGTTGGTCCAGCCTGAGCCGATGAAGGTCTCGACGACCGAGGCCTGGGCGTCCTCGCCGAGCAGGATCTCGCCGGCGAGGTGGTCGGCGGCGCCCGTGGAGACGTGGACGATCTGGACGAGGCCCTGCGGCGCGTGCGCGGCGCCGAGGCTCAGGCGCCAGCCTTCGCGGCCGGCGAGCCTGGCGAGGGCATGGTCGCCGGGTTCGCACTCGACGGCGCCGATCTCGATCGCGCCGAGGTTCGACTGGTCGGCGGCGAGCTGGCCGTCGATGAAGAGGAGA
>DASVQT010000039.1:0-38662 GCA_036388975.1 Allosphingosinicella sp. | reverse complement strand
CACGACCAGAGGACCGGCCGGCCTTCGCGGCGGACGGCGCGGAACAGCGGCGAAAGGCGGCGCGCCGCCTCCGCATGGCCCATGCGGGCGATCAGCGTGATCCGGCCGGGGACGCACGCGGGATCGAGCGTGTCGAGGAGGCGCAGCAAGGTATCGGGATCGAGCGACGGGCCGCATTTCAGGCCGATGGGGTTGGCGAGGCCGCGCGCGAACTCGACATGGGCCGAGCCGTGGAAGCGGGTCCGGTCGCCAATCCACAGGAAATGGCCCGAGCTGCCCCAGTGCCTGCCGCTCGCCGGTTCGCGTCGGACGAGCGCCTCTTCGAAGCCGAGGAGCAGCGCTTCATGGCTGGTGTAGACCGGCGCGCCGTCCGCTTCGGCGAGGATCCGGATGTGGCTCAGCGCCGCGGCCGATTGCGACCAAGCGCGGACCATGCGCTCTGGGTCGGCGCGGCGGGCGGCGGGCGTGAAGGCAAGGCCGTTCACGATGTCGCCGCGATAGGCGGGAAGGGCCTCGCCGGCGCGCACCTCGGGATCGGCGCTGCGCGGCTTGGCGAACTGGCCGGCGATGCGCCCGACGCGGATGGTACGAAGGCCGGCTGCCGCGGCGATCTCCCGCGCCACGGCCATGATCAGCGCGGTGCTGCTCGCGATGGTCTCGCCCGAAAACTCGGCGAAGCTTTCGGCGCAGTCCCCGCCCTGCACCAGGAAGGCGCGCCCCGCCTGCGCCTCGGCGAGCGCCGCCTTCAGGGCGTCGCATTCGGCGAGGGGCACGAGCGGCGGATAAGCGCCAAGCTCCCGCGTTGCCGCTTCGAACGCGGCCTGGTCGTCATAAGCGGGCTGTTGCCGCGCCTCGAAGCCCCGCCAGCTCGTCGGAGACCAGTCCATGAACCGGTCTTTGCGCATCGGCGGCGGCGGTGCAAGCGTCACCCAGCCGGGACGCCAAGCTCCCGAGCGGCGCCGCGCAGCCGTGCCTGCGCCGCCGCGTCGCCGGGAAAGGCCGCGAGGCCGGCGCGAAGCGCTTCCGCGGCGCGCTGCGGCTCGTTCAGCATCATGCGGGAGCGCATCAGCATGATCCAGCCGTCGGCGTCGCCCGGCGCGGCACGGAGGCGCGCGGCGAGGCGGTCGACCATGCCGCGCGCCATCTCGTTCTGCCGGCTCGGCGGAATGGCGCGGGCGGCTTCGAGCTGCTCGCGAGTCGGGCCGGGTATGGCCGCGGTGGCGGCGGACGGCGCCGGCGCCGCGGGAAGGCGGCCGGCGAGGTCGATCCGGTTCGCCTCGGCGATCCGCTCGGCCGCCTCGCGGACCTGCGGCGCCCACGGCGCGCCCGGCGGAGCCGTGCGCAGAAGCGAGACGAGCTCGTCGAGGGCGCCGCGATGGTCGCCCCGCATGTCGCGCATCGTGGCGAGATAATAGCGCGCCTGGGGCCGGCCGGGCTCGATCTCGAGCGCACGGCGGAAAAGGCGCTCGGCTTCGGGCGGCGGGTTGCCGCGCGAGCTCAGGACCAAGGCCTCGGCGAGATAGCCGACATAGTCGGCATTGCCGGGCCTCAATTCCATTGCCCTGCGAAAGGCGCGCTCGGCGCCCGCCGCGTCGCCGCTTTCGCGCAGGAGAAAGCCGAGGCTGAACCAGCCTTCGTCATTGTCGGGATCCTGGCGGAGCCGCTGCTGCACCAGAGCGATCGTCTCGGCGGCGCTTGGCGGCTGCTGCGCCTTGTCGGCGGCGGTTTCGTTCGCGGGCTCGCCCGAGCCACTGCCGCGAACGACCGCGGTGCCCACCGCCGCGAGAGCGATCAGGCCGGCCGCGGCGAGGGCGAGAGTGGCGGCGCCCGGCCGCGCGGTCCTGGTCGTTTCGGGCATGCCGGGATCATCACGGCAAAAAGATGGAGGTCAAGTCTGGCGCCGTTGCCGCCCGCTGCTAGACTGGGCCGCAAAAGGGCTGCTCAGGCCGAGGGGGGCTGGCGCACGTGACGGCTTCGTTCAGGATCGCGATCGTCGGCTCGGGCCCCGCCGGGCTTAGCGCCGCCGCGCGCGCGGCCCGGCTTGGCCTCAGCCACGTTCTGCTCGAAAAGAGCGATCACCTGTCCGACACCATCTACAAATATCAAAAGAACAAGCACGTCATGGCGACGCCGAGCCAGCTCGTGCTGCGCTCGGACATGGACTTCGAAGCCGGCAAGCGCGAAGCCATTCTCGGCGCCTGGGAGCGCATGGCGGCCGAGCACAAGATCAACGTGATGCTGAACGCCGAGGTGAAGGCGATCCGCGGCACCGGTCCGGTGCTCCAAGGCCCGACCCGGCCCGCCGCGATGCGCGCACCGCCCTACGAGATCGTCCTGGCCGGCGGCGGGACGATCCTGGCCGACAACGTCATCCTCGCCATCGGCACCCAGGGCAATCCGAACCTGATGCGCTGCCCGGGAGCGGACCTGCCGCACGTCACCTATCAGCTCGACGATCCCGGCGCGCTGTTCGACGAGCATGTGGTCGTCGTCGGAACGGGCGATGCCGGGATCGAGAATGCCCGTGCCCTGGCCGAAGACCCGGCGCAGGGCAATGTCGTCACCATCCTCAACCGCCAGCCGCGCTCGGCCAACGTGCGCGAAAGCTTCGCCACCGCCAAGGAGCCGAACGCCCAGGCGCTCGTCCAGGACGATGCCGAGGGCCGCCTCGCCATCCGCTACGAGACGGAGGTCAAGGCGGTGGAGCCCGGCTGGGCTGTCCTCAGCACGCGCGACGGCGAGGAGCGCATACGCTGCGACCGGATCATCGCGCGCATCGGCTCCGCCCCGCCCCGCGCGTTCGTGGAAGGAATCGGGATCGAGTTCGAAAGCCCGGACCGCGCCGCATTTCCGAAGCTGTCGCCCGTTTTCGAAACGACGATGCCGGGCCTGTTCGTGATCGGCGCGCTGGCCGGCTATCCGCTGATCAAGCATTGCATGAACCAGGGCTACGATGTCGTCGAATATATAAACGGCAATCGCGACCTGAAGCCGGCCGACGAGCCGATCCTGGAGCGGGCCTTCGCCGACCTGCCGGGGCGCCGCAGCGTCGACGAATGGCTCGAATTCCTTCGCACCCGCGTCTCGATCCTGGAAGGCGTGTCGCCGCTCCAGATGCGCGAATTCATGCTGGACTCGAAAGTCGCGCATGTGCGCGCGGGCGACGTCATCTTCGAGCGGGGCGACCCCGGCTCCTCCCTGTTCGGGATCGCGGAAGGGTCGGTCCTGGTCGAGATCGACCCGCGCGACCGGCGCAAGGTCGTGCCGATCGGCGCCAGCTCCATCTTCGGCGAAGTCGGCCTCATCTCCGGCCGCCCCCGCGGCGCGACGGTGCGCGCGGGCGAGGACTCGATCGTGGTCGAGATTTCCCGCCTCGCCGCGCTCAAGCTCATGTCGCAGGTGCCGGCGGCGAAGCGGGCGATCACCCGCATCTCCATCGAGCGCCAGCTCCTGCAGATGTTCGGCTCCGGCCTCGAGCCGGACGACCTCGTCGACGTGATCGCTTCGGCGAAGGTCGAAACGGTGAACGCCGGCGAGGCCATCATCGAGGAAGGGGGCGACGGTTACGACATCTTCGTCATTCGGCAGGGCTCGATGGTCGTCCAGAAGACGATCGGCGCAAAGCCCGTCTTCCTGTCCTACCTTCCGGCCGGTTCCTATGTCGGCGAAATGGCGCTGATCGACGGCGGCCGGCGCACCGCGACGGTACGGGCGGCGGTGAAATCGGAAGTCATTCGCCTCGACGGCGACGCCTTCCGGCGCCTGCTCGCGTCCAAGCCGGGCCTCCTTGCCAAGGCCGAGATCGACATGGCCGGGCGCAAGGCGATCAATGCTCTCATCGAGGAGAAGAAGCACGAATATGGCGGCGTCGTGGACATGTACTCGTCCATCGCCTCCTTCCTCGTCGACAACGGCATCGGCGAAGCAACCGACGTTCTCCTGATCGACGAAAAACTGTGCGTCGGCTGCGACAATTGCGAAAAGGCATGCGCCGACAGCCACGAGGGCCTGTCGCGCCTCGATCGCGAGGCGGGCAAGACCTACGCCCACCTTCACGTGCCGACGTCATGCCGCCACTGCGAGCATCCGCACTGCATGGCCGACTGCCCGCCCAACGCCATCCACCGCGGCGCCGACGGCGAAGTCTTCATCGACGACACCTGCATCGGCTGCGGCAATTGCCAGACGAACTGTCCTTACGGCGTGATCCGGATGGAAAAGGTGCCGCCGCCCAAGCCGCCGCTCCTGTCCTGGCTGATGTTCGGCTTCGGGCCGGGTCCCGGCGAGCCGCCGAAAACATGGACCGACAAGAGGGTGAGCCCCGACGCGCCCAAGAAGGCAATCAAGTGCGACATGTGCGCGGGCATGAGCGGCGGCCCCGCCTGCGTCCGCGCTTGTCCGACGGGCGCGGCGATCCGTGTCTCGCCCGAGCAATTCCTTTCGGTGGCCCGGCTGGGCGAGTGACGGCGAACCGATGAGTTGTTGCGTCGGAGTAACAAACCCGCTTTGAATAGGTGCGGGGCGACAGGGGACGACGCCGCGGCGATGGCGACGGGGGCAGGCAGGACACATCTCGGAAGCGGCGGGAGCCATGAGGGCTTCCTGCGCCACAAGAGATTTCGCTGGCTGAAGGTCGCCCTGTTCGTCTCGTTCGCGGCCGCCGCCACCTATGCCATGACCGACGTGCAGCCGCGCCATAACGGCGGCTCCCCGCTCGGCTATGCACTCGGCACGCTCGGTGCGCTGCTCATCGCGTGGCTGACGATGCTCGGCGTCCGCAAGCGCGCCATGACGCGCGGACGCTGGTCGCTCAAATCGTGGACCTCCGCGCACGTCTATCTCGGCCTTGCCCTGGTCGTGATCGCGACGCTCCACACCGGCTTCCAGCTCGGCTGGAACGTCCACACCTTGGCGTATGCGCTGATGATGCTGGTCGTTCTTTCCGGCATTTACGGCATCGTCGCCTATGCGACGCTTCCCGACGCCCTCAGCGACAATCGCGCTGAGATGACCCGGCCGCAGATGATCGATGCCGTCGCCAAAATCGACCGGCAGCTCCAGGTCGCGGCCCAACCCCTTTCGATCGAAAACGCAAGTCTCGTGACGCTTTCGCTGTCGCAGGATCCATTGCGGGGCGGGCTGTACCGGCGCCTTTCCGGCAATCACTCCAACTGCCGCAACGCCCGCGCCCTGAAGCGGATGCGGCTTCGCGCCGCCGCGGCCCCCGGGGAGGAGAAAGCGACACTGGCGCCGTTGGTCGAGCTGATGGAGCGCAAGGCCGCCGCCCTTGCCCGCATCCGGCGGCACCTGCGCATCAAGGCCATGCTCGAAGTGTGGCTGTACGTCCACGTGCCGCTCACCTTTGCGACCATCGCCGCGCTTGCGGCGCACGTCGTCAGCGTCTTCTTCTACTGGTAAGCGCGCGGTGGCGTTTCTCCTCCGCTCGGTTACGCGCAGCGCCGACGGGCGCGAGATCGTCCGCGCCGTCCGCATCGAAGGCGATGTCCTGACGATCGGCCGCGATCCGGCAAGCGACGTCCACCTGACCGACCTCGCCGTGGCCCTGCGCCACGCGACCGTCACCCGAACCTCGCCGACCCGGCTCGACGTAGCGGCGGGGGAGGGGCTCAGCCTGGAGCTCGACGGCCGCAGCGTCGGCGGCGGCACCATTTGGCTCGGCCAGGGCGGCGACCTCAGGATCGGCAGCCACATCCTTCGCTTCATGCCGGCCGACGAGAGGTCGCCCGACATCGAGGTCGCCGTCGAACGGGTAACGGAGGGCGAGGCGCCGCTCGGCAAGGCGGACGAGCGGCGCTTCTCGCTCGCCTCGGTCATGCCTGGCAAGCGTTTGCTCGCCTGGCTGCTTGCCGCGGCCGTGCTGGTCGTCTTCCTCGCCTGGCCGGTGAACGACTATTACCAGCGGCGCGAAGGGCGGCAGGCCGCCGCCCAAGGCTACAACCCCGATCGCCTGTGGCTCAGCGGCCATCTCAGCCAGGTGCACAAGGGCCTGGAGAACAATTGCACCGCCTGCCACGCCGAGCCGTTCGTCGCCGTGCGCGATGCCGAATGCCAGGCCTGCCACACCCGGGTCCACGAACATGCCAACGCGGCGCGCCTCGCCCGCGCCCGTCCGGACCTGGACCGCTGGGGGCGCCTGCGCCTTTCCGTCCAGCAGACGTTCGGGATACCGGCGGGCCGCTGCGTCGATTGCCATACCGAGCATGAAGGCCCGCAGGAGATGGCGCCGACGCCGCAGCGCTTCTGCAGCGACTGCCATGCCGCGCTCGATGAGCGACTAGCGGACACCCGCCTCGGCAATGCCGGCGACTTCGGCGGCGTTCATCCCGAATTCCAGCCGTTCGTGCTGATCCGCTGGGACAATGACCGGCCGGTGGTGCAGCGCGTCTCCCTGGCCGAACGTCCGCGTGAGAATTCGAACCTGCGCTTCCCCCACGCGCTTCATCTATCGTCGACCGGCGGGGTCGCGCAGATGGCGCGGCGGCTCCGCCCCCGGCACGGCTTCGGAGACAGCCTCGTGTGCGCCGATTGCCACCTGCCGACGCCCGACGGGACGCGCTTCCAGCCGGTCAACATGGAGGGCGACTGCGCCATGTGCCACGACCTCGCCTTCGATCAGGTCGGCGGCACCACACGGACCCTGCGCCACGGTTCGCCCGAGCAGGTCGTCGCCGATCTTCGCGAATATTTCCGCGGCCGAGTGCCCCCGCGCCCTTCGGTGCTCGGCCGGGACTCGCGCCGCCGCCCGGGCGACGTGATGCAGATCCGGAGCACGATCCAATATGCCCGCGCTGTGCAGGGCGCGGGAACGGCCGCCGAGCAGGCGATACGCGGCGTCTTCTCGCCCAACGGCGCCTGCTACGACTGCCACGTGGTGCAGGCGCCGCCGCCGGGCAACTCGCTCGCCTATCGCATTCGCCCGGTCGCCTTTCCCACACGCTACATGCAGCACGGCTGGTTCGATCACCGGCCGCACCAGCAGACGGAATGCGCGACCTGCCACGATGCGGCGGGCTCGCAGTCGGCGAACGACCTTCTCCTGCCCCGGCTGGAGACCTGCCAGACCTGCCATGGCGGCGAGAGTTCGGGAGAGGTTCCGTCCACCTGCGCCATGTGCCACGATTACCATATGGACGAAGGCACGCCCGCCATGCTGCTTCGCCGCCGCGTGCGCGGTCGCCGTTGGGAGACCACGGTCGTTCCCGTGACTCCGCAGCCCGCCGCGGGCCTGCCGCCCCGGAGGGCCCCGCGGTGACCGGCTCGCGCTTCCTCATCGCGCAGATCACCGACGTGCATCTGGGCTTCGACCCGGGCAATCCGGACGAGTATAACCGCCAGCGCCTCGACCGCACCCTGCGCACGCTGACCGCGATGCGGCCGCGCCCGGACATGCTGATCGTCACCGGCGATCTTGCCGAGGAGGGAGACGACGGCGTCTCCTACGCCCGCCTCAGGGAGGCCTTCGCGCCGCTGCCTTTTCCAGTGCACATGGCGCTCGGCAATCACGACAGCCGCGCGCCCTTTCTCGAAGCCTTTCCGGAAACCGGCCATGCCGACGGCTTCGTCCAATATGCCATCGACGACGCGCCGTTGCGTATCCTGGTGCTCGACACGCTGGAGGAAGGGCGTCACGGCGGCGGCTTTTGCGAAACCCGCGCGGCGTGGCTACGCGCGCGCCTCGAGGAAGCGCCTCAGCGGCCGACGCTGATCGTCCTCCACCATCCGCCGATCGAGACGGGCTTGAGCTGGATGACCGAGGATCCGGACGCCGCCTGGGTGCGGCGCCTCCGCGGCGTGGTCGAGGATTTTTCCAACATCGTGGCGATGATCGGCGGGCATCTCCACCGTCCCGTCATCACCGGCTGGGCGGGGACGACGCTGGCGGTCTGCCCGTCGACGGCGCCGCAGGTGGCGCTGGATCTCGATCCGATCGATCCGGAACGGCCGGACGGCCGGGCGATGATCGTCGCCGACCCGCCATTCTATGCGCTTCACCTCTGGGACGGGCGCCAGCTTGTCACGCATTTCGACACGGCCGAGGACCATGTCGTGCTCGCCAGCTATACGCCCAAGCTTCAGCCGCTCGTGCGCCTGCTTACGGACGAGAAGAACCGGCTGGACTGAGCCCGGCGCCGCACGCGGGTGGGTGCCTCAGCCGGTCTTGATCCAGTTGCGCACCGCGGGCTGCATCCCCGCCTGAGGATCGCCGGAAAGCTTGGCGACGACGAAATCGAACGTGCCTTCGACGGAAACGTGGTGCTCGCCGAAGTGGATGTCGGTGAACGGCCCGAGCGACGAGCGGACATAGGTGACCAGCTCGGTGTTGATCGCGATGTTTCCGGGCTGGCCCCCGCGTTTCAATACGACTAGCGGCACCGCCGAAGCTCCCTGATCTGCATCAGTCGGGGTTAGCAGCCGCGGCTTAAGCGAAGGTTACGGATCGAGCCGCGCGAGGATCGCCTGCACGCCCGCAGCAATGCCGCGCGCAAAGTCGCCCTTCTCGAAAGGGGGGGCGACCTCGTCGCGCAGGATGGCGGCGCAGATCTCGTCGGTCAGGACGCCTTCCAGGCCGCGGCCGACCTCAATCCGCATCTTCCGCTCGTTCGGAGCGACGAGGAGCATCACACCGTCGTCATGGCCGCGGCGGCCGAGCGCCCAGCGTTCGGCAAAGGCCAGGGAGTAGGCGTCGACGTCCTGGCCGGCCAGGCTGGTCACCGTGGCGATGCCCAGCTGGTGATGCGTTCGCCGTTCCGCGGCGTGCATTATCTCCGTCAGCCGCGCCTCCTGCGCAGGAAGAAGCAGATCGGCTTCGTCCCTGACCGCGCTTCCCAGGCGCGGCGCCTGCGCCGCCGCTCCTGCTCCCGCGTTTTCCGTAGGCATGGAATCGCATGCCGCCAGCGCAATCAGCGCGGCTAGGAGGAATGGCCTCAACGCGCCGGCACCCAGTCGGTGAGCGTGCCGCGGTCCGTGACGCGGTAGGGGAAGCCGCGGCGATTGAGGAACAGGCGCTCCATCTCGCTGCGGGTGAAGGGGCGGGAGCCGAGGCGGCCGAAGACGGCGATCTGGTTGCCGGTCTCGTCCACGCCGCGGTCGCGGTCGAGGCCCTTGGACAAAGCGAGGGCTGGGGAGGGCGTGCGCGCCCAGGCGATGAGCTCGGGCACCGGCCGCGGCGAGAAGCCGTAGAAGTTCGGCTGGCTCTCCGGGCTGGTGAGCTGGAACAATTTGAACCCGTTCCGCCCGTCGGCGACGTACGCGAAGAGCGAAGCGTTGGTGGAGCCGACGATCACGTCCCGCGCATCGGGCGTTTGCCCGTTCGGCCATGGTGCGGCAGGGCCGGCGGCCGGCCGCTCGGGATTGGTGATGTCGAGGATGACCAGGCCGTCGCGCCCGCCCGCCACGTAGGCGTAGGTGCGGGCGAGATAGAGCCGCCGCGCGTCCGCCATCCGGTAGGTCGCTTCCGGGATCAGGCGCGGCGCGCGCAGGTCGGTGACGTCGATCAGCTGCACGCCCTCCGCCGTCGTCACCCAAAGGTAGCGGAACTGGATCGCCGACGCGCGGGCATCGCGCAGCGGAATGGTCGTCACATGGCGCGGCGCCAGCGGCTCGTTCAAGTCGACGACGACCAGCCCGGCATCGGCAGCGATGTAGGCGACGGTGCCCGCCAGCGTGATGTGCCGCGCGCCGGCGAGCACGCCGCCTTCGTTCCAGGCGGTGCCGCCGCCTGTGAACGCCGCGCGCCGCAGGAAATTGTTGCGCGGATCGCCGTCGGCGAGCGTATCCACGTCGACCAGGATCAGGCCCTCCTCGGCGTCGGTGACCACCGCATAATCGTAAATCGGGTGAAAGCCCTGCTCCTGGTTCTCGGCGAGGAGGCTGGTGGTTGTGCCGTCCGCCTGCGGGCGCGTCGTCGCGGCCATGGCGCGGTTGCGGTCGGGCGCGATCGGCTGGTTGGTGGGGAGTGCCATGCAGGTCGCGTTGCGGCTCGCCACCCGCGTGTCCTGGCCCATGGACGAGAAAGGCGCGGTGACGATCCGCTCGGACGTGCCTTTGTTGCCGATATTGGCGACGTCGTAGACCCGGAAGCCGCCTCGCCCTTCCGCGACGAACATATATTCGCCGCGCTGCTGGAGGCAGCGAACCGCGCCGTCCGTGCCTTGCACCACGTTGCGGAACTCCTCGAGCGGCCGCGTCTCGCCGCTTCGGTTGCGGTCGAACGTCCGCCCACGAGTCCAGTTGACCAGCTCGCGCCCGTGCCGCTCCACGTGCATCCGGTAATAATCCGGATAGGCCATGCGCTGGAGGTAAGAGCCGATCACCGCCTGCGGCTCGTCCCATTCCGTCACCCGCACCGCTTCGAAGCCGGAGTTCAGACCGACCCAAGAATGCATGCCGACGAAGTTGACGAAATTCGTGCCCTGCAAAAGCAATTGCGCCATGATCGCATTGTTGTCGTTCGCTTGACTGACGTGGCAGTCGCTGCACTGCTTGGTCTCGGTCCTGCGCACCGTATGCGGGAAGTGCGGCGCGAAGGCCTGGCTCGAGAAGCCCGACGCCGCGATCGGCGGCTGCTGCACGTAGATGCGCTCGCGGTTGATGTTGGTCGAAGACAGGATCAGCGCCGAGGTGGACCGGATCGGCGCGATGATGTTGCCGCGCGTCGTCTGATGGCGGCCCAATTGGAACATGTCCTCGCGCGCCACCTGCGGATTGTAGGTCGCGAAGTTGCGAGTCTCCGTGCCCTCGTAACGGTTCGACGTGGTACGCCAGTTCGCCTCGATCGGGAGGTGGCAGCCGGCGCAGCTCGTCGTCCACGAAAGGTGGCACGTGAAACAGGCCATCTCCTCGTCCGGGTGGGCGAGCGCGTCGTCCGCGACCCCCGCTCCGAACACGAACCGCCCGGTATCCGCCCCCTCCCGCGACATGAGCTTGGAACGCGCCGAGAGTTCGTTGAAGCAGGGACCGGTGGCCATGCCCTGCGACGCCGGTCCGCAGGGCGGAAGCGCCCGGTCCACACTGTCGCGAACCTGGCTCACCACCCATTCGATCTCAGGATCGACGATGGAGCGCTGGATCAGCACGCGCCGCCCCGCATCGTCCTGCATCCATTCGAAGCGCCGCCGCCCGTCCTCGTTCCGGATCAGCTCCAGGTTCGTGCCGTCGGGCGGCGCCGCCGGCCCCGACGTGCGCAGGTTCGCAAACGCCCTCGCCGTGCCGTGGCAATCCTTGCAGCTGATCTCGATCGCGTTCGCCACTTCGCCGTAGATGAAGCCGGTGCCGTGGCTGTCGCGCGAGAAATGGCAGTCGGCGCATTGCATGCCGCGCTCGGCATGGATGTCCATCATGTGCACCGCGCGCCCGGGATTGGTGCCGGGCGGCACGAACAATCCTTCATTCTCGCGCCGGAAGGTGTCGGGATCGCCGGGCGCGATCCGCTGCCCGTCCTCGTCGACCAGATTGCCTTCGCGGTCGCGGCGGAAGACGGCGCGGAAGTTCCAGCCGTGGCCGTGATAGTCGGCGAACTGGGTGTGCCGGGCGAGCGGGTTCACCCGGTCGTAGACTTCGCGCAGGAAATCAGTCTCCGCCCAGAGGCCGCGCGGCGCCGCGCCTTCGGGATTGCGGTTCAGCACTTCCAGTGTCTCCGCCGCTGTGGGATAACGCTGCTGCCGGAAGCGCGCCTCCTCCTCGGCATTGCGCGCGGGGAGGCGGTTCTCCGGACCCGGCCACATCAGGTCCGCGTCGGACTCATAGTCCCACATCGTGTAGCCGAGGTAGGAGTTCAGGAAGACGTTCGGCTGATGCATGTGGCAGACCATGCACTGCGACGTCGGGATGGCGCGGGTGAAGACGTGCCGGATCGGGTGCCCGCGTTCGCGCAGCGCGGCATGGTTGCCGTCGGTCGGCGCCGCGTCGTCAGGCTGCGCGGCATGTCCGCTCCGTTCGGTCAGCCCGGAGATCGTCGGATCCACTGTCGCCGTCTGCCCGTCGCGGCCATGCTCGGCATAAGTGAGGCTGTGCCGCGGCTCCCGGTCGTTGGCGTAGACGACGTGGCAGCCCGAGCAGCCGGAATGGCGGTAATCGCCCGGCTGGTCGTTCGTCCCCATGAACCACATGAAGGGGTCGTTGAGGCGCGTCTTGTGGATGTTGAGCACGGGAATGGCGACCCGCAGCCCGGTGCCGGGCCCGCGGTTCGATTGCCGGATGTCCGGCCGCCCGGCTTCCTCCAGCCGCTGGATCGAGCCAGAAGGGGAAGGGAGGCCGATTTCGGGAAACTGCGTTCCAATCGTCCGCCCGCCGCGCTCGAACACCCGGAACACGTCGCCCGGCGGAACGACGTGCCAGGTCGGCAGCGGATACAATTCGGCGATCACGCCGCGCGCCCGCTGCTCCGGTGTGATCTGCCCGGGCGTCGTCCCTGGCGACTGGATGCGCGCCGGCTGCCCCGACCGCGTATAGGCCTCCCCGAACAGGTAATTCTTATAAGGCACGATGCCGTTATTGTAGGCCGCGCCGCCCCACAGCATCGCGCCCGTCGCCATGAGCGAGCGCTCGGCCGCTTCGATGATCTCGATGTGGCAGGCGCCGCAGGCTTCGCGCGCCGCGCGGTAGTCGGACGGGTTGTTGAACCGCACGAATTCCGGCGATTCCACGTTGAGCAACGTGTAGCTGCGCCGCGGATTGGCGGAGGAGGGGAAGTGCCAGGCGGCCGGATAGCGCGGCAGCACATGCGCCCGGTCCCGCGCGGCGATATAAGCGGGATCGTCCGCTTCGAGATTGCCCGCCGGCGCGTTCACCCGCGGGTTGCCGCCGTGGCAGTCGACGCAGCCGAGCACCACGGCTGGGGTGCGGTGCATCGTATGGGAGTCGCTCCCCGTGTGGCATGACACGCAGCCCGCGCTCTGCGCCTCCGCCGCCGCCGGGTCCTGCGTCCGCGGCGCCGGCGCGGCGCGCACCAGCGAGTAATCCCGCGCGACCGCTTTCTCCTTCTCGGCCGCCCCCGCGCTCGTGCCCACGGCTGCGGCGGCGACGAGCGCGGCGGCGGCCAAGGCGAGCTGGGCGGTCCGCCGCATCAGTAGGTAAGGATCGCGTTCAGGAGCACCGAATAATATCGGTCGTGCCGCGGCTGGTTGGCGAACAGGTCGCGAAAGCCGGTGCCGGGCTGCAGCGCCGCCGCCGAGGCACGAAAGACGATGTTCTGGGTCATGCGCGGCCGCCAGATCGCCGCCGCCGATATGTCGAAGCCGATGTCGTTGCGGATCGTGCCCTGCATGCGCAGCGCTTCCATCGTCCCCGTCCGCGCGAACCAAAGATGGTTCAAGTTCGCCGACAGCCGGAAGGTCGGCGTAATGTCGAAATCCGCGCCGGCGCCGAGCAGGATCGTCCCCGGATTGACGAAGTTGGACTGCCCCTGCTCCTTGGACGAGCGCAAAGAATTCAGAATGCCGTTGCGTCCGCTGAGCACGATCGCCCGCCCGCCGCCCGCGAACGGGATGGACTGCCGGATCCAGTAGCTTGTGTCCGCGCCGGCGAAGATCGGGTTCTCGAAGATGGAATCGAAGCCGCTTTCGACATTGTCGTAGGGATCGCCGTCCCCGCTCGCGTACAGGGCCGCGCCGCGCAGGCGGATCCAGTTCATGTCGTAGCTGGGCTCCGCGGCGGCGAAGACGCTCGTGATCCGTGCATTCTCGCCCGTGAAAATGTTCTTCCGGCTGTGGCCGAGCGCACCGTAGAATTGCGCCGAAAGATTCACCCGCCCGATCCGCCCGTCCGCGGCATAGCCGAGATAGACGACGTCGTAATTGCGCCCGCGCAAATTGCCGATCAGCGCCGGGCGCACCGGAAAGCCGTTATCGTCCACCTCCACGTCGCCGCGCTCGCGATTGACGTTCAAGGTGACGCTCGCCTGGCTCGTCATGCCGACGAAGGGGAAGTCCTGACGGTACACGTTCGCCGCGAGAATCCAGTCGCTCCTCGGCCATTGCAATATGTTGTTGAGGCCGCTGTTCGTGTCCTTTTCCAGCCGCCAGATCGCCATCACATTATACTGGAAACGGTTGTTGTCGCGATTGCCGAACAGGCGCACGCCGAGCTGATTGTCGTTGAACAGGAAGCCCCGAAAATCGAACTGGAAGGGCTGGATGCCGACCCGGATGGAGTCGAAATCGTAACGGTCGGAAACGTTGCGCAGATGGTCGTCGACGAACAATTCCTGGACGCCCAGCGCATAATCGAAGCGGTTGGTGCCTCTCGACGGCGCGACGAACAGGATGCGCCGCTCCGGCACGTCGACATAGTTGGCCTGCACCGCCAGCGTGACTCGATACTCCCGGTGCGGCGGCATGTAGGCCGTCGAGCCCTGGACGAGCGCGGCGCCGAGGATGAAGGTCTGCGCGAGCACCAGGCTTTCGCTGCGCCCGAACACGTCGAGGCTTCCCGGCCGCTGCGTCGTCTGGACGCCGACGGGGATCGGAAAGGTACGCGGCTCGATGACCGTGTCGGAAACGGCGTTGGCGACCAGGAACCAGTCGTCGCCGCGCAGGCCGAGCGCGCGCGTCAGGCGGCACCCGTAGCTTCGCGGCCGTTCCTCGCCAACGCATAAGGGCCGGTCGCCCTTCAGCGTGTTCTGGTTGTAGGGATCGAACCAGCGCTCGCGAACCACGCCGAGCGACTCGATCAGCCTCCAGCGGTCCGGCACCGGGATCTGGTCGGTTGGAAAGGCTTCGGGCGGCGGTGAGCGAATCGCGCCCGGATTCTCCTGCATGACCGGATCGGGAAGCGCGTGCTGGGGAGTCCCCGGCCGGCGGCGGCCCTCCTCGTCCGGCGTTTGCTCCGCGGGCCGCTCGGCGGGCGGGACTTGCCCGGGCCACCAGCCGGGCTCCTGCGGCTGGGTCGGGGGCGGCTGCGCGGCCTGAAGGGCGGCGGCGAGGTTGAGGAGCGGCGCGGCGAGCTGCACGCCTATCGCCCCTGGCACACATTCTGGTCGTTGGACCCGAGGAACGGCGTGAACGGGCAGCCGACATAGCGCAGCCGCACCTGGTCGTTGCCGACGCGGCCGAAAATCTGGTCGGAGCGCATCGCGGGATCGGCATTGTTGAGGCTGGTCGTCCGCACGCCCGCATTGTGGATGCCGAGGAAGGAGATCATGTCGTCCTGGTCGATGCCGTCGCCGGATACGCCGAGCCCGCCGATCAGCTGGTTGCCACGGTAGACGGGAACGGAGCCCGGAAAGATCTGGATGCCGTTGGCGATCCGGTTGGTGCCGGGAAGCGCGGTGCACCGGCTCGGCACGTCCGCCCCGCCGGCGAGGATGAAGCCGACATGCGCCTTCACGTCCGCTTCGATCAGGGCCGATTGCAGCCCGGTCGAGAAGGGGTTGAACTCGGCGATGCTGCGCGACAGCGGCCCGGGCGGCCGGCCGACTTCGCCGTCCGGGAAATAAGGCCGGTGAATGTTGCCGATGGCGCGGTCGGACCAGGCGGTCTGGCCGGTGAAGATGGCCGGCGTGCCGAAGAAGGCGCGAGAGGCCGCCACGAACTGCCGCACGTCCGGATCGGGGTGCATGTCGAGCTGCGGCGCGGCCATCGGATGGCTGAAGAACATCGCGCTGCGCGCCTTTTGCAGCGACACGTCGATACTGAAAACCGGCGCGTCGGGCGAGCGGACGATGCCGAGCGGGGCGCCGTTCGTGTCGACCAGCGAGATGGTGACTTCGGCGCGGCTGTCGAGCGGACGGCGGATCTGCGCCCGCGCCGCCGACATGATCCGGAAGGCTTCCTCGAGCAGCGCCCGCGCCTCCGCGGCGGTGATCGGCTGCGGTATGGCGTCGGTCGCGGCGCGCACCGGGAAGCGGTTGTTGCCGCCGCCGTCGGAAAGCACGAATGCGTCGGGGTTCGAGAATTCGGCCGCGGACGCGGCGCGAATCCCGGAGCCTTCGCTGCCATAGGCGCGCCCGGCCTGGATCCCGAAGGCGGGGTCGTAATAGCCGCGCACCGGCACGAGGCTGCCGGCGATCGATCCGAACGCCGGTGCGCTGCCGCTCCGCAGGTCCTTCGCCTCGACGTCGCTGTAGCGCAGCAAGGTGCCGTCGACGCTGATCCGCTCGGCGCGGATCGCTTCGGGCGCTTCGAAGCCGCGGGTGGCGGCGAGCGCGATCGCTTCCTCGTCGTCGCGGTCGGTGTCGCGCACTTCCGGATCGAAGCCGTAAAGGCCGTCCGCCATGATCCCGACGCCGCCGATCAGCACGCCGTTGCGGTAAAGCGGAAAGCCGCCCGGATCGGCCGCGAGGCCGAGCGGCGAGCGCTTCGGGCCGATGAAAGCGCCGCCGCCGCCGACACCGTTATAGCGGGTGCTCAGGTCCGAGCAGGGAAGCTGGCTGAACTGCACGCCGAAGAGCGGCCCGCTTTCCAGTCCGCGTGCGGCGGCCGAGGGCGGGAAATGCTCCTGCACGATCATGCTCGCCGTGCGCGTCGAAAAGGCGTTGCCGCCGGAGGAAAGGTAAGCGCCCGTCACCGCCTTGGCGATCGCTCCGGCGACGGCGCCCGGCACGTCGATGCCCTGAAGGTCGTTCATGCTGCCGTTGGGCGCGCTCGGCACGCGGAGCTGCTGGTTCGCCCCCGCCATCGAGAAGACGGCGAGGACGTTGCCGACCCGATCGACCACGGCGATGTTGGCCGGACGCCCGCGCGCCGCCGCTTCGCCGGCCGCATTGGCGATGACCTGCTGGACGTCCGCGACGCTCAAGGCCTCCTGCGCCGGCACGCCATAGACCCGGCTCGCCGGCGGCGGCGTCGGCGGGGGAGGGGGGGAGGGCGGTGCCTCGCCGCCGCCGCCGCCGCCGCCCCCTCCGCCCCCTCCGCTCCCGCCGCCACCCCCGCACGAGGCCAGGAGCAGGGCCGCGATGGCGAGGGCGGAGGCGGCGCCGCGCATCAGCGGAGGCGCCGGATCGCCGACGCCGCGCGGCCGAGGGCGGCGCGGAATTGGCGCGGGTCGTATTCGTTCGGGTCGCGCACCGCCTGATAGGCGACGTTGATGTCGGCGCGGATCGCGTTCGCCCGCTCGTTCGTCACGGTGCCGCCCGAGACGAGCGCGGACAGCAATGTGTCCGTCGCCATCACCGCCTGCACGCTTCCGGCATAATCGGTGAAGCGCTCCGAAATGGCGCTGGTCGTGATCGCATCGATGATGGCGAAGGTCTGCGGCGCGCCCATGGTCGCCGATCCGAAGGCGCTGGACAGGGCACGCGCGGTCTCGCGCAGCGCCGCCGCCGCGCGCACCGCGCCGATCCGGTCGCTCGCCACGGCGCGGTGGAAGTTGCGGCTGTCCCGCTCGAAGCGGGCTGCGATGTCCGGCGAGACGACCCGCGCCGCCGCGGCGAGCATGATCATGTTCTCGTCATTGTAGGGCGGCATGCCGAGCGGGATCGGCCGCCCCGGATTGGCCACCGCCGTCGGCTCGAACGCCGGATTGTCCGAAATGCGGCGATGGCAGGAGTGGCAGTCGAGGAAATAGAATTCCGGAAAGATGCCCTCCGTCCCGCGCTCGCTCGACGCGAACAAAGTGAGCGAGCGCTCCAGCGCCATCGCCTGGCCCACCGCCCAGGTCTGCACAGGGCTCGGGCGGCCCTTGCGCGCCGCGTAATCGGCGTCCTCCGTGTGGTGTGCCTGGAGCGTCGTGAACAGGTCGAGCTCGAAGGCGATGCGCGGGTGGCCCGCCGCCATGATCCGGTGGTTGACGAACTGGCCCTGGTCTGCGCTCCCGAAATGGCAGTCGAGGCAGACGCCCGCCCGCGCGCGCGGATTCTCGAGCGGCACCATGCCGCGCTGGACGTTGGCGGCATGGGTGCCGCCGACCGCATAATGGCTCGCCAGCCACCCGCCCGCCGGCCCGTGGCAGCCTTCGCAGCCGACGCCGTCCGTCACCTGGAAGCGCGGCCCCCGCCGCTCCGGAGCCGCGGGCGTGGTATGGCAGCCGAGGCACATTTCGGCCCGCGTCGCGTCTCCGCCGGGGAGGCCCAGCCGCTGGGCGATCGCCCGCGAGCGCGGCGATGCGAGCACCGCATGGGCGCGGCTGTGGGCGCCCGCGGGGCTCGCCGGGTCCTGCCAGATCATGAGCTCGTCCTGGCGGACCACCGCGCCGTTGCCTTCGCTCCGCCCGTGGCACGTCGTCCCGCCGCAGGTCGCGGTGCCGACGAAGGCGCCGCTGCTCGACGCGGGGGCGGCGTTCTGCGCTTCGGCCGACGGCACGCCGGCAAGGAACGCGGCAAGGGCCGCAAGGGCGAGCCCAAACGTGCCGAAACCGATCGCAACGTCGCGATTGCGCCTCATTGTCCCCCTTCCGCGCGGCCTGTTTGGCCGACTGCCGGAACCTCCCGGCGACTATGGAAAATCGCCCGAAGCGGCGCAAGCGCCATTCAGGGCCCTGCGGATGACATGCGCGGCTTATGCCGCTAGCGATCCCTTCAGCCCCGGGGAGTGAAGGCCATGGCGAGCAAAGCGTCCGACCTGTTCGTCGAGTGCCTGGAGGAAGAAGGCGTGGAATATGTCTTCGGCGTCCCCGGCGAGGAGAATCTCGACTTCCTCGACAGCCTTTCGCGCTCCAAGACGATCCGCCTCATCCTCACTCGTCACGAGCAGGGCGCCGGCTTCATGGCCGCGACCTACGGCCGCCACACCGGCAAGACCGGCGTCTGCCTCGCGACCCTCGGCCCCGGCGCCACCAACCTCGTCACCGCCGCCGCCTACGCGCAATTGGGCGGCATGCCGATGCTGATGATCACCGGCCAGAAGCCGATCAAGACATCGAAGCAGGGCCGCTTCCAGATCCTCGACGTCGTCGACATGATGCGCCCGCTGACCAAGTTGACGCACCAACTCGCCTCGGCGGACAACATCCCCAGCCGAATCCGCGAAGCCTTCCGCCTCGCCGAGGAGGAAAAGCCCGGCGCCGTCCACCTCGAACTTCCCGAAGACATTGCCGAAGAGCGCACCAACAGCCGCCCGATCGCGCGCAGCCTCGTCCGCCGCCCGCTGGCCGACGAAAAGTCGATCCGCGCCGCGGTGGAGCGGCTGGAAGCGGCAAGGGCGCCCGTTCTCGTCATAGGCGCCGGCGCCAACCGCAAGATGACCAGCAACATGCTTCGTGAATTCGTCGCCAAGACCGGCATCCCTTTCGTCACGACGCAGCTCGGCAAGGGCGTGCTCGACGAAACGCACCCGAAGTTCCTCGGCTGCGCGGCGCTGTCCGCGGGGGACTTCGTCCACCGCGCGATCGAAGCGGCCGACCTCATCCTGAACGTCGGCCACGACGTCATCGAAAAGCCGCCCTTCTTCATGCGGCCCGGCGCCACGGACGTGATCCACGTCTCGACCAGGACGGCCGAAGTCGACCCCGTCTATTTCCCGCAGGTGGAAGTGATCGGCGACATCGCCAACGCCGTCTGGCAGATCAAGGAAGCGGTCGCTCCGTCCCCCGCCTGGACCTTCGACGCGATGCTCCGCGCCCGCGCCGCGGAAAACGCGCACACCGCCTCCCTGAGCGGCGACATGCGCTTCCCGATCTTCCCCGCCCACCTCGTCGCCCGCGTCCGCGACGCCATGCCGGAGGACGGCATCGTCTGCCTCGACAACGGCGTCTACAAGCTCTGGTTCGCCCGCAACTATCTCGCCCGCCGCCCCAACACCGTCCTCCTCGACAATGCGCTGGCGACCATGGGCGCCGGCCTCCCCTCCGCCATGGCCTCGGCGATGGTCTATCCGGGCCGCAAGGTGATGGCGATCTGCGGCGACGGCGGCTTCATGATGAACAGCCAGGAGATGGAAACCGCCGTCCGCCTGAAGCTCGACATCACCGTGCTGGTCCTCAACGACAGCAGCTACGGCATGATCCGCTGGAAGCAGGCGAATATGGGCTTCGAGGATTGGGGCCTCACCTACGGCAATCCCGACTTCGTGAAGTACGCCGAGGCCTACGGCGCCACCGGCCACCGCGTGCAGAGCGCCGAAGCCTTGCCCGGCCTCCTCGCCCACTGCCTCGCCACGCCCGGCGTCCACCTCATCGACTGCCCCGTCGACTATGCCGACAACGACCGCATCCTCAATCACGAGATCAAGGAGCTGAGTGCGGCGGTGTGACGGGAGCGGCGAGATGTAAACTTTACCGTTCGTCCCGAGCAGGGATCGAGTAGGCGAAGCCGTATCGAGAGCCCGGTGTCGAGGGACCCTCGCGCGCGCAGTCCCTCGACCCGCCGTCTCGACAAGCTCGACGGCTGCTCGGGACGAACGGATGTGGCGGAGACGAACATGACCAAGCTCAACGACACCTACCCCCTCTATCTCGCAAACGAGCCTCGGCAGCCCAACGCCGACCTCGAAGTCACCGACAAATATACTGGCGAAGTCGCGTTCCGGGTCGCCCTCGCCGACGCCGCCACCATCGAGGCCGGAATCGCCGCCGCCGCGGCCGCCGCCGAGCCGATGGCGAAGATGGCGTCCTACGAGCGCCAGAACGTCCTCGCCCACTGCGTGTCACGCTTCAAGGAGCGCTTCGACGAACTCGCCTTCGCGCTGTGCGTCGAAGCCGGAAAGCCGATCAAGGACGCGGAAGGCGAAGTCACCCGCCTGATCGACACCTTCCGAATCGCCGCCGAGGAAAGCGTGCGCATGACCGGCGAAGTCCAGCCGCTCGACATCAGCCCGCGCGCGCGCGGCTACCAGGGCATCTGGAAGCGAGTCCCCATCGGCCCGTGCAGCTTCATCTCGCCCTTCAACTTCCCCCTCAATCTCGCCGCCCACAAGATCGCGCCGGCCCTCGCCGTCGGCTGCCCCTTCGTCATCAAGCCCGCCAGCCGCACCCCGCTCGGCACCATCATCATCGGCGAAATCCTCGCCGAGACCGATCTCCCCAAGGGCGCCTTCTCCGTCCTCCCGGCGAGCCGCGACGGCGCCGACCTCTTCACCACCGACGACCGCCTGAAGCTGCTCAGCTTCACCGGCTCTCCCGAAGTCGGCTGGGCCCTCAAAGCCAAGGCCGGCAAGAAAAAGGTCATCCTCGAGCTCGGCGGCAACGCGGCCGTGATCGTCGACCGCGACGCCGATCTCGAAGACGCGGTCGAGCGCATCGTCTTCGGCGCCTTCTACCAGTCCGGCCAGTCCTGCATCGGCGTCCAGCGCATCATCGCCCACGCCGCCATTTACGACGACCTCCGCGACCGCCTCGTCGCCAAGACCAGGGCCCTCGTCGCCGGCAACCCGCACGACCGCGAGACCTTCATCGGCCCGATGATTAGCGAAGGGGAAGCCAAGCGCCTCGACACCTGGATTCAACAGGCCGTCGAAGCCGGCGCCACGCTCCTCTGCGGCGGGGGCAGGGAAGGGGCCATGCTCCAGGCCACCCTCCTCGAAAATGTCGGCCGCGAAACCGCCGTCTACACCGAGGAAGCCTTCGGCCCCGTCGCCATCCTTTCCAAGTTCACCAGCTTCGACGCCGCCCTCGACGAAGTGAACGATTCGAAATTCGGCCTCCAGGCCGGCCTCTTCACCCGCGACCTCTTCAAGACGCTGGACGCCTGGGACCGGCTCGACGTCGGCGGCGTGGTCGTCAACGACGTGCCCTCCTACCGCGTCGACAACATGCCCTATGGCGGCGTCAAGGATTCGGGCCTCGGCCGAGAAGGCATACGCTTCGCCATGGAAGACATGACCGAGATCCGGAACCTCGTCATCCGCCGCGGCGCCGGCGCGGCGCTGAGGCAGATGGGGGAGTGAGGGCAAACCGAGCCACCTGGCGCTGCGACACGTAGCTACAGTCCGCATCGGACCTAAAAGCCGTGTTGTTCAGGGACGTGACGCTGTAGGTCTCCGCCGTGGATGTCAAAGCCTGGATAGCTGCCGCCGCACTGGCAGCCCTCGCCGGCTGCGCCTCGCGGTCGCCGGTGGAAGCGCCGTGGCCGCGGATTGCCTTTCTGCAGTTCCTCCCCGGCGAGGACGGCGGTTTGCGGCTCAGCGCTCCGTTCAGCGGCGTCCTGACCGAACGCGGCCCCTGTCTGGGACTCACGAACGGCGACCGCTTCGTCACAATCGTCCGGCCGGAGACGGCGCGCTTCAGCTTCGACCACCGCGGCCTGCTGCTGCGCGACGTGCAAAGCGGGGCCGCTCTGAGGCTCGGCGATCACGTCGAGATCACCGGTGGTCCGCTGCCGCGCGGTGCCCGCCTCGACCTCGGCATGACCTTGCGTGAGGTTATGCCCATCGAGTGCGCGCGCCGGCCGCTGGGCGTCGACGAGGGCTGGATCGCTATCGCCAATCCCGGCGTTCGCGTGCGGACCGATTAGGCTTGTGTCCTAAATGCAGATTGGGAACCGCCGCGCCGGCCGGCGTCAGTGCCCTTCGCTATGGAGAATTCCTTGTGTGGCTAGGATACGAACGGCAATGGCCATTCGGAACGAAAAGAACTATCGACACTTAGTGAAATCGGAATCGTGAGCATCTCGCTGGAGCGGCGAAACATCAATCCACTTTAGACAGATCTGGAAGCAAACAAAATTCTTGCAACGAGCAGTTTCAGCACTGCAAATGGCAGTGTCTTCTCGGTTGGAGATGTCGCGTTGTTCGCGGACCTTGCTGACTGTGGGTGCTACTCCTCTGAGGCCCGGTTGCTCCTTGCCGTGGAAGGTCCGCCGCTATGACCGGTCGCTCACAGCTTCATTTCCCCTGGCCGCTCATGGCAGCCGTGCTCGTGCTCGTTGGCTCCGCCTGTCAAGGCAGCGGCGGACATGTGGCGCAAGCCTCTTCATCCGGGCACCGGCTGGACTATGTGGTGACCGGCCGCTCGGTCGAGGCGACGGCGGGCACCGGTGCCCGTAACGTGCAGGAGGCCTCCGACTTCCTCGGCAGCGTGGGTCTTCGTGTCAACGGCCGGGGACGGGGGGCCGCAGTCGATGCATTGCCGCCGCGAACGACGGAGTCGGAGATCCTTGCCGGCCTCGTGATGCTCGATTTTCCCGCGGCCTCGCCGGCCGCGGCGCCGACTTCGGAGCCGCTTTCGACGATTCAGTTGGTTTTGCACGAAGCGGAGCGGTCGCCGGCGGCGCGCCTCTGCCGGATGCTCGTGATCGCCGAGGTCCCGGCCGCCCCCGAACGGTGCCGCGTGGAAGCCCGGCTCGATCCGCGGGACGGCTGGCCGATCCTCGCTCGAATCACGCGCATGAGAGCCTCCGCGTACAGCGGTGCCGAGGCCGAGCGTAGCGTCACCTTCGTGCGTGCGACGACAAGGCCATAAATTGCCTCTCGTGAAAGCTCGGTCGGGATCATCAGCTCAGCGAGCTTGCCCTGTTCGCCGATCTCGTTGCCCGCGGGTCCCATGGGGGATCATCTACGCTGGCCGCGGCCATACAGCCATCAACTACGAGTGGTTCCTCCATCCGGCACGGACCGAATGACGATCGGGCCGCCTTTCCGCGGTTCGCATTCGAAAGGTGGCCGGCTGGCGCTCTGCTTACCGCCGATTGCCGGTCGCGCCTGATCGCGGCGGCCGCCCCACAGGCTTCAGCCGTGGCGGTTGCATTGTAGGATATTGGAACATAGGCAGAACGGCTACTCAAGCTGCTTGAGGTGTCCGATGCCCATTTCTGACCCTGCCGGCCTCGATATTCGGCCGGAGCCCGGCGCGGACCCCTTTGCCTTCACGCCCGTCCCCGTCCGCGCCCGCAGGGACGGGTGGACGCCCGAGCGGCAGCGGCGGTTCGTCGATCTGCTGGTTGCAGGGTGCGGGCCGTCGGAAGCGGCGCAGGCGGTGGGGAAGAGCAAGCAGAGCGCCTTCGTGCTGCGGGGCCGGCCCGGGGCGGAGAGCTTTGCCGCGGCGTGGGATGCGGCTGTCGAATTCGCGCAGGGACGGCGCGGCGCCGCGCAGCCGCCGGGCGATCACAAGCGGGCGGTCGAAGGTGTGCTGGTGCCGCGCTTCTATCGCGGACGGCTCGTTTCGGTCGAACGGCGGTTCCCCCACGGCAGTCTCGTCCGGCTGTTGGCGCAGCTCGATCGCTGGAAACCGAGGGTCGGGGACGCCGGTCATGGCGCGCCGAGCTTCGAGGAGCTGCTCGACGCGCTTGCGCCGCCTGCGCCGGTTCCGCGCCGCCGCCGCCCGCCCGCCGACCGGCACGCGCTGGACCGGCGCTTCGGACGCACCGAGGCCGGCTGCGGCGGGAGCGGGACGCAAGCGGAGCCGCCGGAAGTTGACCGCTTTGCCGGTGACGCGGCGTGACCCCGGTCAAGTTTCGCGACTGTCCGCACTCTCGTCCGCCGTTCGTCGAGCCCCCGTTGCGGAGGGTTCAGCCGTGCTCCTATAGGGATGAAGCGTAACGGCGCTGGCCTTCGCTTCGCGCCGCCGTCATCGCATGGAGATCAGACTTGAAAGCAGTCCTTCTGACCGGCGCCGCAGCCCTCGCGCTCGCCGCCTGCACCACCACCGCCGACAGCGACGGCGCCGTCGAAACCGCCGCGGCGCCCGCTGCGCAGATGCCCGCCGCCGCGCCCGTCGAGGCCGCGCCCGCCGTGCCGAACAACATCCTCCTCGCCGACTGGACCGGCCCTTATGCCGGCGTGCCGCCCTTCGACCGGGTCACGCCCGAAATGTTCCCCGAAGCGATCCAGTTCGCCATCGACGAGCTGAAGCGCGAAGTGCGCGCCATTTCGGTCGTGCGCTCGGCGCCGACTTTCGAGAACACGATCGTTCCGCTCGAGCGCTCCGGCCAGCGGCTCGACCGGGTCCTTTCCGTCTTCGGCGTCATGACCAGCAACATGGCGACTCCGGCCTATCAGGCGCTCGATCGCGAATGGTCGCCGCGCCTCGCCGCCGCTTCGGACGAGATCATCCTCAACCCCGCTCTCTTTCAGCGCATCCGCACCATCTACGAAGCGCGCGAAACGTCGGGCCTGAACGCGCAGCAGCAGCGCGTCGTCACCCGCCTGTACAACCAGTTCGTCCGCTCCGGCGCGAACCTCGATGCCGGGCAGAAGCAGCAGCTCACGGCCTTGAACCAGCAGCTCGCCGGCCTGTTTTCGCAGTTCAGCGAAAAGGTGCTCGCCGACGAATCGACCCACATCGTCGCCACCGCCGCCGAGCTTCGCGGCGTGCCGGAGGACGTGCGCAACGCCGCCGCCGCCGCGGCGCGCGAGCGCAACCTTCCCGCCGGCCAGTTCGCGATCGTCAACACCCGCTCGGCGGTCGATCCGATCCTGACCTTCGCCGACAATCGCGAGCTTCGCCAGCGCGTCTGGCAGGCCTTCGTCAACCGCGGCGACAATGGCGGCGCCAACGACACCAACCAGCTCATCGCCCAGATCGTCAAGGCGCGCGCCGACCGCGCGAAGCTGCTCGGCTTCGAGACTCATGCCCATTGGCGCATGCAGGATACAATGGCCGGCACGCCGCAGCGCGCGCGCGAGCTGATGATGCGAGTCTGGCCGGCAGCCGTCGCCCGCGTCCGCGAGGAAGTGGCCGAGCAGCAGGCCGTCGCCCGCCGCCTCGGCCACAACATCACGATCGAGCCCTGGGACTATCGCTATTATATGGAGAAGGTCCGCGGGCAGCGGTTCAACCTCTCCCAGGACGAGATCAAGCCCTACTTCCAGCTCCAGAACATGATCCAGGGCATGTTCCACATGGCCGGGCAGCTCTACGGCCTCCAGTTCCGCGAGATCACCGGCCAGGTCCCGACCTGGCACCCGGACATCCAGGTCTGGCACGTGACCAACCGCGCGGGCGAGGATGTCGGCGTCTTCTACGGCGACATGTTCGCGCGCACCGGCAAGCGCTCGGGCGCCTGGGCGACGACCTATCGCAGCCGCTCGGGCCTGCTCGGCGACCGGATCGTGCTCGGCTCCAACAACAACAATTTCACCAAGCCGGGGCCGGGCGAGCCGGTGCTGATCAGCCTCGACGACGCCGAGACGCTGTTCCACGAATTCGGCCACGCGATCCACTATTTCCTGGCCAACGTTCATTATCCGACGCTCGCCGGCACGCCGCGCGACTTCGTCGAATATCCGAGCCAGGTGCATGAAAATTGGGTGCTGACGCCGGAGACGCTGAACCGCTTCGCGCGTCACTACCGGACCAACCAGCCGATGCCGCAGGCGCTCGTTCAGCGCATCCAGCAGGCGCAGACCTTCAACCAGGGCTTCGCCACGGTGGAATATCTGTCCTCCGCCTTGGTCGACATGGAGCTGCACCTGCGCCCCGATGGCGTGGTCGATCCGGATGCGTTCGAGCGTGAAACGCTGCAGCGCCTCGGCATGCCGCGCGAGATCGCGATGCGGCACCGTTTGCCGCAGTTCAACCACCTCTTCTCGTCCGACGCCTATTCGGCCGGCTACTACTCGTATCTCTGGTCGGAAACGATGGACGCCGACACCTGGGCGGCGTTCGAGGAAAGCGGCAACGTCTGGGATCCGGCGACTGCGGAGCGCTTCGCGCGCTTCCTCCTCTCCACCGGCAACGAGACCGACCGCGCCGAAGCCTACCGCCAGTTCCGCGGCCGCGACCCGGACGTGAACGCGCTGCTGAGGAAGCGCGGCTTCCCGACGGGCGGCGGCAGCAGCCAGTAAGGTGCGCACCCTCCTCGCCCTCGCGGCCTCGCTCCTGCTGCCCTTCGCGGCCGCGGGCGCGCAGCCGCCGGGGGCGGGGGAGCGCTATACGCCGGTCGGCATCTGGGCGAATGCGGAAGATGCCGAATTCTACGAAGGCTGGTTCGGGCCAAGGCTTCGCGCCATGGGCGAGCCGATCCTGTCGCGCAGCGGTGACCGGCAGCGTTTCCGCCGCCGCTTCCGCATGCTCGTTATTCCTCATTACAGCCGGCCCTGGGCGGTGCGGATCGACGAGCGCAATACGGGCGGCGCCATGGTGCGGCGCGTCGAGCTGGACGGACCGGGCGCGGCGCGGATGCCGCGCTCGATCCGCCGGCAGAAGCGTTTCGGCATCGGCCGCGACGATATCGCCGCGCTCGAACTGCGCTTTGCGCTGGCGCGGCTGCGTGATTTCGCCCTTCTCGAAGAGCCGCCCACTCCGCCGGTGCCGGAGATCGATCCTGCGACGGGGGAGGTCCGCGAGCACGAGATCGCGATTTGCTTTCACGGGACCCAATATGTGTTCGAACTGGTCGACGAGGCCGGTTACCACATGATCCAGCGGTCGCGCTGCCATATGCCGCCGGAGCTGCTTGAGCTAATCCGCACGCTTCGGCGCCTGCACTGGAACGGCTGAGCCGTGTCAGCCCGGCGGCGTGACCGTGTCGATGAGGACGTCGAGCTGGGCCTGGCAGGCGTTCTGGATGAAGGCCTGGGCCTGGGCGTCGAGGCCGCTCGGCTGAGCGGGGAGGACGCGGAACTTGATCCGGGTCGGGACGGCCACGCCCTGGACGCTCAGCCGATATTCGGCGTCGTTCGCGACCGAGAGGTCCGCCGGCCAGGCGAGTGTCGTCTGCCCCGCCGTCCAGGTGAAGCTGCGGGCATTGCCGCCGCTTCCTGCCGGTGCGATCGACAGGTTCACCGTCTGCGTCGCGTTCGGGCGCCAGAGGATGACGTTGCGCGGATCGGCGACGCAGGCGGTGGCGCTTTGCGACACGTCGACATGCCAGATGGAGGGCGGGCGCACCGTTTCCGGATTGCCGCGCGAAGCGCCGACCCGGCCGATCCGGCCGTTATTGTTGACGGTGAGCGCGCTGCGCGTGCCCACCTGCGCCGCGGCGCCCGCGGCGAAGTTGCCGGGCCCGCGAACGGTGCGCGTGCCGCGGCCGTCGAGCAGGACCAGGGTGTCGCCCTGGCGCAGGACGACACGGGCGTTGGCTGGGAGAGAGCGCCCCGGCGGATAGGCTTTGGCCGAGGGTCCGGACGAGCGGACGACGAGGATGTTCGCGGCGGCGGCGCCAGCGCTGGCGAGCGCGATTGCGGCGGCCGCGACATGATATGCACGAAGCTTATTTGGACGAAAGAACAAAGCTACCTCCCGGACCCACCTCGCGGATGCGATACACGAAATATTGGAGGGCTTCATCCTCCTTGTGCGCCGCGGCAATCTCCTCGATCCCTTCCAGCGCGTCTTCCTCGCCGTCCTCGAAGCGCCGCCACAGCTCGGAAAGGCTGGAGCAATAGTCGGCGGGGAGATGCGGCGCGGGCTCCCACACCTCGACCGCGGTTGCGCGGCCGCTCAGCACGATGCGGCCCATGGGGCGGAAGAGGTCGAGCCCTGTCTCCGCCATGGCTTCGGTGCTGACGAGGACGGTGGTCTTGAGCGCCTTGTTCGCCGATTCGAGCCGCGCCGCCGTGTTCATCCCGTCGCCGAGCGCCGTATATTGGATCCGCCCCTCGCCGCCGAAATTCCCGACCACGGCGGGGCCGCGGTGGAGGCCGACGCGGGTGCATCCGATCGGCGGAAGCCCGGGGCCTGGACTCTTGCGAAACGCTTCGCCGGCTTCGAACATCGCCACCGCGGCCCTTGCGGCGCGCTCGGCATCGTCCGGCCTCGCGATCGGCGCGCCCCAGAAAGCGACCACCGCGTCGCCGACGAACTTGTCGATCGTGCCGCCGTGACGAAGCACCGTTTCGCTCATCACGTCGAGATAGCGGTTGAGGAGGCTCGACAATTGCTCCGGCGTGATGGCGTGGCTGAGCTTGGTGAAGCCTTCGAGATCGGTGAAGAGCGCGTAGATCTCCCGCTTCTCGCCGCGCAGGGCGAGGAGTTCGGGCTCGCGCAGGATCTGGTTCGCGATGTCGCGCGGGAGGTACTTGCCGAGCGCCGACTGCGCGAAGCGGCGCTGCTCGGACCCGACGGCGCGGGCAGCCGTGCCGACGCCGACGAAGGCAAGGAGCCAGCCGACGCCCCAGCCGAAAGCTGGAAGGTCGATCGTGTCCACGTCGATCGACTGCAGCCAGAAGGGCAAGGCGGCGATGGCGGCCAGCTGGACGGCGAGGATCAGTGCCAGCTTCCACCCGCGAAGCTCGGCAAGGCTCGAAAAGGCGCCCGCCGCGACAGCCAGGATCGCGCCCGCCCACAAGGTCCAGGGCGGCATCTGGGCGGGCAGGCGGCCGTCGAGCTGCTGGGCGAGCATGTGGGCGTGGACTTCGACGCCCTTGGTCCATGCCGCGGTGAAGCGGGTCGCCGGCGTCTCGTAATCGTCGATATCGCGCACGTTCGCGCCGATCAGGACATGCCGGCCCCGGATCATCTCCGCCACGCCCTCCGGGAACTCCGCGAGAATGTGGATCGGGATGGCGGTGAACACGCCGTCGTCGCGGTTGCGCGGCAGGCGGAAGTCTATGCTTCTCGTGTAGCCGGCGAACTCGGGATGGTCGGCGCCGGCCATGGCGTTGGCGAGGAACGGCGGCAGGCCGTCCCGGGCAGCGGGCCACCGGCGTACGACATTGTCGTTCTGGTCCGTCTCCATCCGGATACTCGCGGGCTGGACGCGGCTGCCCCGCAGCTGAGCGATCAGCGCGCTCAGATACTCCTCCTGCTCGTACCCGATCTGCGCCGCATTCGCCTCGAACGAGGCAAAGCCCAGGAAGGTCGGTGTACGCAGGCTTCGCAAAGTCCGGACGAGCGCTTCGTCCTCGCGCTGCGGCTGGTCGATCAGAATGTCGATTCCGATCGAGCGCGGCGCCATGCCGTCGATGGCGGCCAGGGCGCGGGCCAGCATGCCGCGGTCCAGCGGCGAGCGCTTCTCCAGCATCCGCAGCGTGTCGTCGTCATAGGTGACCAGCACGATGCGTGAGTCCTGCTCGGCGGCGATGTCCGCGGTGCGGAAGAAGCGAAGGTCGTAGAGCGCGCGCTCGGCGTCGCCCGCGAGCGGCAGCGTCCAGCTCGCCCGCGCGACGTAGAGGCCGCCGAACAGGAAGGCGAAGGTCAGGATCAGACGCGCGAGCCCGATCTGCTTCAGCGCCCGGCGCACCCTTGTCCTGAGCGGTTCGCGCGCGCCTTCGGCCATGGATCCCCCGATCATTTCGCCGTGAGCCTAATGCCGCAAGGCGGATGTGAACAGGGGCTAGGCGGCGCCCGCCTTTCTCGCCTGATCCCAGGCGAGATCGGCGAGGGGCTCGAGGCGCTTCGCCATCTCGGCGGCGTGGGCGGACGCCGCGGTGCCCCGGGCGATGCGCCCCTTGATGCCGTGAACGATGCCGGCGAGTCGGAACAGGTTGAACGCCATGTAGAAGTCGAGGTCGGCGATGCCGTCCCGACCGGTCCGGCGGCAGTAAGCGGCGACATAATCATCTTCGCTCGGCAGATTGAGCGCGGCGAGGTCGGCGCCGCCGCCGAGCGCGTCCGGCATGCGGTACATCATCAGGTGGTAGCTGAAGTCGGCGAGCGGGTGGCCGAGGGTGGAGAGCTCCCAGTCGAGAACTGCGAGGACCCGCGGTTCGGTCGGGTGGAAGATCATGTTGTCGCAGCGAAAGTCGCCGTGGATGACCCGCGCCTGCGGCTCGTCCGCCGGAATGTTCTCCGGCAGCCACTCGACCAGACGGTCCATCGACGCGACACGGCCGGCTTCCAAGTCACTGGCATATTGGTGCGACCAGCGGGCGATCTGGCGGGCGAAGTAATTGCCGGGTTTGCCAAAGTCGCCGAGGCCCGCCGCGTCCGGGTCGATCAGGTGGAGGTGCGCGATCGTCTCGTTCATCGCTGCGAAGTAGAGCGGGCGATCTTCGCGCTGCACTTCGCCAAAGGTCGGGTCCCAGAAGATGCGGCCCTCCACCATCTCCATGACGTAGAATTGCGTGCCGATCACCGCTTCGTCGAGGCACAGGCCGTAGGCGCGGGCGACTGGGAAGCCCTCGCTCCCGAGCGCGCTGATCACGCGGTATTCGCGGGCCACGGCGTGGGCGCCGGGGAGGAGCTTGCCGGGCGGCTTGCGGCGCAGGACATAAGCGCGCGCCGGTGTGACCAGCTTGTAGGTCGGGTTGGACTGGCCGCCCTTGAACTGCTCGACGGCAAGCGGGCCGGCAAAGTCTTCGACGTTCGCCTGCATCCAGGCGGCAAGCGATGCGACGTCGAAGCGGTGCGCCTCTCGGACTTCGGCCGTGCCCCGGTTCTGCGCGCTTCTGTCCATGCTCTTCCGACTTGCTCCTTGCGGGACGGCGACGCTCGGCCTAGCCGGTCGCCGGAGGATTTTCCATGCGCCTGATCCTGCTTGCCCTGGTGCTCTTCGTCTCGCTGCCCGCTGCGGCGCAAGGCGAGGAGGCGATCTTGCTCCGCCCGGCGCGCGTCTTCGACGGTGTCAACCCGCGTCCGCACGAAGGCTGGAGCGTGCTGGTGCGCGGCGGGCGCATCGAAGCGGCGGGTCCGAACGTCGCCGCGCCAGCGGGCGCACGGGTGATCGAGCTTCCGGGCACGACCCTGATGCCGGGCATGATCGAGGGCCATTCTCACCTCTTCCTCCACCCGTATAACGAGACGAGCTGGGACGATCAGGTGCTGCGGCAGCCGCTGTCGCTGCGCACGGCGCGGGCGGTGAACCATGCACGGGTGACGCTGGCGGCCGGATTCACGACGGTGCGCGACCTCGGAACGGAAGGCGCGGGCTATGCCGATGTCGGCCTGCGCCAGGCGATCGACGAAGGCATCGTACCCGGCCCGCGCATGCTGATCGCGACACGGTCACTGGTCGCGACGGGGAGCTACGGGCCGAAATCGACCGATCCCGAAGCGGCGGTGCTCGGCGCCGAGGAGGCGGACGGGCCGGGGCTGGTGACGGCTGTGCGGCGCCAGATCGGCGGCGGCGCGGACGTGGTCAAATTCTACGGGGACTATCGCTGGCGTCCGGGCGAGCCGAGCCGGCCGACGTTCGAGCTCGAAGAGCTTCGAGCGGCCATCGAAGCGGCCCATTCGGCCGGGCGCGAAGTGGCGGTTCACGCATCGACTCCGGAGGGAATGCGGCGGGCGGTGGAGGCCGGGGCGGACACGATCGAGCATGGCAATGCCGGTACGCCCGAAGTGTTTCGGCTGATGCGCGCGCGTGGCGTCGCGCTTTGCCCGACGCTTGCCGCGACCGACGCCATTTCGCGCTACCGCGGGTGGAACGGGACGGCGCCGGAGCCGGAGGCGGTGCTCGAGAAACGGCGCAGCTTCGCCGCGGCGCGCGCGGCGGGCGTGTCGATCTGCATGGGCGGCGACGTCGGCGTCTACGCCCACGGAGAGAATGTGCGCGAGATGGAGCTGATGGTGGCCTACGGCATGCCCGTGCCGGAGGTGCTGATCGCCGCGACCTCCGGCAATGCGCGCATCTTCGGGCTCGAGGATCGCGGCGCCGTGCGGCCGGGTCTGCTCGCCGATCTCGTCGCGGTCGAAGGCGATCCGCTGCGCGATTTGGCGGCGCTGCGACGCGTACGTTTCGTGATGAAGGATGGGCGTGTTTTCACCGGTGAATGACGCGCCCGATCTGCCGCGTCACATCAGCCGCTTTGTAGCGGAGGCCTTTTTGGAGGAATAAGATCGAGTAGTGAATTCGGGCGGTTCCGAGGGACTGGTCGCCGAGTTCCGCGTCCGGGCCGCCGCGCACCATCGTCGCCAACGCGGTGCGGGCCAGCCAGCGCGTGCGCTCGTCGCCGCGCAGTTCCGCGGCGAGCGGTCCCAGCGGCAGGCCGAACAACTCTTCGCAGACGAGCAGCGCCTGGCCGACGGCGCGTCCCGGCGCCAGCGCCGAGCCGCGTCGGTAAAGACCTTCGAGATCGTCCTCGCGCGACAGAAAGGCGGCGAGGTCGGCGACCCACTTGAGCCGGGACCATGCGGTCAGCGCGCCGTGCACGCAAAGATAGGCGAACAGCGGGTCCCGGGCGAGAGTCGGGATGTTGAGGCTCGGAGCGACCTCGACCATCTGCGAGGAAGAATGGACGTCGACGCCGGGGAGGAGCGCGGGGTTGGCGGACAGGCGGGCGTGGAGCTCCACGGTGATCCCGCGGCGGCGGTGACGCCAGACGCTGTCCTTGTTGCGCCGCGCATAAGCCTCGACCCGCGCCGCCGGGACGTCGCCGGGATGGGTGCAGCGGTAGCCCGCCTCGAACAGGATCGCGCAGGCTTCGGCGTACCGGGTCGGATCGACCAGGAGATCGATGTCGATGGACGTCTTCAAAGCGAGGCTGCGCCAGGCGAGGATGTCGAGGGTGACGCCCTTCACGAACAAATGCGCGAGGCCGGCCTCGGCGAAGCGGGCGTGGAGGCGCGCCGCTTCGGCGGCAAAAGCGAGATTGCGCCGAGCTATCCCTTGAGCCGCAAGGGAAAAAGGGCTGGAAAGCCCCGCATCCCCCAGCGCCTTGTGGACCAAGCCTTCCACCCGGTGCCGCTTCGCCACGCGCTCAACGAGCGCCCAGTCGAGCCCCTCCGCCACCAGGCGCAGCGCCTCGGCGCCGCCGGCCTCCGCGCCGGGAATGCGCGCCACAAACCGACAACAGGCGACGACGAAGGACCATTCGGGCGACATGGATGCGACATTGCCCGGCTCCGCCGCCTTCCGCTAGAGCGCGCGGCACCATGTCCGTTCAACGACCGATCCCGCGCCGCAACTACGCCCTGCTCGCCGAAGCCCTGGCGGCCGTCGCCGCCGCCTCGGCCGCCATCAAGGCCGCGCCGTTCAAGACGGTGGGCCGCTTCGCCTCCCGCCGTCCGGCACGGCCGAGGCAAGCGGCGCCCGGCGAGATCGCGGCCCTCAAGCGCGCCGTCCTCGCCTGGGCCCGCCGGACGCCCTGGCGCGTGGTCTGCTTCCAGCAGGCCCTCGCGCTCCAGATCCTGCTGCGCCGCCGCGGCATCGCCTCCACCCTGCATTATGGCATCGCGCAGGAGGACGTGCTGAAGGCGCATGTCTGGCTTTCGGTGAACGGCGACACGGTGATCGGCGGCGAGGAAGCGCCGCGTTTCCGGGAGATCGCCTGCTTCCCGCCGGCCGCCGGCGGCGGAGACGCGCGGTGAGCGCCGCCCGCTACGCCCTCTACGGCTTCACGCTCGAGTCCGAACTGTCGCTCCCGGCCGCGCCCGCGTCCGCGGCGCCGGAAGGGGAGGGTGGCGCGGTCCAGGTGCGCTTCGCGAGCATCCCGCCGCGCGAGGGCGAGCGGCTCTGGACAGAGGAGGAAGGCGGCGGCGGAACGGGCGGCGCGCTGGTCTTCGACGTGGCGGAGGTCGGCCGCTACCGGATCGCCGGCGGACGCGAGATCCTGATCGACCCGGCGGGCGGCGCGAGCGAGCGCAATCTGCGCGTCTACCTCCTCGGCTCGGCCATGGGCGCGCTGCTCCACCAGCGCGGCCTCCTGCCGCTTCATGCCAATGCCGTGGAGATCAACGGGCAGGCCGTCGCCTTTTCGGGCAAGTCGGGCGCCGGCAAATCGACGCTCGCCGCCTGGTTCGCCGATCGCGGCCACCGCATCCTGTGCGACGACGTTTGCGCGATCGCGCCGGGAACGGGGGGAGGGCCGCCGCTCGTCCTCCCCGGCGTTCCGCGTCTCCGCCTTTGGGAAGATGCGGTCGCCGCTTCGGGCCGGAGCGCCGGCGATTACGAGCGCTCGTTCGACGGGCAGGACAAATATGACGTGCCCGCCGGAAACGCCGCGGCGGCCCGGCCGCTGCCGCTCGCCGCCTGCTACATGATCGAACGGCCGGAGGCAGGGAGCGAAGCCGAATCGCGGACGCCCGGAATTGCGCGGCTGCTGGGCGTCGAAGCGGTGGATGCGCTCGTCGCCAACACCTATCGCGGCCGGTTCGCGACCGTTCTCGGCCTCACCCGTCCGCACCTCGGTTTGTGCCTCGGCATTGCGGCGCGCACCCCGGTCCATGCCGCCGCGCGGCGCTGGGGCCACGACCTTTTCGATGCGGAAGCGGCGCGGCTTCGCGACCATGCCGCGCAAATCATTAAAGAAAAGCCTTTCCCGAAGGTTGCGGACTAGACTTGAACAGGCGAGTGCAGCCGCGCCGCTCTTCTCCCAAAAAAAAGAATATGGTGGGGGCTTTTCTTTCAAAGCTTAATCTGTATGAATCGCCATCGAACTCGCAACAGGGGGGAGCGAGATGGCTGAGCCATTCCTGTCCGAAATACGCATGATGTCGTTCAACTTCGCCCCGAAAGGCTGGGCGCAGTGCAACGGCCAGTTCCTTCCGATCAACCAGAACCAGGCTTTGTTCTCGCTGCTCGGCACGACCTACGGCGGCGACGGGCGCACCACCTTCGCCCTCCCCGACCTGCGCGGCCGCGTACCGATCCATGAAGGCAGCGGACACACGCTTGGCGAGAAGGCCGGCACGGAAAGCGTGACCATCTCGCAGGCGCAGATGCCGCAGCACATCCACTTTCTGCAGGGGTCGTCCGCCAATGCAACCACGCCTCTGCCCACGGGAGGCGTCCTGGCGCGCGGCACCACCGCCGTCGGCGGCAATCCGATCAATTATTACACGTCGAACGTCAGCAACGTCGTCACGATGAATCCGGCTTCCGTGACAAATGTCGGCGGCAGTCAGCCGCACAACAATATGATGCCGTATCTGACGATCTGTTTCTGCATCGCCCTGCAGGGCATTTTCCCGTCGCCGAATTGAGGGAGCGAGCGCATGGCACAGCCTTATATCGGTGAGATCAGGATGTTCGCGGGCAATTTCCCGCCCAATGGTTGGCTGTTCTGCAGCGGGCAGCAGCTGTCCATCGCGGAGAACGAGGCGCTCTTTCAGCTGATCGGCACCACCTATGGCGGCGACGGGCAGGAGACGTTCAATCTCCCGAACCTCCAGAGCCGCATCCCGATCCATCAGGGTCAGGGGTCCGGCCTCACCAATCATGTGATCGGCGAATTGGCCGGCACGGAGACGGTGACGCTGACCACGCAGCAGATGCCGAGCCACACGCACCCGCTCATCGCATCCGCGAATACGGCGGACACGCCGAACGTAGCGAACGGCATTCCGGCCGCGGGCACGGTCAGCCAGCTTTACTGGGGCGATCCGCCCGACACGGTTGCAGCGCCGCAAGCCATTGCTCCGCAGGGGGGCAGTCAGCCGCACGACAATTGCCAGTCCTTCCTTTGCGTCAATTACATCATCTCACTGTTCGGTATCTTTCCGAGCCCGACTTAAGGAGCGTTTGACATGGCCGATCCTTTCGTTGCGGAAATCCGCATGTTCCCGTTCAACTTCGCGCCCAAGGGCTGGGCTTTCTGCGACGGGCAGCTCCTGCCGATTTCCCAGAACACGCCGCTCTTCGCGCTGCTCGGCACGACTTATGGCGGCGATGGCAAATCGACCTTCGCGTTGCCGGATCTACAGGGTCGCGCGGCAATGCACCCTGGTCAGGGGCAGGGGCTTTCCCTGCGCGACCTCGGCCAGATCGGGGGTTCAGATACGGTTACGCTGCTTTTGAGCGAGATTCCCGTGCACACGCACTCGCTCATGACCTACCCGCACGATCCGGCCGACAAGACCAATCCGAACAACGCTTCGCTGGCGCGCTCGAACAACGGCAATGCATATGCCCCGGCAGCAAGCCTGCAGACGATGGCACCGCAGGCCCTGGCGCCGGCGGGCGGCAGTCAGCCGCACAACAATATGCAGCCTTACCTTACCGTGAACTTCAACATCGCGCTGCAGGGCGTCTTCCCGCCGCGGCCGTAAGGTTTACTTCTCTGGGGGGAGGAAACGGGGCTCTTCGGGGCCCCGTTTCTTTTTGCGACTTGGCGCTTGTTTCCGCCCGGATAACAAGCGTTTCGGACGCGATTCCGTCTGGTCACACCCGCGTAACCATGCCATGCTAACCCCTTGGGAGTGAACCGTCGCGCTTTTGCGCGCGCGCTCCATGACAAACATCCCATTTGGGGGGGATCACATGCCTGCGAACCTGACCGTTACCCGTAAGACCGCGACCTTTGAAGACCGCAACGGGAACGACATTCTCGACAACGGTGAGATCGATTTCGATCAGGGCGAGATCGGCGTCTATGACGTCGGCGACGTGCTGTTCACGCGGGTGACGATCAAGAACGAAGGCACCGATCCGGCGCTGAACGTCTCGTTCGCGGACAATTTCGCCGGATCCACTCTGGTCAACGGCACGCTCAATATCTCCCCCATCGCGTTCAACGACACGTTCCAGGCGATCGGCAACACCGTGCTGCGCGTCGGCCCCTCGGACGCGGGCGTCGCGACGATGAACGGCGGCGAATCGAAGTTCATCGTCGGCAACCTGATGTCGAACGACATTGCCAGCCTGCCGGCCGACCAGATCCAGGGCATGCAGATCGACGCCGTGAACAACGGGACGTCGGCGAATGGCGGCAAGTTCAACATCTTTTCCGACGGCTCGTTCAACTATGTGAACGACGGCACCGATGCGACGCTGACTTCGGACACCTTCACCTACACGATCCGCGACCGCGGCCAGGACGGCACCTACGGCACGGCGGACGACCTCACCAGCAAGGCGACGGTGACGATCACCTTCACCGCGCGTGTCTGGTATGTCGACGGCTCGGCGGCGCCGGGCGGCGACGGCACCTCGGCCAAGCCGTTCCAGAACCTGTCGGCGCTGAACGGCGTCGGCGGCAACGGCGACCTCGATGTCGCCGGCGACATCATCTATGTCGAAGGCACTGCCACCGGGCCGATCGCGCTCGAGAACAACCAGCAGCTGATCGGCGACGGCGCCGACCTGATCGTCGCCGGCACGACGCTGGCGACCGCCGGCACCAATTCGACGATTGCGGGCGTCGCCGGCCAGACCACCGTCGTGCTCGCGAACGGCAACACCATTGCCGGCCTCAACATCGGCAGCGGCAGCGGCACTGGCAACGGCATTTCCGGCTCGAACTTCGGCACGCTCACCGTCAACAACGCGACGATCAATTCCGCGGGCCAGGCCCTCGACCTCACCAACGGCACCTTCGCCGGCACCGGCTTCACCTCGACCTCGTCGGACGGCGGTTCGATGAACGTGTCGCTGGTCAACGTCAGCGGGAACGTGGCGCTCGGCACGGGCGCGCTCGCCGGCGCGACCACCCACGCGATCAACATCGCCAATACGGGCGGCGCCGCGGTGAACACCGGCCTTACCTATGGCGGCACCGTGAACCATGCGGGCACCGGCGCTCTTCTCAACGTGGACGGCCACACCACCGGCCATACCGGCACCGTCGCGCTGACCGGCGCGCTCACCACCAGCGGTTCCAGCACCGGCCTGCAGTTCGAGAATGCGGACGGCACCTACAGCTTCAACAGCCCCGCGAACAGCACGCTGAGCGGCGCCAACACCGGCATCGACATCGTGAGCAACACGGCCGGGAACGCGGCCCAGGGCTCGGCCGGCACCTTCACCTTCGGCGACACGATGACGATCAACAGCTCGGGCGGCTCCGCGCTGGTCGTCACCGACAGCACGGCGACCGTCAACTTCGGTGCCGACGTCAACCACACCCACAGCTCGGCCGCGCTCGACGTCACCAATCACTCCACCGGCGTCTTCGCATTCCAGACCACGTCCAACTGGAACGTGACCAACGGCACGGGCCTGCAATTTTCCAACGCCGACGGCACCTACAACATGAGCAGCGCCAACGTGCTGAACGGCGGCGATGCGGGCATCGACATCGACACCGGCTCGGACGGCAGCTTCACCTTCCTCGTCAACACTCAGCTTCTGAATGCG
>DASVQT010000038.1:0-2428 GCA_036388975.1 Allosphingosinicella sp. | reverse complement strand
TTACGGGTTGTGGGCGAGGGCTTCGCGCGCGCACCCTTCGGCTGGTTCGGCGGACGCCCGCGGCAACGTACGCGGTCTTCGGAATGCTTGCGCCTCCGGGTGACCTACGGGTTTTGGTCCGGGACCTGCTGCATCGCGGCGCGTCGTCTCGCGTCGGCCTTGATCCACCGCCGCCACCGATGGTCGAGCCAGTAGAAGACGACCAGCCCCGCCCCGTTGAGGAGCAGCAAAGCGAGGAGCAATGCCTCTCGCAGCCGCTCGGACACACCCGGCAATAGCATCCAGACAACGCCGACCAGGACGATGGCGGTTTCCAGCGCCCCGATTGCCTGGCGGAGACGCAGCCGACGTCGAACGCGTTTTATCCGATGTGCCATAGAAGCTAGCCGCTTCCTCTCGCGCCAAGGTCCCCGTGAAGCGCTGCTTTGCGCCCGCACGCGGCAAGGACAGCTAAGCCGCCAAACCTTCGAACTGCATCCGAGCCAAGCGCGCATAAAGGCCGCCGCGGGCGTTCAGGACGTCGTGGCTGCCTTCTTCCACGATCCGGCCGCCGTCCATGACGACGATCCGGTCGGCGGCCCGCACCGTAGCCAGGCGGTGAGCGATGACCATGGTCGTGCGGCTCTCGAACAATCGCTCCAGCGCCGTCTGCACCAGCCGCTCCGAATCCGCATCGAGGGCGGAAGTCGCTTCGTCGAGGAGGAGCAGAGGCGCGTCGCGAAGCAGTGCGCGGGCAATGGCGATGCGCTGGCGCTGGCCGCCCGAGAGACGCGCGCCGCCTTCGCCCATGAACGTGTCGAGCCCTTCGGGAAGCCGGTGCAGGAACTCGGCCGCGTTGGCCGCTTCCGCCGCAGCCCAGAGCTGCTCGTCGCTCGCCTCCCAAAGGCCGTAGCGTAGATTGTCGCGAGCCGATGCGGCGAAGATCACCGTTTCCTGGGGCACGAGCGCGATCCGCGCCCGGATCGCCGACGGATCGGCGCTGCGCACGTCCACCCCGTCGATCCGCACGGCGCCCTCGTCCGGGTCGTAGAAACGCTGCGCCAGGTTAAAGAGGGTCGATTTGCCGGCGCCCGAAGGTCCGACGATCGCCACCGTCTCGCCGCGCCGCACGGCCAGCGAAAAGTCGTCCAGCGCCTTTACCTCCCGCCGTGTCGGGTAGCGGAAGGTGACGCCCTCGAAGGCGATGGTGCCTGGGCTCGGCTCCGGAAGCGCGGCCGGCTCGGCCGGCGCCTTGATGGTCGGGACTTCGGCGAGGAGCTCGGCGAGGCGGCCCGCCGCGCCCGCGCCGCGCAGCAGGTCGCCGTAAACTTCGGTGAGCGCTCCGAACGACCCCGCGACAATGCCGCCGGTGAGCACGAAGGCGGCGATGGTCCCGCCGCTCACCGAGCCGCTGGTCACGCCGACCGCGGCCTCCCACATCACCCAGGTGATCGATCCGAAGACGAGGCCGATGACGATGGCGGTCATGACGGCGCGCACCAGGATGCGCCGCCGCGCCGTATTGTAGGCGTTGGACACGGCCGTGCGGAAGCGCTCCGCTTCGCGTCCTTCCTGGCCGAAGGCCTGGACGATCTTCATCGCGCCCAGCGTTTCCGACGCGATGGCGCCGACGTCTGCGATCCGGTCCTGCGTCGAACGCGAAATCCGCTTCACCCGCCGGCCCAGGAAGGTAATCGGCACGATCACGGCCGGGATGACGAGGAGAAGCTGCAGGGTCAGCGTCGGCGACAGCGTGAAAAGGTAGGCGATGCCGCCGATCGCCATCACGCTGTTGCGAAGCGCGATGGACACGGCGCTCGCCACCACCGTTTCGATCATCGCCGTGTCCGAGGTGAGCCGAGAGGCGATTTCGGACGGGCGGTTCTCTTCGAAGAAGCGCGGTTCGAGCCGAAGGAGGTTCTGGTGGACGTCGCTTCGCAGCGCCGCGACGACGCGCTCTGCAAGCAGCGAGATGAGGCTGAACCGCGTCGCCGTCGCGAATGCGAGAATGATGACGATGAAGAAGAGATAATAGAAATGGGACGAGATGTCGCCGCCGCCCGCCGCGAAGCCGCGGTCGATCACGCGCCGGAAGCCGTCCGGGATCGCCAAAGTGGCCGCGGCCGCAACCAGCAGCGCGAGGGCCGCGCCGACGATCATCCACGGATGCCGCGCGGCATAGCGCCACACCATCCGCAGCGGCGCCACGCTTTTCGCCGGCTCTGCCTCGCTCCTCGTCTTCATGGCGAGCGGCCTAGCAGCCGCGCCGAACCCGCTCAATGGCGGGACGGCACCGAGTGGTGTCCGAGCCTGCAAGCCGGGCTTCGACAGGCTCAGCCCTGGCGGGATAGGGGTGCTGCGGATAATGGACGGGCGCGTGCTCTGTGACACCGCTAGCCCTGAGCCTGTCGAAGGGCGGCTTGCAGCACGCGGCGTTCGGAAACTCACG
>DASVQT010000037.1:0-23969 GCA_036388975.1 Allosphingosinicella sp. | reverse complement strand
GAGCGGCCCGGACAGGATCGTTTCGAAGAACAGGTGCGGAGTGGCGAAATCGGCCATGTTGAGGAGGTCGTGCAGGCCCTGCAGCGTGTCGGCGCGGTCGGCGGCGCAGGCGCGGACGCTCTGCCAGAGCGAGCCGTCGCGCTCGAAGGAAGCGGCGAACAATTCGTCCTGGCTCCAGCCGAAGAGCGGCGAGACCAGAAGCGCGGCGAGGTTCAGATCGTCGAGCGGCTGAACGGCGAAGCGCGCGCCTGCGAGCAGGTCCTGCACGGCGAGCGGCGCCGAAAGCAGCAGACGGTCGACGCCGGCCACGGGCACGTTCTCGGCATGCAGCCGGGCGACGATCAGGGAGGCGAGATCGCCGCGGCGGCGGACCAGGATGAGGATGTCCTCCGGGCGCAGCGCCCTCCCTTTGCTTTCAACATGGAAGGGATGGTCGAGCCACGACTTGATCTGCCGCGCGAGGCGCGACGCGTAGCGCCGGACGGCGTCGCTGACCCAGCCTTCCTCGCCAGCTTCGTCCTCGGCTTCGGCCGCTTCGGAGGTAAAAGGCTGCCAAAGCGTCACCGAGCCCGGCCGCTTCGCATGGTGGCTTTCGTGCGCATTCGGTGCGCGAGGAAGGCCGAGCGCGTCGTGGCCGAGATCCGCGATCACCCTGTCCACCAGAGCGAGGATGGGCGGCGCTGAGCGGAAGCTGCGGTCCATGGACAGGTCGCGAAAAGCGCGGCCGACTCCCCTCGCCTCCCGGTCGAACCAGGCACGCGCGACGTCGAAGCTCGCCGGGTCCGTTCCCTGGAAGCCGAAGATCGCCTGCTTGTAGTCGCCCACCGTGAAGATCGTCCGGTGCCGCTCCCGCGCCCCGTCGCCGGCGAAATATTCGGACGCGATGGCCCTCACGATATTCCACTGCGCTTCGTTCGTATCCTGCGCCTCGTCGACGAGGATGTGGTCGGTGGCCTGGTCGAGCTTGTAGCGGACCCATTCGCCCATGCCTGGCTCGACGAGGAGACGCTCGGCCCAGCGGATGAGATCGTCGAAATCGACGACGCCGTGGGCGCGCTTCGAGGCGGCGTAGGCGGCGGCGAAAGTCTGGCCGGCGCGCAGGCCCGCGGACAGGCAGGCGACGAGGCTCGCCACCTTTTTCATGCGCGTGAGGCGCTGGCAGCATTCCACCAGCCTCGCGGCATGTTCGGCATAATCCGGGTCGGCCTTGAGGAGACCGGCGGCGGCCTTGCGCGGCTCGCCCGACTTGGTGAGCACCAGGGCGGCGATCTCTTCGATGCTGGCGGCGCGCTCCGCGTTCGGGCGGCCCTGCCAGGCGGCGATGACGTCGCAGCAGCTGAGGCCCGTCGCCGTGCCCCACGCACGGTTCGCGGCGTTGAGCTTTCGAAGGGTGGCTATGTCGAACACGTCGTCGCAGCATTGCTCGGCGATCGCTTCGTCGATGTCGCCGCTCGGGAGGTCGAAGGCGCGGCGCAGGCGCGCTTCGATACCTTCGCGCGCACCCAAAGCGGCAAGCGCGTCGGGCTTGCGGGCGCAGGCCATGAGAAAGGCCTCGGCGCCGCCTTCGCCCATCCTGTGGCTCAGCGCCTGGAGATCGCGGATGAGCGGCAGATCGTCGCCCTGTTCGGCCCGGACCAGCAGTTCGGCCAGCGTCGAGCGGGCGAGGATCTGCTCCTCGCGGCCTTCCAGCGGACGGAAGCCCGGCACCAGCCCCGCTTCGGCCGGAAAGGAAGCGAGCAGGCTTTGCGCAAAGGCGTGAATCGTTTGGATGCGCAGACCGCCGCCCTTGGCGTCGAGCACGCGGGCGAAGAGCGTGCGGGCGCGGCCGAGCGTTTCCGCATCCGTCTTCTCGTCGAGCGCGACGAGCTCGATCTTGAGCTGCGCGTCCTTGAGGCGGACCCAATAAGCGAGGCGCTCGTGGATGCGGTGCGCCATTTCGGCCGCGCCGGCCTTGGTGAAGGTGAGGCAAAGAATGGTCGAGGGATCGATCCCGGCGAGCAGCAGGCGCAGCACACGGGAGGTCAGGACATGGGTCTTCCCCGTCCCGGCCGAAGCGGACAGCGCCGCATGGTCGCGCGGCGAGGAGGCGGCGAGCTGGTCGCCCTGGAGGCGCGCGAGCGGCTTGAGGCGCCTGGTCACTGGTGGTTCGATCCCCGCATGCGAGGCCTATAGTGCAGCCGGCCCCAACGAGAAAGGCGCCCCCGGATTGCTCCGGAGGCGCCTTCCCTCTCCCGAAAGGAGTTCGTCTTAGTAGACGAAGTCGGTGGCGAGGATCTCGGTCGTGCCGAGGAAGACCATCGCGAAGTCGACCGCGCCGCCGTCGACATTGCCGAGCACGACCTGGACCGGACCGTCGAACGCGCTCTTGCCGTCGACGCCGTCGATGTCGAAGCCGAGAGCGGCTTCGGCGGCATTGACGTTGCCGAAGTTGCGGATCGAGATCTCGCCGGCGTTGGACGGGTTCGCGCTCTTGACGAGCTTGAACGCCTGGTCGCCCGCGGTGCCGAGGATGGCATCGATGCCGCTGAGGTCGATCTTGTCACTGCCCGAGGCGAAGTCGAGAACCACGTCGAGCGAGACGTTGCCCAGCTTGGACGCGGTCTTGGTCGCGTTGATCTCGCCGACGAAGATGTCCGCGCCGGCGCCGCCGGTGAGGAAATCGACGCCGTCGCCGCCGCGCAGCGTGTCGTTGCCCGCGCCGCCGTCGAGACGGTTGGACGCCGCATTGCCGTTCAGCACGTTGTCGAGGCCGTTGCCGACGGCATTGTTCGCGCCGCCGGTCATGATCAGGTTCTCGACGTTGGCGGAGAGCGTGTAGGTGGCGAGGCCGGTCGAGACCGTGTCGGTGCCCTGGCCGGCCAGCTCGATCACCACGTCGCCGGATTCGTCGACGATGTAGAAATCGTTGCCGAGGCCGCCCGCCATCGTGTCCGCGCCCGCGCCGCCGTCGATGACGTTGGCGAGATCGTTGCCGGTGATGCTGTTGGCGAGCGCGTTGCCCGTGCCGTTGAGCGCCGCGCCGGTGAGGACGAGGTTCTCGAGGTTGGCGCCGAGCGTGTAGTCGATCGAGGCACGCACGGTGTCGGTGCCTTCGGCCGCAAGCTCTTCGACGATGTCGCCATTGTCGTCCACGACGTAGAGGTCGTCGCCAACGTTGCCGCTCATCTTGTCGGCACCGGTGCCGCCGTCGAGCGTATCGTCGCCGCCGGCGCCGGTCAGGACGTCATTGCCGGCATTGCCGGTGAGGACGTTCGCAACCGCGTTGCCGATGATCGTGTCGGAGCCGCTGCCGCCGATCGCATTCTCGATCGTGACGCCATAGGCGATTCCGAAATTGTCCATCAGGCGGCCGATGGTCGGGTTGGCGGCGAGCGCCGCCATGTTGCCGTTGTAGGTGGCGAGAGCGATCGCGGCCATGCCGTTCGCGGCGCGGTTGGCGTTCACCTGCTCGAAGCTCGGCGCCGTGCCGTGGGTGACGCCGCCGATGCTGGACAGCGAACCCGCGCGCAGGTCGATGAGCTGGGTGGTGGCGAAGCCCGACGTGTCGATCGTGTCGATGCCGCCGGCATCCCAGATCGCGCCGATCGGCGCGGACGTCTTGTTGAAGTCGAACGTGTCACGGCCGGCATTGCTGTTGAAGCCGTAGACGGTGTCGCCCGTGCGGGTCGTCATATCCGCGCCGTAGATGCGCTGCGCCGCGAGGATGTCGTGGATCAGCGGCACGCCCGAATAAGCGGTCGTCGACAGGTGAAAGTCGAAGTGGCGCGCGCCGGGAATGACGTTGGCCTCGAAGTAGGACATGATCGTGTAGGCGCGGGTGTCCTGATAATATTCGGCGTTGACCGGATAGGTGATCGAAACGCCCGGCGCCGCATTGTAGCCGCCCGGATGCGAGATGCCGAGCGCGTGGCCGATCTCGTGGGTCAGCGTCTGGAGACCATAGCGGCCTTCGTCGAGCTGCAGGTTGGACGGCTGGCTGAGCGAGACCCAGACGTCGCCGGCGAGGTCCTTGAGCTGCGCGTTGACCGACGCGACGTTGTAATAGTTGATCGTGGCGCTCGGCAGAAAGGCATAGGCCTGGGTCGTCGGCGCGTTGGCGAGGTTCGCGAAGCTGATGTCCGCATTGTTGATGTTGGTCGCTTCACGCAGGTCGACGGCGATGACGTCGTCCCAGGACTGCAGGGCTTCGCGGGTCGCGGCCTGCTGCGCGGCCGAGAAGGGCGCGAAGTTGAAGAATTCGGTGACGCCGTAATTGCCGCCGAGATAGGTGAAGGTGTAGCCGTTCGCCGCGAGCGTGTTCTGGCTGGTGTGGAAGCCGAACAGGATTTCGGTGAGGTTGGCGTCGCTCTGCGTCGCCTGGCCCGGTTGGTTGTTCCAGCCGGTGCCGCTGCGGTTCAGATAGGCCGCGATCTGCTCGGGCGACCAATAGGTCTTTCCGTTCGGAGCCGTGCCGGTCATGCCGTCGACCGACGCGTCGAGCGCGACGGAGTCGGAGCTGTTGCCGGTGCAGGCCGGGCAGGCGCAATTAGCGGCGGCGGTGTGCAAGGTCGTTTCTTCAGTCATGGTCATCCCCTCTCGTTCGAGATTTTGGCATTGTTGCCGTTATCGTTGTTGTTGTTCTTATGAGATCCGTCGGGCGCCGGCCGGGCGGGCGTGCCAGGGCAGCGTTTCGCCGAGGGTGACGCCGAGCGCGGCGTCGAGTGCGGCCGGAGCGGCCCCCGAACGCGGCATCCGGACCGCGCGGGGCGCGGCGCCGAAGAGAATGTCCGTCTCCGCGCCGCCGGTGCGGTGCGGGCGGACGGAGAAAGCGAGCAGCCGGTCCGCGCCGTCGGCTTGGACCGAAGCATGGACGAGAAGCGTCACGGCATCGGGATGGATGGCCATGGGATCGCCCGGCGCGATCGCTTCAACCGGCATCGGCGCGCCGGCCGCGGCGGCGGCGCGGACGCGGGCGCACAGATCGGCGCGGATCGCTTCGTTGTCGCTCGTGCCGGTTACGATGCACAGGATGTTGAGGCGGCGCACGTTCTGCCAAATGGCGGGCGGCTGGGTGGCTTGGGTCGGCATCGCGGCTGCGGACTCCAAAGCGGGTGCGGGCGCCGGAGCGGCGTCCGTCATGCTCGCTTCACCGCGACAAGCGCAGAGCAGAGCCGCCGCCGCGAAGGCGGCCGCAGGCCGTCCAACAATGCGCATTGCACCCCCGTTGCGGCATCGGCGCCAAGGCTTCCCTTTGAAGCCGGGCCAACGCAAGTCGCTCACATACAAGGGGTTTTTCGAACGTCAATCAAATCTTAATTTTGTTCCCCGGATTTGAGACGAAACGTTCGGTCCGCGCCGAAACGATACACAATGTGTCGTTCCGGCCGCAGTTTTGCCAGGTTCGGACCGGACCCGATCAGCGCATGGTGACTCGCACCACGTTGCCGCGGTCGCTGGTGATCGACACAGGGCGCCCTTCCCGGAAGCGCTGCGTGTAGGGCCAGCATTCGCGAAAGGTCTGGCGCCAGGTGAAGCAAAGCTCGCGCGGGCGCAGGCTCCACTGCCCTTCCGTTTCCCGCTCGTTGAAGCGCGCCGTGACGACGCCGTCGCGGCGGAAGCGGAGCACGGTGGTCTGGCCGTTCGCCGCCACCACGTCGAGCGAGCGGCCGACGAACTCCGGCTCTTCCGCGCCGCGCTCGGGGCGGCCACCACCGCGGCTGGCGCAGCCGGCGAGCGATGCGGCGAGGCAGAGGCTAAGGGCAAGATGTCTGGTCATGGGCAATCCCCGAAAGCGTTGCTCGAAAGTATGACACCGTAACGAACGCTTGGTACCGCCCGTTCGATCCTGCGCCAAGGCGCCGCTTGGCTCAGGCGGTGAGGCCGAGGCGGCCGCGCCGCATCCAGCGACCGATCATCAGCAGGGACACGGTCGCGAGGCCAATGGCGAGGCCGGTCCAGATGCCGACACCCTCCCACCCGAGCCCGAAGCCGAGCGCGACTCCGCTGCCGAGGCCCACACCCCAATAGCCGAACAAGGCGTAGAACATCGGGACGCGCGTGTCGGACAGACCGCGCAGCATGCCGGCCCCGACCACCTGCGCCCCGTCGAAAATCTGGAACAAGGCCGCGACGAAGATGAAGGACACGGCGAGCCGGGTGACGGCGGCGCTTGCCGGATCGGCGGGATCGAGGAAGAAGCCGACAAGGCTGCCCGGCGCGGAGATCATGAGCAATGCCATGACGCTCATGAAACCGACGGAAAGGATGAAGGCGGTCCAGCCGGCGCGGGTAATCCCGTCCGGGTCGCCGCGTCCCTTGGCGAGGCCGACGCGAACCGTCACCGCCTGTGCGAGGCCGAGGGGCACCATGAAGCTGAGCGATGCGATCTGGATCGCAACGGCATGGGCGGCGAGCGACTCGGCGCCGATGCGGCCCATCAGGAAAACGGCGGCGTTGAACACGGTGACTTCGAGGCCGAGCGTGATCGCGATCGGAAGGCCGATGCGCCACACGTCTCGGAAACGCTCCCAGTCCGGGCGCCAGAAGCGGCCGAACAGCCGGTAGCGCCGGAAGCGCCTGTCGAGGAGGATGACGGCGGCGAGGCCCATGAACATGAAGAGGTTGGCGCTCGCGCTGCCGATGCCCGCGCCCTGGAGGCCGAGCGCCGGCAGGCCGAACTTCCCGAAGATGAGCGCGTAATTGATCAGCGCATTGTAGGCGACGGCGACGAGGCCGACGATGAGCGACCAGATCGGCCGCTCCAGCGCCGAGATGAAAGAGCGCAGCACCAGGTAGAAGAGGTATGGGAGCATGCCCCACATCAAAGCGCGCACGAAGGTCTGCGCGCCCAGCGCAAGCTCGGGATCCTGGCCGATCGCGATCAGGAGCATCTGCGTGTTCCACATGATCGCCCAGACCGGAACGACCAAGGCGACGGCGGCCCACATCGCCTGGCGCACGGTGCGGCGGACGTCGCGAACGCTGTGGCGGCGAGCCCCCAGTTCCTGCGCCAGCATCGGCGCGGCGGCCGTCATCAGGCCCATGCCGAAGATGAGGAAGGCGATGTAGACGTTGACGCCGAGCGTGGCGGCGGCGAGCGTCCGGGCTCCGGCCCAGCCGAGCAGGACGACGTCGGTCGCGTGGATCAGCGCCTGGGCGACGTTGGTGAGGATGAGCGGCCAGGCGAGCGCCAGCGTCGCGCGCGCTTCGTCCCGCCAGGGGCGGCGGCCCGGGGTTCGGCTCTCCTGCATGAAGCGCCCCTAGCAACAGCCAAGCGCGGGCACCATCTGCCGCGTCATGATAAAGCTGTCCGTTCTCGATCTCGCCCCCATTGCGGAAGGCGCCGATGCCGGCCGCGCGCTGCGCAACGCCCGCGACCTCGCGCGCCATGCCGAGCGCCTCGGCTACAACCGCTTCTGGATGGCCGAGCATCACTCCATGCCGGGCATCGCCAGCGCGGCGACGGCGACGGCGCTGGCTTATGTCGGCGCGGGGACGGAGACGATCCGGATTGGCGCGGGCGGAATCATGCTCCCCAACCATGCGCCGCTGGTGATCGCCGAGCAGTTCGGCACGCTGGACGCCCTGTTTCCCGGCCGCATCGATCTCGGCCTCGGCCGCGCGCCCGGCACCGACCGCGCCGCCGCTTATGCGCTGCGCCGAAACCTCGCGTCCGACGAGAACCAGTTCCCGCGCGACGTCGTCGAGCTGATGGACTACTTTCGGCACGATCCGGAGCGCAAGGTCCGCGCCATTCCGGGCGAGGGACAGGAGGTCGACTTCTGGATCCTGGGCTCCAGCCTGTTCGGCGCGCAGCTCGCGGCGATGCTGGGGCTGCCCTACGCCTTTGCCTCGCATTTTGCCCCGGCGGCGATGATGGACGCGGTGCACGTCTACCGTTCGAGCTTCCGCCCGTCGGCGCAGCTTGCCGAGCCGTACGTCATGCTCGGCTTCAACGTGTTCGCGGCCGACAGCGATGCAGAAGCGCAGCTTCTCGCCACGTCGGTGCAGCAGGCCTTCGTGGCGCTGCGCACCGGGCGGCCGGGCAAGCTGCAGCCGCCGCTCGCCGGCTATGCGGACACGCTGCCGCCGCAGGCCCGGGCCTCGCTCGAGGATGTGCTGTCTTGCTCGGCGACCGGCGCGCCGGACACGGTGGCGCGGCAGATGAAGGCCTTCGTCGAGCGGACCGGCGCGGACGAGCTGATGATCGTGTCGCAGATCTTCGATCACGAGGCGCGGCTCAAGTCCTACGAGATCGCGGCGCGCGCCGCGGCCGTTTAGGCGGCGACGGGTTCGTCCTCGGCGGAAAAGCGCAGGGTCGTGACGCTGGTAGACCCGGCCGCTCGGGGCAGCGGCAGCTTTTCGCCCGCCGCGGCATAGGCTTCCAGCGCGGCTTCGAGCGCCTTCAATCCCTCCTCGCAGGCTTCCTCGTCGTCACGGCCGCAGCCGATCGCTTCGGGAACGTCGGGAAAGGTGGCGATCACCATGCCGTCATAGCGCGTGGCGAGCCGAAGGGCGTAGGTGAGCATGATCAACTCCGTGAGCGAGAGTCTGCAGGCGGCTACGCAGGTACAGGCAGCTGGCGAATGTGCATGAAGCAGGCGGGCGCCGTCAAGCGAGGGACCGCACCGTTTCGGTGCGAGTTGTCCTAGGATCGGCGCCGCGGGAGGGTGAAGGTGAAGCGGGCGCCCTGCCCCGGAGCGCTCTCCACCGCAATGTCGCCGCCCATGGCGCGGGCGAGGCGGCGGGCGATGTAAAGGCCGAGCCCGGTTCCGCCCGGTTCGGACGGATCGACCCGCTCGAACTTGTCGAAGATCCGCGCCTGGTCTTCCGCGGCGATGCCCTTGCCCTGGTCGGCGACGACGACGGAGGCGAAATCGCCTTCTTCTTCGGTGCGGATCCAGACGGCGCCGCCTTCGGGCGTGTAGCGCACCGCATTGGCGATGAGGTTCATCATGATCTGGAGCGAGCGCTTGAACTCGCCGGTCACGGGCAGGCGCTCGTCGTCGCCCGGGCGGTCGATGCGCACCCTGCGGTCGGCGGCGCGGACGGCGAGGAGACCGGCCGCGCGGCGGGCGACGTCTGCGAGGTCCATCGGCTCGACGTCCGGCGCGTAATCGGGCCGCTCGATCGCCTGCAGGTCGACGAGGTCGTCGACAAGGGCGAGGAGGTGGCGCGCCGCGGCGGCGATGTCGCAGGCGTAGGAGGCGTAATCGGTCTGCAGCGGCCCGTCCGGCTGGGCGCTGATCGTTTCCGCATTGTGGATGATCTGGTCGAGCGGAAGGCGAAGCGCCTTGTCGAGCCGCTCGCCGAACGCAGGTGCGCCGGCCGGGGCTGCGGACCAGTTGCCATCGTCGTTCGCGGGAAGCCCGGCGGGCTGCGCGCGCAGGCTCGAGGCGGAGCCGCGGAAGCCGGCGAAGCGGCCCATGCCGTCGATCAGCGGCACGCCGGAAAGCGCGTAGCGGGCGTGGGTGCCTGTCCTGAGCTCCGCCGCCTGGCCGTCGAAGCGGGCCTGCTCGGCGAGGGCGGAGAGGATGGGAAGCGAACCGTCCGGGCTTTCGCGAAAGCGGAACAGGCGGGTGAGCTGCTTGCCGATCATCTCGCCCGGCGCATGGCCGATGGCGGCGGCGGCGCCGGCCGAAAGGCTTGTGAGGCGCAGGCTCTCGTCCGTTTCCCACATCCAGTCGGCCGCGGCGCGGAGGAAGTCCGCTTCCCGCTCGGTTTCACGCGCGTCGGCGGGACTGCCGGCCGGGGCGGCGCGCTCGGACCAGCCGGTGATGGCGAGAACGACGTCCCGTCCCTCCGGCGCGGCGCGGACCCACAGATCGAGGTCGCGCTCGCCGTCGGCGGCGATGGCGGCACGGGAAATGGCGATGCCGAGCCGGCGCGCGAGGCGGGCGAGCGACGCGATTTGGGGAACGGCGAGGACGCCCCCTTCCCTGCCGCCGGCGCGGCGGTGCAAAGCGAGAAGCGCCGGATCGGCCGACACGAGGCGGCCGTCGGCGTCCACCCGGCCGAGGACGGGTTTCGGCTCAGCCACGGCCGCGCCGGCGCTCACGCCGCTTCGGCCGGCGGACGGGTGCGCGTCGAAAGCCGCGCCACGGAGGCGCGATAGCCGGGGTCCGCCTGCCAGAGCCTGAGCACGTCACGGGCGTCATCCTCGTCCAGCGCGTCGAACAGCTCAAGCTGCACTTCCGTCGCGTCCGCCTCAGCGCCGGAAAAGAGGCGCCCGTGGGCGTTCAGGAGGAGGAGGATCGCGGCCGCGTCCGGGCGGGCGGTGCCGGCCGCGCGCAGGAGCAAGGCGGGGCCGCGGCCGCGCGGGTCGGAAAGGACTTCCCAGGCGGCGTCGTAATCGAGGGCGGCGAGCGCGGCGGCGCCGGCGACGAAGAGCGGCAGCGCGCCTTCGCCGAGCAGGCGGGCGAGTAGCTGCCCATTCAGCCGTCCGGCGCGATGGAGGCGGCGGGCGAGGCGCATGGCGCGGGCTTCGAAGCTGCCGCCTTCGTCATAACCGGCAAGGAGGGCGGAAGCCGCCTGCTCGATCGCGCCGTCGACGGCGGCGACCCGGTGCTGCTGGACGATGTAATGGCGCAGCGCCGCGGCGACGAGCCAGACGAGGCGGTGGTGGAGCTCGGCCGGGAGTTCGACCTGCCCCATGACCGGCTCCTGGAAGCGGTCGAAGCGGCGGCTGCGCGCGGTGACGAGGTCCATCGCTTCGGCGGCGATGTCCGGATCGGGATCGCGGATGAGCTCCAGTAGATATTCGTCGCCGCCGCCCGCCGCATAGGCCTTCCAGAAGCGATGCTCCTCGACCCGGCGGACGAGAATGGTGCCCAGCTCCGCGTCACGCAGCGCCGAGGCGCGCTCCAGGATCGGCAAGGCGATCGGAACATGGGCGGAGGACAAGGCCGCGTGGAGGCCCTCCTCGCTCCTGAAGCGGCCGGCGAGCGCGGCGCGGAGGCTGTCCTCGATGCCGCCGACGAGGCGGGCGAGGAGCGAAGCGGCGGTGACGCGCTGCCATTCGGTGAGCCGGGACTGTTCGGGAAGGAGCAGATCGGCCGAGGCCACGGCAAAACGGTCGCGCGCGGCCGCCAACAGCAGCCGTGCGGCGTCGCTTTTGCTTTCGCGCCTTTCTCGCCCCAGTTCGGACATCCTTCGCTTCCTAAGCGGGCAAGGTTAAATCGCCGCTAATCCTGATCGTCCCCTACTTCTGCCGGTGGCGGCGGCGGCGCGGCGTGCACCGCGCGCTGCGCCCAGAAGAAGGAGCCGACCGCATAAGCGAACAATGCGCAAAGGCCGGCGAGCCATAGGCCGAGCAGCGCGAAAGGAAGGATCAGCCAAATCATGCCCTTGCGCTCGGCAAGGAAGAGGAGGCCGCGCGGGCTTTCGTCCTCGATCTCGAAACGCTGGGCCAGGAGAAAGAGGATGATCCCGACGGCGAGCAGGATCGCACCCCAGCCGTGGAAACGGGCGATCGACAGACCGAGCGCGAGCAGGGCCGCGCCGGTTAAAGCGGGGAGAAGGTGAAGCCACCAGCTTTGCTCGACGTCATGCTCGAGCCGGAGGCGGGCCAGGCGATCGGCGATGCCGTCGAGCGGCGTTGCGAGAAGGAGCAGGACCAGGCCCAGCCAGAGGATGTGATAAGCGAAGGCCACCGCGCCGAGCCCGGTCAGCGCCATGGCGGCGATGCCGAGCGCTTGCGGAGACACGTTGCCGTCCATCAGCGCGTGAGTCGCCGCGCGCTCGGCGGGACCGAGCAGGACGTGCGAGATCCAGTCGCCGCGCCCGCTCGACGCGCGATCGACGATGCGGCGATGAATGGGCGAAAGATCGGCGATCCGCTCGGCGATGGTGAGCTCGGCCGGCGGCCCGGCGCCCTCGCTGCGGACCGAAAGCATTCTCGCCCCGGCCTGGACGGCGCGGCGAAGCAGGGTGGATTGCGGATCCCAGTCGCGCAGCATCGACGCGGTGTCGGCAAGAAGCGCGCCGTCGATCAGCGCGAGGCCCGCCCAGCGGCTGTCGGCGTCGATCCGCTCGAACCGATCGTCCACCGCCGCATCGGGCACCGTGAGCAGGGTCGGCGGCGACGCGGCGACGACGCGCCTCAGCTGCGACTCGTCGCCGACGAAGCCGTCGGCGATGAGGAGCAAGGGATCGGACGGATCGACCTGCTCGGCCGCCTCCTCGGCGCTGCGGGCGAGCAATACGGGAAGGCCCTCCCGCCGCAGCCTGTCGACCGCGCCGAGCAGATCGGGCGCGACTCGCTCCACGAGGATGACGATCTTGCGGGCGCCGGCACGGGCGGCGAGCTTGGCCTGGCGCTCGATCAGGGTCCGGCCGGCGATCGGCAGCACGGCGCGCAGCGGCCCGCCGGGCTCGTCCGATTCCTGATAGGCCGATATCAATGCCGTCAGCGCCACCGCGCTCTCACCCCTCGCCAGATCGCCTCTGGCTAGAGCATCGCCCGCGTCATTGCGAGGCGCGAAGCGACGAAGCTTCGCGCTCGAACACGCATCGGGCGTTCAGGCGTCGGCGAAACCCTGGATGGCGGCGGCGAGCTTCCGCAGCACCACCGGATCGCCCGGCGCGCCGTCCAGCGCTTCGTCGGCCAGAGCGAGAAGGCCGACGGCGCCGAAGCTGGCCGCGACGCTCTTCAGGCGGGCGGCGGCGAACTGCCAATTGGCGTCGCAGCGCGAGCGGCCCATCAGGTCGAGCTGGCGCGCCGCGCTGTCGACGAAGGCGCTTCTCAGTTCGGCCATCAACGCCGGGTCGGACCCGACGGCGGCGGCGAGAGAGGCGTTCAAAGCTCCGGGGTCGTAGGCCATGAATGTGTGGATAACCGCAGGGCGTTAACGCGGCGTTTCACGGGGGGCGGCGTTGCGCGCTTTCATGACGGCGCCATTATGGTAAACGTCGTGCATGAACATGGGGGCTGAGCGCGCCGAGGCGCAGGCGGGGAACGGCATTTCTCTTGCTGTCGGGCAGGACGGATCCTTTCGCTATGACGAGCTGATCGGGCCCGCGCCCGAGCCGGACGAGGCGCACGCCTCCGAAGCGGCGGCGCGAGAGCCCCGTTCTGCGGCGAAGACGGCGCTGGCCGTGGTCCTGATCCTCGCCGCGCTCGCCTGGACCGGGGCGGCCGGCTACGCCTTTGCCCGTTCGGGCCTTGCCCCCTCCCTTCCCGCCCTGATCAGCTGGACGGGGACGGCGAGCGTGCCGCTCGTCCTGCTCGGCATGATCTGGATGATCTTCGGCCGCACCCAGCGCCGCGAAACGGAGCGGTTCACGCGCGCCGTCGCCGACATGCGCAAGGAATCGACCGCGCTCGAAAGCGTGCTCGGCATCGTCGCGACCCGGCTGGAGGAGAATCAGGCGCGGCTTTCCGACGAAGCGGCCAAGCTCATGTCGCTCGGCGACGAAGCGTCGGACCGTTTGGGCCGGGTGACGCATTATCTTTCCAAGCAGAGCGCGGAGCTCGACCGGCGGTCGCAGGCGCTCGAGGTGGCGGCGGACCACGCACGCGTCGACATCGGCGTTCTCCTCCACGATCTCCCGCGCGCGGAAGAACAGGCGCGCGCCGTCGCCGCGGCCATGCGCGAAGCGGGCCTCACCGCCCACGAACAGGCCGGCGCGCTCGAAGGACAGCTCGGCGCCCTTGCCGCGCGCGGCCGGGAAGCCGACGATGCGGTCGGCGGCGCGGCGCAGCGCCTCGGCGCCCATGTCGCGCGCATCGAAAGCAGCGCCGGATCGGCGAGCGAGCGAATCAACGAAGCGGCGGGCGCGCTCACCGCAACGGTGGACGGCGCCCTCGCCCGCGCCTCCGACGCGGTGGAGGCGACTCGATCGGCGCTGGAGACGCAGGGCACCGCCCTCCTCGCCGGAATCGAGCAAAGCCGCGCCGCCTTCGAGGAAACCGGCGCCGCCGCCAGCCGCAGCCTGTCAGAACGGCTGGAACAGGTCGGCGCCCAGCTCGCCGTCCTCGGCGCTTCGCTCGCCTCGCAAGATGCGGCGAGCCACGCTTTGGTCACCGGTCTTTCGCGCGAACTCGGCGAACTCGAAACCCGCTTCACCGCGCTCGACCGCAGCGGCGGCGAGAGCCATGAGCGCCTTTCCGCCTCGCTGGCCGAGGTGCGCGGCAGCGTCCAGGCGCTGCACGAGGAAATCGCGTCCGGCGACGTCCAGGCCGGCGCTCTCACCGCGCGCAGCCGCGACATCACCGAGGCGCTGAACGGCCTGTCCGCCCAGCTCCAGATCGAAATACCGGATGCGCTGACGTCGATCGAGGCGCAGGCCGGGCGCACCCGCGAAGCCGCCGAAGCGATCGGCCCGTCGGTGGACGCCGCCCGCACGCTTGCCGACAATGTCTATGCCGCCGGCGCCCGGCTCGAAGCCTTGTCGGGCACGCTCGCGGCGCAGGAGCAGACGAGCCGCGCTTTGCTCGAAGGCATCGAGAGCGAGATCGGCGCCATCGACACGCGCTTTTCGCAGCTTCGCGAGTCGGGAGAATATAATGCCGGCCGCCTTTCCGGCGCCATGGCGGAGGTGCGCGACGCCCTCCAGACGCTTCACGCCGAAGTGCGCGGCGGCCATGAGGCGACGGGCCTGACCGTCGAGCGGGCGCAGGACCTGCAGCGGTCCCTTTCCGGGCTTTCGGCGCAACTCACCGACGAGATACCGGCCTCGCTGTCCGCCGTGGAAGCGCAGGCCGCACGCACGCGCGAAGCCGCCGACTCCATCGCGCCGTCCGTGGAAGCCTCGCGCGCTTTGGCCGACAACGTCCTCTCCGCCGGCACCCGGCTCGAAGCCCTGTCCGGCGCGCTCGTCCAGCAGGAGCAGGCGAGCCGGAGCTTGCTGGGGGGCATCGAAGCGGAGATCGCCAACATCGATCGCCGCTTCGCCGAGCTGCGCGAAGAGGGCGAGGCCAATGCCGGGCGCCTCACCGGCGCGCTCGCCGAGGCGCGCGAATCGCTTCGCCAACTCCACGAAGAGGTTCGCAGCAGCGACGAGACCACCGGGCTCACCGCCGCCCGTACCCAGGAGCTTGCCCGGACCCTCGCCGGCATTTCCGCGCATCTTTCGGGCGACATCCCCGCCGCGCTCGCTTCGGTGGAGGAGCAGAGCGCCCGTGCCGGCGCGGCCGCGCGCGCCATCCTTCCCGATGTAGAGACCGTGCAGGCGGCTGCCGGCGCCGCGGCGTCCAGCCTGACGCAGGGCGAGGAGTCGATCCGCCGCCAGCAGGAGGAACTCGGGCGCCTCCTCACCACCATCGCCGATTCGGTCGGCCAGGCCGAAGCCAAGGTACGCGAGCTGGCCGGGGCGGCGAGCGAGGCGGACAGCGAAGCCCAGCGCCTCGTCAACGCGACCGCGCCCGAGCTGCTCGACGCCTTGCTCAGGGTCCGCGAAGCGGCGCAGCAGGCCGCCGGCCACGCCCGCGAGGCGATCGCCGCCGTCATTCCGGACAGCGTCGCCGCGCTTGCCGAAGCGAGCCGCGACGCGGTGAGCGAAGCGGTGACGGAACCGGTGCAGGAGAAATTGCAGCAGCTCGGCATCATGTCGGAGGCCGCCGTCGCATCGGCCCGCCGCGCCTCCGAGCGCCTCACCCGCCAGCTCGTCACCATCGGCGAGACCGCGGGCGCCATCGAAGCGCGCATCGACGCCGAACGCCGGGTGCGCGAGGAAAAGGACGCCGAGAGCCTGTCGCGCCGCGTCGCGCTGCTGATTGAATCGCTCAATTCGACAGCCATCGACGTCACCAAGATCCTGTCCAACGAAGTCACCGACACGGCCTGGTCCGCCTATCTGAAGGGCGACCGCGGCGTCTTCACCCGCCGCGCCGTCCGCCTCCTCGACAGCGGCGAAGCGCGCGAGATCATGCGCCATTACGAAAACGAAACGGAGTTCCGGGAGCAGGTCAACCGCTACATCCACGACTTTGAATCGATGCTCCGCCGCGTGCTGGCCGACAAGGACGGCTCGCCGTTGTCGATCACCCTGCTGTCGTCGGACATGGGCAAGCTCTACGTCGCCCTCGCCCAGGCGATCGAGCGGCTGCGCAACTAGCGCTTCCGCCGTTCGGGGGGTGCGCTAGAGCTCGTTCGCCTCGGGCGGGGCGGCCCAGTCGAACATTTCGACGTTAAGCCAGCCGTTGACGTAATTGGCGTAGAACAGGCCGAACAGGATCGCGGCAAGGATACTCGCCCTCAGCATCACCCGGCCGAAACGGAAGCCGTGCGGGCTGCTTTCGGCATGGCCGGCCGCCCGCGCGGCGCCCGCTTCCTCGTCCGTGCGCATCCCGAAGGGCAGGACGAGGAACAGGCTCAGCGTCAGGAAGAGCAGGTAGACGGCGACGATCGAGACCGGCTTCAAGGCGTCACACCCGGACGATCAGCACGTCGACGACCGGCTTCTTCCCCGTCCAGTCGGTCGCGCAGCGGCGCACGGCGAGGCGAAGCGCTTCCTTGAGCTTGTCCTCCTTGCCCGCATTCTTCTTGGCCGCCTGGGCGACGGCCGCGCAGGCCTCCTCGAGAAACGCCTCGCGATCCTCCTCCACGGGCACGCCCTCGATCGTGATCTCGACGCCGCCGCGCAGGCGATCCTTGTCGTCGAGCGCGACCGCGACGGAGATCTGCCCGTTCTGGGCGAGCTTGCGGCGCTCGTTCATGGTCGTGCCATCGGCGTTCAAGATGACGTCGCCGTCGAGGATCAAGCGCCCGACCCTCTCCTCGCCGATCTTGACGGGACCGTCCGGCGCGAGGCGGACGAGCTGGCCGTTGGTCTGGACGATGCCGCGCGGCACGCCGCGGCTGCGGGCGAACCGGTCATGCTCCATCAGGTGGCGCGTCTCGCCGTGGACCGGCACGATGATCTCGGGCCGGATCCACTCGTACATGGAGGCGAGCTCGGGCCGGCCGGGGTGGCCGGAGACGTGAACCGGCGCCTGGCGGTCGGTGATCATCGACACGCCCTTTTCGGCGAGCATGTTCTGGATGCGGCCGATGGCGATCTCGTTGCCGGGGATCTGCTTCGATGAAAAGACGACGAGGTCGCCCTTTTCGACACTGATCTTGTGCTGATCGAAGGCGATCCGCGAGAGCGCCGCGCGGTTCTCGCCCTGGCCGCCGGTGGCGATGATCATGACGTCGCGGCGGGGGAGCTTCATCGCCGTGTCGAAATCGACCGTGTCGGGAAAGTCGGTCAGATAACCGACGCTTTTCGCGACCTTGAGGATACGGTCCAAAGAGCGGCCGGCGACGCAGACCTGGCGGCCGGTGTCGCGCGCCACCTGGCCCAAAGTGCGCAAGCGCGCGGCGTTGGACGCGAAGGTGGTGACGAGCACGCGGCCTTCGGCTTCCGCGACGACCCGGTCGAGTCCTTCGCGCACCGTGGCTTCGGAGCCCGAGGCATGTTCCTGGAAGACGTTGGTGGAATCGCAGACGAGGGCGAGGACGCCCTTGTCGCCGATCGCGCGCAATTCCTCTTCCGTGACCGGGTCGCCGAGCTGGGGCGCGTCGTCCAGCTTCCAGTCGCCGGTGTGGAAGACGTTGCCGTGCGGCGTTTCGATGAGGAGGGCATTGCCTTCCGGGATCGAGTGGGCAAGCGGAACGAAGGTGAGGCCGAACGGCCCCATGCGGAAGGTGCCGCCGAGGTCGATCACCTTGACTTCGACTTCGTCCGCGAGACCCTCCTCCTCCAGCTTCCCGGCGATGAGGCCGGCGGTGAAGGGCGTGGCGTAGAGCGGCACGCCGAGGTCGGCGGCGAGATAGGGGATGGCGCCGATATGGTCCTCGTGGCCGTGCGTCAGGACGATGCCGAGCAGGTCCTTCCTCCGCTCCTCGATGAAGGTCAGGTCGGGGAGGATCAGCTCGATTCCCGGGTAGAAGGGATCGGCGAAGGTCATGCCGAGATCGACCATGATCCACTTGCCGTCGCAGCCGTAGAGATTGACGTTCATGCCGATCTCGCCCGAGCCGCCGAGCGCGAGAAAGAGGAGTTCGTTACCGGGCTTCATTTCGGGTCCTTCGTCATCCCCGCATAAGCGGGGATCCAGTCTGAGTCAGTGCAAGATGGGAAGTCCGTCTGGGTTCCCGCTTTCGCGGGAATGACGGTCAAGGCGGCGAAAGGCTCCGCTTGTGGAGCATGGCGAGGCCCTGAATGGTGAGATCGGGCTCGATCGAGTCGAAAATGGCGGTGTGCTCGTCGAACAATATGGCGAGGCCGCCCGTCGAGACGATCGTGACCGGACGTCCGATCTCCGCCTTCATCCGCCCGACCAGCCCTTCGATCATGGCGACATAGCCCCAATAGATGCCGATGTGCATCTGGTCCTCGGTGGTGCGGCCGACGACGCTGGTGCTGGACGGCGCTTCGATGGCGATGCGCGGCAGCTTGGCCGCGGCCGCGACCAGCGCGTCGAGCGACAGGTTGATGCCGGGCGCAATGATGCCGCCTTTGTAGGCGCCGGAGAAATCGACGACGTCGAAGGTGGTCGCGGTGCCGAAATCGATGACGATGAGGTCGCCCGGGTGGAGGGCATGCGCGGCGATGGCGTTCAGCACCCGATCCGCGCCGACGGTGCGCGGCTCGGCGACGTCGAGTTCGATGCCCCATTCGGCGGCGCCCTGTCCCGCGATAAGCGGCTCCACCCCGAAATATTTGGAAGCGAGCACTTCGAGATTGTGGGTCGCGCGCGGCACGACGGTGCCGACGATCACCGCATCGACGTCGGCGCGGGTATAGCCTTCGAGTTCGAGGAGCTGGTGCAGCCACACCGCATATTGGTCGGCCGTGCGCCGCGGATCGGTCGCGATCCGCCAGCGCGCGCGGATCACCCCGTCTTCCAGAAGGGCGAAGACGATGTTGGTGTTCCCGGCGTCGATGGCGAGCAGCATGTGCGCGCCTTAGCGGGATCGGGTCAGATCAGGAAGACGTCGCCCGCATGGACGACGCGCACGGTGCCGTCGGCGAGGCGGAGGCGGAGCGCGCCGGTTTCGTCGAGGCCGTCGAACAGGCCCTGCTCGCCCGCCGCGGTGAGCGCCGTTCCCGGCGGGTGGGCGGCGGCGAGCCAGGCGCGGCGGAGGGCGGCGACGCCGTCGCTGCGCCAGCGGCCGAGCCAGCGGGCGAGGGCATCGGCCAGCGTCTCGAGAAAGGCGGACGGCTCGGGCGCGGCGCCGGCGAGGGCGGCGATGCTGGTGGCGGTGCGCTCGATGTCGGTGGGATGGTGCGCGAGGTTGACTCCGAAGCCGATCACCACGGAATCGTCCGCGCGCTCCAAGAGGATTCCGGAAAGCTTCGCGCCGCCCGCCAGGAGGTCATTCGGCCATTTGATCAGGATGCCGGGCGCGTAGTGCGACGCCGCTTCGTGGAGCGCAACGGCGGCGACGAGCGCCAGGGTGGGCGCGGGCGGATCGCCCGGGCGAAGGCGCACCAGGGTGGACGCGTAGAGATTGCCCGGCGGCGAGGACCAGGCCCTTCCCTGCCGGCCCCTGCCCCCGGTCTGCCGGTCCGCGCGCAGCCACAGCCCTTCGGCCGCGCCTGCGCGTGCGAGCGCCGCGAGGTCGTCGTTCGTGGAGCCGGTCTCGTCGACGGTGCGGATCATGGACGACCGCCTAGGCGGCGCGGCACCCGCCGTCGAGGGTTCAGCGGGCGACGGCGATCTGCTGGTTGACGCGGATGGGCGGCCCGGAATCCGGGTCCTGCGCGCTCGTGCGGTTCGGGACCGTGAACCGGTCGATCGCGCCGGGCTGGAAGACCAATGCCATGGCCGAACCGCCATAGCTGAACCAGCCGAGCTCCTCGCCTTTCTCCAGCACCTGCCCGACGCGAACGTTGATCTGCACCGAGGAGATTTCGGTGATTCCGATCGGGATGACGCAGACGAGGCCGATATCGGGGTCCGGGCTTTCGATGAAGACGAGGGCGCGGGTGTTCACCGCCGTTTCGTAGAACTGCGAGTAGGTGCCCGCAGTCGGGTCGTCGCCCGCATCCTCGGCGTCGCTGAACATGAGGCCGTTCACGATCCGCGCCTCGACGACGGTGCCCGCAATGGGCGAGCGCCAGCGATGGTAGTTTGCGCCACTCAGGAAAGACTGGAACACGCTGCCGCCGACGAACCGGTCGACATGGCTGCCGTCCAGCATGTCCTCGAGCGAATAAGGCGTGCCCTTGAGCCAGAACTGGCTGCTCAGCCGGGCGCCGAACGCCTGGTTGTAGACGCTTCCGTCATTGGCCGAGACGATGACCTTGGGATCGTCGGGCGCGGCGACGGGCCTGTGCGAGAGGGCGATCTCGCGGTGGAAGAAGTCGTTGTAGGAGGTCCAGCCCCAGTGCGGCGCTCTTTGGTCGGGAATGTCGAACTCCCACAGCCGATTGTAGAAATAGGCCGACTTGGAGAGCCAGCCATTCTCCTCCTCGGTCAGCACATGGGCGCTTTGCGGGCTGTCGAGATAGGCGCACCATTGCTTGAGCACCGCGGCTAGAGCGGCGTTGAAGTTGGGCAGCCGGAACAGCGCCTCCCCCGCCGGCGTCATCATCATATAGGCGAAGAGCCGCGACATCGGGAAAGCGTTGATCCGGTCCGGATCGGGATCGTAGGCCGGCGCCGTGGCGACGATCTTGCGCAGCGCCGCGATCAGTCCCTCGACGCTGTCGACGGCGACGTGACCCGCCGGCTGCTGTTCCACCATCTGCGTCGCATACATGCGCACGATGCCGTCGCGCCGGATGAGCTCGGCAAGGGCGTCCACCGCGTCCCCGCCGCCCATGGACGCGGTCAGCGGCGGCGCGCCGGAGACGTCCGCCCTCAGCTCCCGGTGCCATTCGTCCAGGTGGCGCCGATCCTTGGGCAAATGGCCGGCGAGATAGGCCGGAGACTTGCGATAGCGCTGGTCGAGAATTCCGCGAATGGCCGACATTTCCGCACCCCCTCGTGAGAAAGGGCGGAGTCAATCAGGCGGCCGGAGAGCCGTCAACGATGCCTCCGCAACCGGATTATCTTTTCAATGGGCGGCGGACGGGGCCGCGCCGGCGCGTGCGTGGAACAGCGAGCCGGCGGCGTTGCGCGAAGACGTGTCGAGATAGCGCGTGGTGAGGTACCCGAGCGGGCTCACGAACAAGGCGGCCGCGACGATCAAGACGGTGCCGACCGGCTCCGCCCGCTTTTCGTAAGCCGGCGCGCTCTCGTCGAAATACATGATCTTGACGATCTTGATGTAATAATAAGCGCCGATCACCGAGGTGGCGATGCCGATCGCGGCGAGCCAGGTGAGGTCGGCCTGGACGGCGGCGTTGAACACGTAGAATTTGGGCATGAAGCCGAACAGCGGCGGAATGCCGGCGAGGCTGAACATGAACAAAGCCATGGCGAGCGCAAGCGCCGGACGGCTGCGCGACAGGCCCGAAAGGCTGTCGATCGATTCCACCGCCCGCCCCTCGGCGTCCCGCATCCTCAAGACGACGAGGAAGGTGCCGAGCGTCATCACCAGATAGACGGCCATGTAGAAGAGCACGGCCGCCGCACCCTCGCGCGTGCCGGCGGCGAGGCCGATCAGCGCGAAGCCGACATTGTTGATCGAGCTGTAGGCGAGCAGGCGCTTGATGTTGCGCTGGCCGATCGCCGCGACGCCGCCGAGTATGGTCGAGGCGAGAGCCGAGAAGATGACGATCTGGCGCCATTCGTCGGTCGCCGGGCCCATGCCTTCGATCGCGACGCGGACCATGAGCGCCATGGCGGCGACCTTGGGCGCGGAGGCGAAGAATGCCGACACCGGCGTCGGCGCGCCTTCGTAGACGTCCGGAGTCCACATGTGGAACGGCACGGCGGAAATCTTGAAGGCGAGGCCCGCGAGGACGAAGACGATGCCGAACAAGGTGCCGGCGCCCAGTCCGTCATGGCTCGCCGCCTGCGACGCAATGCCTTGCGCGACGCCGCTGAACAGGGTCGTGCCGGTGAAGCCGTAGAGCAAGGTGATGCCGTAAAGGAGCAGGCCCGAGGCGAGCGCGCCGAGCACGAAATATTTGAGGCCGGCTTCCGCCGAGCGCGTGTCGGTGCGCTGAAAGGAGGCGAGGACGTAGGAGGACAGGCTGAGCAGCTCGAGCCCGACATAAAGGGTGAGGAGGTCCCCGGCCGAGACCATCATGGCGCCGCCGATCGACGCGAAGATGATCAGCACAGGATATTCGGGCCGGTAATCGCGGTCGCGCCGGAACCAGGCTTCGGCGGCGAGCAAGGAGACGGCGCCGCCGAGCAGCACCAGGATCTTGGCAAAGGCGGCGAAGCGGTCGGCGATGAACAGGCCGCCAAAGGCGGTGCCGCCAGGGTCGCCGGGACGCACCGCCGGAACGAGGAAGCAGGCGATCACGAGCGCGGCGACGCCGAGCCAGGTGAGCAGGCGGCCGGCCTTGTCGCCCATCCAGGCGCTCATCAGAAGCAGCACCAGGGACGAGGCCGTGAGGAACAGCTCCGGCGCGGTGAGAAGGAAATCGTTCGACATCAGTGGCCGCCCTCCGGGGCCTTATTCTTTTCTTGCGCCGCAGCGGGTCCGTGATCGGTGGAAGCGGCGGCGCCCTCGGGACCGTGGCCGCCCTCCGCGCCCGCGGCGGGGGCGCCGTGCGACCCGCCCTCGCTCGCCTGGCCGTGACCGCCGGCCGCGGCGGGCGGGTGCGCCGGGCGCTGGAGCCGGGCGTCGCCTTCAGGTGCGGCGCGCTCGATCCGGGCGAGAAGCAGGCCGACGTCCTGGCGCATCGGCGCGAGGAAGCTTTCGGGATAGATGCCCATCCACAGCACCACCGCCGCGATTGCGCCGAGCGAGGCGAGCTCGCGCTTGTTCAAATCCGGCATGGCCGCGGCATCGGGGTTGCGGCTCGTGCCGTAGACGATGCGCCAATAGAGCCACAGCATGTAGGCGGCGCCGAGGATGATGCCGGTCGTCGCGACGAAGGCGACCCAGCTGTTCGCCGCATAGGAACCGAGCAGGGCCAGAAACTCGCCGACGAAGCCGCTCGTGCCCGGCAGGCCCACGGCCGCCATGGTGAAGAGGAGCAGCAGCACGGAATAAGCCGGCATGTTGTTGGCGAGGCCGCCGTAGCGGTCGATCTCGCGGGTGTGGAGCCGGTCGTAGATGACGCCGACGCACAGGAAGAGCGCGCCCGAAACCAGGCCGTGGCTGAGCATGACGATGAGCGCGCCCTCGATCCCCTGCCGGTTGAAGGCGAACAGGCCGATGGTGACGAACGCCATGTGGGCGACGGAGGAATAAGCGATGAGCTTCTTCATGTCGCGCTGCACCAGGGCGACCAGCGAGGTGTAGACGATCGCCACCATGGAGAGGCCCATGACCAGCCAGAAGAGCTGGGCCGAGGCTTCCGGGAACATGGGCAGCGAGAAACGGATGAAGCCGTAGCCGCCGAGCTTCAGCAGCACGCCGGCGAGGATCACCGAGCCCGCGGTCGGCGCCTGGACGTGCGCGTCGGGAAGCCAGGTGTGGACGGGCCACATCGGCATCTTGACGGCAAAGCTGGCGAAGAAGGCGAGCCAGAGCCAGGTCTGCGCTTCCGGCGGGAAGTCGGTCGCCATCAGGCGCGGGATGTCGGTGGTGCCGGCATGGTGGACCATCCACAGCATGGCGACCAGCATCAGCAGCGAGCCGAGCAGGGTGTAGAGGAAGAATTTGTAGGCCGCGTAGATCCGGTTCGCGCCGCCCCAGATGCCGATGATCATGTACATCGGGATGAGGCCGGCTTCAAAGAACAGGTAGAACAGGAAGATGTCCTGCGCCGCGAAGACGCCGAGGATCAGCGCCTCCATGAGCAGGAAGGCGGCCATATATTCCGGAATGCGATGCTCGATCGACGACCAGGAGGCGGCGATGCAGATCGGCATCAGGAACAGGGTGAGCATGATCAGCATCAAGGCGATGCCATCGATGCCGAGCGCCCAGGCGAACGGCCCGAAAATGTCGAGCCGTTCGGTGAACTGCCACTGCGCGCCGCCGACGTCG
>DASVQT010000036.1:0-15642 GCA_036388975.1 Allosphingosinicella sp. | reverse complement strand
GCAGCATGGTCGCATGCCGCCCGCGCGGATTTTCGCCGAACGTATCCATGTAGCGCGGGAAATCGCCGGCGCGCGGGCTGTCCGGGCCGGCTGCGCTGTAGGGCCAGTTGTTGGTGTTCATCGCCCAGCCGCTCGCCGGATTGACCACGCGCGGCGCCTCGGCCGCCGCGTGCTCCGGCCCCCAGTCCGCGGAAGGATCGCTGCCGTCCACCGGCCTCGTATAATCGAGGGCGTCGTTGCGGCGCGGGATGAACTGGGGGTGGAGATAGGCGATGGTGCCGTCCGCATCGGCATAGAGCGTGTTGTTGGAGCTGTTGGTGCCGAATTGCAGCGCCCGCTCGAATTCGGAGAAGTTGCGCGCCTTGGTCCGCAGCCAGGCTTGCGACAGCGCCTCGATCGGCCGGTGCATCAGCGCCGTCGCGATCCAGCGGCCGCCTTCCTCGCGGGTGATCGGGCCGTGATGGGTGCGATAGGTCTGGAAGGTGCGGGTCGCCCGGGATCCGTCCGCCGCCCGGTAGGCGATGGTCACCGGCCGCGTCTCGACAGGCCGCACCGCGCTGCCGTGCCGGTAGGTGATGCGTCCGCCCGTCTCGTCCACCCGTTCGGCGAACTCGTCCACCGCGTCGAGTCCGCTCGTGGTGTGCATCCAGCCGACGCGGTCGTTGAAGCCCTGGTAGATGAAGAACTGCCCCCACGTCGCCGCGCCATAGGCATTCATCCCCTCCCCGCTCGTCACCTGCAGCTCCGAGCGGAAGAAGAAGCTGGTATGCGGGTTGATGAGCAGCAGGGCGCGGCCGTTCTCGGTGATCCGCGGCGCTATTGCGATGCCGTTGGAGCCGCGCGGCTCGTCGTCCCGCACGCTCGGTACAGCCGCGGCGAGCGCCCGCCCGCGTTCCGAATAGAAGCGCTCGAGCGGCCCGAGCGGCACCTTCTCGAAATCGGCCCCGATGCTGCCTTCGGTGAAGCTCAGCGCCATCCACGGCTCGAACCGGGTGAGGACGCGCGGGCGCGTCTGCGGATGCGTCGCGAGATAATGGTTGAGCCCGTCCGCCCAGGCAATCATCAGCCGCCGCAGCCAGACCGGCGCGGCGGCGTAGCGGGCCTTCAGGTCGTCATGATCGAGGAACAACCGGTAGCGCAAATCCGACCAGATCGCCCGCTCCCCTTCCGCTTCGGCGAGGCGGCCGAGATTGGTGAGGTAGTTGGTCTCGATCCGGTTGAAGTCGTCTTCGGCCTGCGCATAGATCATGCCGAACACGGCGTCCGCGTCCGTTTCGCCGCGCACATGGGCGATGCCCCAATCGTCGCGAACGATGGTGACGCTGCGCGCGTGCGCGGCCCAGCGGGCGCGTTCCTCGCCGGCGGGCGCCGCGGTGGTGGCGCAGGCGCTCGCGAGCGCGAGCAGGAGAAGCGGGAGCAGGCGTCTGATCATTGCTCAGGACTGCGCCAGGCGGGCCGCAGAGTCTAGCGAGTCGCTTTGGTCCAGAGATGCCGCGCCAGCATCAGCGGCGGCATGCGCATCCAGTGCGAGCGGACGTAGAAAGCGAAGCGAAGCGCCCGCCGCGTCGGCTGCCCCCAGCCGTTGCGGGCGAGAAGCCGCGCTTCGAAGAGCGAGTCCGTGAGGCGCGCACGCCCCGCCAACGCCTCGCCACAGTGCAGGTTACCACCCTCCGTTCGTCCCGAGCGAAGCCGAGGGGCGACTGCACCGAGGCCGAGCCTGCGCCCCTCGACTTCGCTCGGGACGAACGAGGCTGTGAGCGGCGTGCCGTAGAGGCGGTGCGTCAGCCTGAGCGCGCGCGCCACCGCGGACCGGAGCTGGTGAAGCCGGGCGCGCTCTGCGAGGCAGGTCCAGAACGCCTCGTCCGCCGCCGAAAATTCCCGCACGAGCCGATCGATGTCCCACAGATTCCGCAAGCCGCCCGCAAGATCCCCGTCAGCAAACAGATGGGCCGCGGCGTGGACGATCATGTCCTCTGGGCTAAGCGTCCGAAGCCCGTGATCCAGCTTCACGCCGGCCGCGATCAACGCCGCGGCGTCCGGCGTCGGCCCCGCCGTCGGCGGAAGGATCGTGTGGTGGACGTCGATCATCCGGTCGCGGCTGCGGTGGATGAGCGGCGGCAGCTCGTGCATCCAGCGGCGATAATAGATGTCGTCATAAGCATCCTCCTTCACCCACTCCCAGCCGGCGGCGAGCAAAGCCTGCTGGACGGCATCGAGGCGGTCCTCGGGCACGAGAATGTCGAGGTCGCCGATCGAGCGGCCTTCTCCGGCGGATAGTCCCGCAGCGACGAAGGCCGTGCCCTTGAGGAGGATCACCGGCACGCCGGTCCCGGCAAGCGCCCGCCGCGCCATCTCCGCCTCCCACAGGGCCTGCGTGCGCGCGTAAGCCGCATCGCGCCGCGCGTCATCGAGGATGCGCTCCACCTTGGCGGGGAGGTCGCGGCCGGCGAGGCGGAAAGCGAGGCTGCCGAGCAGCGATTCGGCGCGCGCGGCGGTGATCAAAGCCGTCCATTGCGGCGGAGTGAGCGCGGCCGCGCCCGAGGGATCGGCGAGCGTGCGGACGAGGAGCCGGCTCATTCCGGCAGCCCCTGCCAAAGCTCGTCGACGAGGCCGAGCGCCGTCTCCGTGTCGGGATAATCGATGGCGAGCGCGGGGCAGCCGGCGACCAGCCCGGACAATGCGTCGAAGCCGCGGGCGCCGAGCGCGACATAATTGGTGGAGGCCTGCGTCAGGCGGACGAACACTTCGGCCGGTCCGACCGCGCGCATCGCCCGCGCCTCGCCGAAGCGCGGAAAGAGGATCAGCGCCGGCCGCGCCGGCTCGCGCATGCGGGCGATCGCGTCCGCGCGCGGCTTCAAATGCCGGATGCGGCCCTTGGGCGTGTCCTCCATCACCGGGCCGAACCGCCCCTCCCCCGCCACTCTTTCCATCACCGCGATGGCGCCGTTCTTGAGGCTGATCGCGCGGGGAAACGGGTGAAGGTGGCCCGTCGCGCAATCGAGAAGCGCGAATTCGTCGCCCATCAGCCGCCAGCCGCTTTCGCCGAGCAGCGCCGAAAGCGTGGACTTGCCCGCCCCGCTCTCGCCGGTGAGGATCAGCGCCCTTCCGTCCTTCTCCACCGTCGCGGCGTGGAGCAGCAAAAAGCTCTTCTGCCCCAGCGCCATCTGGAGGTTCATGCCCATCTCGGCGGCGAGCAGACCGTGGGCGAGCGACAGCGGAACGGCGTCTGGCAACATGTAATCGCCGTGGATCGCGACCGACGGTCGCAGCCAGCGCCGCCAAGGCTTTTCCGGCTCCAGCCTTACGGTAAAGTCGCACACGTCGTCGGGCGCGGGATAATCGGCATACAGGCCCGCGAGCGCGTCTACCGGCCCCTTCCATGCGGATCCGACCCGGAACGAGACCGGCCCGATCGCAAGGCTGAGTTCGTGCCTCATGCCCGCCGCACCAGGCCGGCGGCTTCGAGTTCTGCAAGCCGCGCCTCGATGGCGCCGGCAGCCTCCTCGTCATCGACGTCGTAGCGCGCCCGGATGCGCTCGAGGATCGCCCGCGCGTCGCCCGGACCTTCGCCAAGCGCTTCGAGGATCTGCGGCGCCGGCGGCGCGACGACGTGCGTCATCCCCGACGGCGCGTGGAACAGGGCGACGAGGCCGTCGAGTTCCACCGCGCGCAGGTTCGCGGGATCGTCGGCGATGTAGCGGGGGCCGGCCATATCGGCGGCCCGGATCAGCGCGGCATCTGCAGCGAGGCGTAGCAGGTGAAGCCGCTCATCCCCGACTGCAGACGGCGAATATAGTTCGCATAAGCCTGAGCGGATTGGCCGTCCATCCCGGCCGGGACGCGGCCGCGCTGGAGCAGGGCCTTGGCCTCTTCGCCGGTGATCGGACGCGTCGCCGGGGCGAAGGAGCCGGGCGTGCCGGGCGCGACGAGGCTGCCGTCGGCCGCGATATACTGGCCGCCCGCCTGCGGTCCCGGAACCGGGATCTGGCAGTTCAAAACGGAACCCGCCGTCTGGGCCAGCGCCGGGCGCACCGTCACCACCGTCGTCGCCGCCGCCGCGCCGAGCGCGAGCACGGTGCGCCGGGTCGGATTGGCCGGCAGGTCGAAGCTGTCGCTCTTCTCGCTCATGATCTCGCCCATACGCGCACTGGGCTTACATAAGGGTAAAGCCCGCCCGCGGCGAGGCGTCCCTTGCCGCCGTCCCGGCCCGGGACGTTTTGCGGGAGACATTTCGTTTCGCCCGCGTTGGAGGGGCACGGCAGGCCGAAACACACACGGCCGCCCTGTACCCGCGTGCGCCATCGGCGGCGCCGCTTGAAGCTCGAGGAGAGACACAGATGAAATCGGCACTTTTCGGCGCCTTGCTGCTCTTGTCCGCAGGCGCTTCGGCGCAAACCGGCTCCACCGTCGCCCCCGGCAACACCTCCGTCGAGCGCGACGCGCGCGGCATTCCGGTGGTCTCGGCGCCCGCGACCGCGCCCGCCGGCTGGAACCAGCCGCTCGGCAGCGGCACCGGCACGGCGCCCGCGAGCCAGCCCGCCGCTTCGATGGGCGCGGCGACCGATCTGCCGCCCTGTTCGCGCACCGTCACCGACCGCTGCACCCAGACCTATGAGCGCGGCGCGCGCCGCTAACAGGAGGACCGACCCATGAAGACCATATTCGCTCTCACCGCCGCCCTGACGCTCGGCGGCGCCGCTTTCGCCCAGACCGGCAACACGGTCGCCGATCCCAGCCAGTCGAGCGGCCCGCGCGGCGTCACCCAGCAGGGCACCGATCCCGAAGGCCAGGCCTGCACGCCGTCCGGCTTCAACGCCGGCAGCAGCGCCTATCAGGCATGCGGCGGCGACGCCGCGGCCGGCGCCGCCGCGACCCGCCCGCCCTGCTCGCGCACGGTGACGGACGGCTGCGTCCAGACCTACGAACGCGGCATGCGCCGCCCCCGCTGACCTGAACGGCCCCGGCCCTCGTCCCACCCGCAGGACTAGGGCCGGGGAGTTTACTTCCCCGCCCGCCGCTGGCATCCGCGCCTCCGCAAACAAGAGCGGGAGGCGGGTCGTGGCCATTTCTTTCGAAGGCAGGGTGGCGATCGTCACCGGCGCGGGCGGCGGTCTCGGGCGCGCCTACGCCCTCGAACTGGCGCGTCGCGGCGCAAAGGTGGTGGTGAACGATCTCGGCGGCGCCCGTGACGGCTCCGGCACCTCCGATGCGGCGCAAAACGTCGTCGAGCAGATCGAAGCCGCGGGCGGCACCGCCATGGCGAACGGCTCTTCGGTGACCAACGCCGAGCAGGTCGCCGACATGGTCGCACGCGCGAAGGAGGCCTGGGGCGGCGTCCACATCCTCATCAACAATGCGGGCATCCTGCGCGACAAGTCATTCGCCAAGATGACCATGGACGACTTCCGCCTGGTCGTGGACGTTCACCTGATCGGCTCGGCAAACTGCACCAAGGCGGTCTGGGAGACGATGCGCGACCAGGCCTACGGCCGCATCCTGATGACCAGCTCGTCGACTGGCCTTTACGGCAATTTCGGCCAGGCCAATTACGCCGCCGCCAAGCTCGGCCTCGCCGGCTTCGCCAAGACGCTGAGCCTCGAAGGCGCCAGGTACAATGTCCGCGTCAATTCCATCGCCCCCACCGCGGCGACACGAATGACGGAGGACATCTTCTCGCCCGAGATGATGGCCGCCTTCAATCCCGACAACGTCGTCCCCGCCGCCCTTTTCCTCGTCTCCGAAGACGCCCCCACCAACGCGATCGTCGGCGCCGGCGCGGGCGTCGTTCAGGCCGCTTATGTAACGCTCACCCCCGGCGTTGCCCTGCCCGAAGGCGAGCGCACGCCCGAAGCCGTCGCAGCCCTGTGGGACCGCATCACTGACCGCACGGGCGAGATCGTGCCGCAATCGGGCGCCGAGCAGGCCATGACGATCCTGCGCACCCTGCAGGGCGGCTGAACCAACTCCGAGCGCTGCAACCCGCCCTTCGACAGGCTCAGGGCTAGCGGTTTCACACGTCAGTCGACCAACACTAAGCCTCCCACCCCGCTAGGGCTGAGCCTGTCGAAGCCCGGATCGCAGCGCACGGCTAAACCCGCCCTTCACCCCGCTGCACCGCTGTCTTGCAACACCAATACACCCATGGTACACCGCTCCCCGCAAAAAGGGAGGAAACCAACCATGTATTCCGAGAGCGATCTCGAAGCGGCGGTGGCGGCGGGGGCATTGACGCCCGACGCCGCCGCCTCGCTTCGCAACTATGTGGCGGGCGCGCGCGCCACGCCGGTGGTGGACGAAGAGCATTTCCGGCTGCTGACCGGCTTCAACGACATCTTCGTCGCCGTCGCCGCCGCCATCCTGCTCGCCGCTTTGGCGATGATCGGCCATTGGACCGGCCCCAATATCGATTATGACGGCCCTTCGCCCATGTCCGGCCTGCTGGTCGCGATCGCCGCCTGGGGCCTGGCCGAATTCTTTACCCGCAAGCGGCGCATGGCGCTTCCCAGCATCCTGCTCCTCCTTGCCTTCGTCGCCGCCGTGTTCGCCACGTCCCTTTTCGGGCTGGTGCTGGCCGTAGGCGTCGAGCGCGTCGAGGACAATGAAGCCTTGATCAGCTCGGTCATCGCCGCGTCCGCCGCCGTCGCCGTCGCCGCCGCCTGGTTCCACTGGCGCCGCTTCCGCGTGCCGATCACCGTCGCAGCCGGCGCCCTCGCTTTCTCGGCCGGCATTCTCGGCATGATCGGCATGACGGTCGGCGACAGCGCGCGCTTCGAGGACATCATGATGGGCTTCGGCCTTGCGCTCGGCATCGGCGTGTTCCTGTTCGCCATGTGGTGGGACGCGTCGGACCCGCGCCGGGAGACCCGCCGCTCGGACGTCGCCTTCTGGCTGCACCTCCTCGCCGCGCCGCTCATCGTCCACCCGGTCTTCCACCTGCTGGGCCTGACCGACGGCGACGCGACGGTGCTCGAAGCGCTCGTCGTCCTGCTTCTCTACGTCGGCCTCGGCGTCACGGCGCTGGCGATCGACCGGCGGGCCCTCTTGGTCTCCGCCCTCGCCTATGTGCTGTGGGCGCTGAGCAGCCTGTTCGAAACCGTCGGTCCGGTGGAGCTCAACCTCGCGCTCACCGCCTTCGTGATCGGCTCGGGCCTGCTCGTCCTTTCCGCCTTCTGGCACCAGGCACGCCGGGCGGTGGTGAAGCCGCTCCCCGCCGGGCTGCAGTCGCGGCTCCCGGTCATCGACCGGCCCGTCGCTGCGGCGCCGCTCGCGGCCTGAACCCTTCTTCCCGAGCGGGAGGCGACGAGGCCCCGGGAGGAGACTTCCGGGGCCTTGTTCGTGAAAGACTCAATCCTCTCCGACGACCTTGAGCAGGCGGCGCTCGACCGGGGCGAGCACGGGCCCGAGCTCATGCCCGCGGCGAAGCACCGTGCCATGTTCGCCGATCAGCGCCCACATGCCCTGCTTGGAGCGAAGCGCCGGGCGCTTCTCGATCCGATATTCCGGCCGCTCGGCCGATCGGCGGAAGCACGAAAAGGCGGCATGGTCGCGCGCGAAGTGGATCGCATAATCCTTCCAAAGGCCGGCCGCGACCATCCGCCCGTAGAGATCGACGATCCGGTTCAGCTCGCCGCGCTCGAAGCCGATCTGCGTCGCCGGCGATGTCGCCGCGGGAAAAGGGTGAACCGTGCCCATCAGGCGCGGTCCCCGTGCGACGCCGCCTTTGTCTCGGCGGCGGCGCGAAGGGCGTCGCGCTCCTCCAGAAGCGAAGCGAGGCGCTTCCTCAGCTGCTCCACTTCGCAGGCGAGCGCTTCCAGCTTCTGGACCTGCGGGTCGCCGCTCTCCGAACAGGGCGTGCCGTAGGGCACGAAATCCTTCGCATAATGGCCGGCGTCGACCAGGGTCGGCCGCGCGGGAATGCCAGTCATGGTCGCCCCTTCGGGAACGTCCTTGGTCACCACCGCATTGGCACCGATCCGCGCCCGCGGGCCGACCGTGATCGGCCCCAGCACCTGCGCTCCCGAACCGACGATCACGCCGGTCTCCAGCGTCGGATGCCTTTTGCCGCCGATGCCGTTGGTGGGATTGGTGCCGCCCAGGGTCACCATCTGGTAGATGGTGACGTCGTCGCCGATCGTCGCCGTTTCCCCGATCACCACGAAGCCGTGGTCGATGAAGAAGTTGCGCCCGATCTCGGCGCCCGGGTGGATGTCGATGGAGGTCAGCAGCCGCGCGATGTGGTTCACGAAGCGCGCGAGAAAGAAGAGCTCGCCCTTGAACAGCCAATGGGCGAGGCGGTGGAATCCCAGCGCCCAGACGCCGGGATAGAGCAGCACTTCCCAGCGGGAGCGCGGCGCCGGATCGCGGGCCTTGATGGAATCGAGATATCCGAACAGGCCGGAAAACATAAAGAAAAGGCTCTCACTTCCGCTTCGCGCCAAGATAGGCCTTTCGGCGCGGATTGCCAGACCGGCCGGCGCGGCGCCGAAACGACGCTTGTCGAAGAGCCGCGTCGGCGCCGTCGAAACGTGCTGGACCGGCGGGCACTCCGGTTCACCCTCGCCCCAGGGATGACCGACGGCCTTCCAAAGGGGGAAAAGGCGATGAAGGACCTGCTCGATCCGCGCTTCGCGGCGCGCCACGAGGATCTCACGCTGGCGCTGCTGCGCATCGCGACCGGTGTTTTTCTCATCTACGGCACGCAGGACAATGTCCTGAGCGCCGCCCGGATGGAGGAGTTCGTCGGCTTCCTCGCCGCCCACCGCTTCGTCATGCCGGAGGTGATGGCGCCGCTTTCCGTCTACGCCCAGTTCGTCGGTGGAATCCTTCTCGTCCTTGGCCTCCTCACCCGCTGGACCGGGCTCGTCATCGCCTTCAACTTCGTCGTCGCCTTGTGGATGGTCCACTGGCCGGAAGATTACCGCGCCTGGTGGCCGGCCGGCGTGCTGATCTTCATCGGCCTCCATCTCTTCGCCCGCGGCGGCGGCCGCTGGTCGCTCGACGCCGCCCTCCTCGGCCGCCGCCGCCAGGGTCCGCCACGCCACTTGTAACAGTGTATCATTACATGCTAGTAGCGACTCACATCTTAGTGAGGAGCAGGCTCCATGCGCCACGCCGCCGGTCTCACCCTCCTTCTCCTCGGCGGCTGCGGCGCCGGGGCGACGAACGAGCCGCCCGTCCCGTCCGGCCTGTTCGACGGCCACCGGGCCGCGCCGCTCGGGCGCTTCGCATCCTCGAACGCCTTTGAACAATACCTCGCCGCCGCCCGCCGCCGCGTTCAGCAAGGGGAGGCGATGAACGACATCACCCTTTTCGACATGAACTATGCGCCGCCGCCCCAGGAGGAGCCCTCCGCCCCCGGCATCCAGGCGCCGGCGGCGGCGCACGAGTCGGTCGCGCAGCCCGGCAACCCGGAGATCACGAACAACCAGACGATCGGCGTCGACGAAGGCGGCATCGTCAAGCAGGTCGGCCGCTTCCTTGTCGTGCTGCAGGACGGCCGGCTGTTCAGCGCCGATCTCGGCACGGGCGAAGGCGCGCCGCTGCGCCTCGCCGACCGGATGGACGTCTACCGCGACGTCGGCCACGCCGCCTCCTGGTATGACGAGATGCTGGTCCACGGCGACCGCATCCTCGTCACCGCCTACAATTACCGCGAACGGGCGAGCGAGATCACGGTCGCCCGCATCGACGCCGCCGGCCGGCTCACCCGCGAAGGCCGCTTCCTGATCAGCTCCAACGATTATTACAGCACGGAAAACTACTCGACCCGCCTCGTCGGCGACAGCCTCGTCTTCTACGCGCCGGTCGCGTTGACGAGCTACGGCGAGCAGGACTCCTTCCGCTTCCCGCAGCTTCGCCGCGCCCGCGGAGACGGCGACGCGAATGGCGGCCAGGCCCTGCTCCGCGCCACCGACATCTACGCGCCGCCCGGCGAAGTGGAGGATCCGACGCTCCACGCCGTCTCCATCTGCCCCCTGCGCGGCGGCGACCTCCAGTGCCGGACCAGCGCCTTCGTCGGCGGCGCCAGCCGCGAAATCTACGTCTCGCCGGCCGACGCCTTTCTCTGGGTCGCCGCGCCCGACGATCTCCCTTGGGAGATCGAATATGCGAACAAGCGCCGCACCCTCTGCCGCGGCCGCGACGACCCTTATGGCGGCGATCACGGCGCCGCCATGCTCTACCGCGTGCCGCTCGACGGTTCGGGCGTGCGCGCCGTCGCGCTCGACGGCTATCCGGTCGATCAGTTCGCCTTTGAAAGCCGCGACGGCCGCTTCCGCGCGCTGCTCCGCCGCTACGGGAACGAGTGCGCGAGCGGCCGCGCGGACGCGCTGGCGCTGATCGACCTTCCGCTCGCCGCCTTCGGCGAAAACGTCCGCCACCTCGCCGAAGCCGCCTACCGGCCGCTCCCCGGCATCGAAGGCGAGCAGCTCGAGAACCGCTTCCTCGGCAACTGGCTGCTTTACGGCGGCCGCGCCGGCTATCACGGCGACCCGTCGGGGCCGGGCACCCGGACAGGCGCGAGCACCCTCGTCGCCGTTCCGCTCGGCACGGCCGCGCCGACGGCGGCGCCGGTCCGCCTCACCCTCCCGCACGACGTCCTGCGCATCGAGCGGGCGGGAAGCGATGCGGTGGTGACCGGCTATGGCGGCCCGAATGGGCTTTCCCTGTCCTATATCGGCCTTGGCGGCGCGCCGCGCGTGGCGGGCAGCGGGCTGCTCCCCGGCCGCGTCGAAAGCGAAGGCCGCAGCCACGCTTTCAGCGCTTGGCTGCGCGGCGACGGCAGCGGTTTGATCGGCCTCCCCACCAGCCGCCGCGACGGACGCGCCGATCGCGGCTGGTCGGACAGCGAAAGCTCGGACCTGAGCTACATCGCCATCGCGCCAAACAAGAGCATGACGCCCGCCGGCGAGCTCAGCCCGGCACGGCCGAGCGAAAGCGGCAACGGCTACCAATGCCAGGTCTCCTGCGTCGACTGGTACGGCAACAGCCGCCCTATCTTCACCGGCGGCCGCATCTTCGCTTTGATGGGCACCGATCTCGTCGAAGGCCGCATGGCGCGCGGCCGCGTCGTGGAGGCCGGCCGCGTCGATCTCACCGCGCCGCTCCGGATCGCCTCCCGCTAAAGCGCGCTTGCCGCGGGCCGCCGCAGCCGCCACGGACATGGGGATGGGGACACGAGGCGATCTATGGCTGGAGCGGCGCGAATCCTGGGCGTCCCAGGCGGAGGACGCGCGCGACGAAGCGGGCGTCGATTATGCCCGAGTCGTCCACTCCGCCTCCTTCCGCCGCCTCCAGGGCAAGACCCAGATTCTCAATCTCGGCGACAGCGACTTCTATCGCAACCGCCTCACCCACAGCCTCGAAGTCGCGCAGATCGCCAGCGGCATCGTCAGCCAGTTCGAGAAGAATCTACCCGGCCACCCCGCCATCCCGCACCTTCCCAATTCCAATCAGATCCAGGCGATCGGCCTTACCCACGATCTCGGCCACCCGCCCTTCGGCCATGGCGGCGAAGTGGCGCTCAATTACTGCATGCGCGACGCCGGCGGGTTCGAAGGCAACGGCCAGACCCTGCGCATCCTCACCCGGCTCGAGAAGTTCTCCAAGGACGCCGGTTCCAACCTCACCCGCCGCAGCCTGCTCGGCGTCCTCAAATATCCAGTCGCCTTCGCCCGCGCCAACAATCCGGCGCTGAAGCCCCGCCTCGATCCGAACACGACCACCGTCCGCATCATCGACCGCGCGGCGTCAAAGCCGCCCAAATGCTACCTCGACAGCGAAGCGGACGTGGTCGCCTGGATCCTCGATCCGCTGAGCGCCGCCGACCGCGACCTCTTCCAGGCGGTTGCGGATCGGCCGGGCGCCCACGCCAAGGCGCTTCATAAGTCGCTCGATTGCTCGATCATGGACCTTGCCGACGATATCGGCTTCGGAGTTCACGATCTCGAAGACGCCCTCGCCCTCGGCCTCATCGCAGAGCCCGCCTTCCGCGCCGGCGTGAGCGAGGAGGATGCCGCGAGCTTCCTCGACGGCCTCAAGGCGCGCTATCCGGGCGAGTCCCAGAACAACGTCTACGAAGCCATGGTGGAGGGTCTGTTCGGCGACGGCGGCACCCGCAAGCGATTCATCGGCCGCATGGTCTTCCACATGATCAGCAACGCCCGGATCGAGGAGGCGGAAGGCTTCGAAGAACCGCTCCTTCGCTACCGCGCCGCCGTCGCCCCCGGCCCGAGGCGCTTCCTCGAAGCCCTTCAAAAGGTCGTTCGCGACGAGGTGATCCTGAGCGCCGCCGTCCAGCATCTCGAGTTCAAGGGCCAGAAGATGGTCGTGGACGTCTTCGAAACCCTGGCCAGCGAGCCTGCCCGCTTCCTTTCCCCCGCCACCCGCGCCCTTTTCGAAGCCTCGGCCGGCTCGCCCCGCGTCATCTGCGACCACATCGCCGGAATGACCGACGGCTTCCTCCTCAAGACCTACGACCGCCTCTTCAGCCCCAGAACCGGCTCCATCTTCGACCGGCTTTGAAGAGGCGCATTGCGGGTCACAAACCCCCTTGTCCTGGACGAAGTCGAGGGGCGCAGCACCGGCTTTGATGCAGGGCCTCAGCCTCGTTCGTCCCGAGCGGAGTCGAGGGGCGCATCCTCGGCGGCTGTGCAGAGGCCCCTCGACTTCGCTCGGGACGAACGGAGCCGGGTGCGACCCAGCACCCATGGCCCGTCAGCCCTGCCTTTGCCCCGCAAGCGCAGCAATCAATGCCGCATCCCGCCCCTCCGGGTCGGCCTGGAAAGCCACCGAGCCATTGTCCGGCACGGCGGTGAAATAGCCGATATAGACCGGCACCGGGGCCGGCAGGTCGACCCGCTGCTCGGGGGCCGAGCCGCTCGGCTGCGGCGCCGTGCCGCCGAACAGCCAGCGCGCGAAGGCCTGCGCGTCCTCCAGCCGCACGCAGCCCGAGGAGATTCGCCGGTCGGCGAGCGCGAACAAGGATTTGTCCGGAAAATCATGGAGATAGATGTCGAGGTTGTTGGGCATCATGAACTTGACCGCGCCCATGACGTTGGCGCCGCCCGGAAGCTGGCGCAGCCGCAGCGGTTCGCGCCCGGCGGCGACTCGGCCCCAGTTCACCGAAGCGGGGCTCAGCACCCGGTCCTCGGCATGGAATTGCGACAGGATCTGCAAACGCTCACGCGCCAGCACCCCCGTTCCCTCCCGAAGCACACGCTGCGCCCGCTGCCGGGCGAGGTCGACCGGCACGTTCCAATACGGGTTCAGCACCGCATAGCGCAGCCGCCCGGCGAGCGCGGGCGTTTCCATCCCCCTCTTGCCGACGATCGCGCGCATCGTCCCCGCCGCGCGCGTGCCTTCGAACATCCACACCCGTGCCGCCGCCGTGTCGACCAGCACGAAGCGGCCGCGCTGCGGCGGAACGGCGCGCGCCCGCTCCAGATTGGCGCGGATGATCCGCTCGTAATGAGCAGATCCGAGGTTCAGCGCCGCGACCGTCGCGCGATCGGCCTGGCCGGTCTGCGGCAATCCGTGCACGCGCTGGAAGCGGCGAAGCGCGGCCTCGACCGGCGCGCTTCCGCTTAGCCCGAGCCGGCGGCGCAGCGTGTCGGCCGACGGCGCGGCTTCGAGCCGGATCTGGGGCAGCGACGACCAGCGGCGGCGATAGTCGCGAAAGCCGTCGCGCAATCCATCGTAGACGGCATTCAGTCGCCGGCCATGGTCGGCATGTGTCGCGATTTCGGGGGCCGCCGAAGCGGCTTCGAGGATGCTTTTCGCCGTCTGGGGAACGGGCGCGAGGCCCTCTTCGGCGTAAAGCGGCCGTGCCGCCGCCGCGGGCGCCGCGAGGTCCTGCCGGTATCGCACCCAGGCTTCGGACAGGAGGAGGTCGGCGCGAGCGAGCGCCTGCGGGTCGCCGGCCTGCAGCGCGGTCACGATCTCGGCGACGCGGTAGCGCGCCGGATCGAAGCCGTCGCTCCAGGCTTCCGAAAGGACCCGGAGCAGCCGCCGTTCGCCCCGGTTGATCCACAAGGGCCGGCCGCCGCGTTCCGCATAAAAGGCAGCGATTTCCGCGTCTTGCGAAGTTGGGATCGCAGCCACTGCGAGGATCGGCGGCGGCTCGGGCGCCTGTGTGCAGCCCGCAGCGGCGAGCAAGGCGGCAAGAGCGAGGAGGAGCGGCTTGGGCATCGCTCCCGCCATCTAGCAGCGCGGGCTTAAGCTTTTAAGAAGGCTGGCATTATGTGCGGCGGCGCCTTTCCCGAAACGGGACGCGCCGCCGCCCACCGGTAATGTCCGGCTGGTTAAAGCGTGGCGTGAACGGTGGCGACCGCCTTCACCACCGCGGCTATGCGCGCTGCCGCCTGGATGATCTCGGACTTGACGCCGTGCTGCTGAAGCACTTTCTCGTGGCTGTCGATGCACATGCCGCAGCCGTTCATGGCCGAGACGGCGATGCTGAACAGCTCGAAATCCGCTTTGTCGATGCCCGGATTGCCGATCACGTTCATTCGCAGCCGCGCCGGCAGCGTGCCGTATTCCGGGTTCGAGGCGAGGTGAACGAAGCGGTAATACACGTTGTTCATCGCCATCACGGCCGCCGCGGCCCGCGCCGCATTGGCCGCTTCGGGCGAAAGCTTGCCTTCGATCTCCGCTTCGGCGGCGGCGACGATCGGGCGGTAGCCGGTGCCGTGGGCGCAGGCGAGGAGCAGGCCATATTTACGCTGGTCGCCAAGCGTCTGGTCGGAAAGAAGCGAGCCGAGGTTGAGCCTCAAATCCTTCGCATAATCGGGAAGAACGTCGGCGAACTGCTTGAGAGACATGGAGAAACTCCGTGGAAAAAAGAAGGGGCGCGAGGATTGCTCCCCGCGCCCCCGGACGGTCCGTGGCCCGGTTCGGGGCCCCGACAGGACAGGGGGGAACCTGTCAGGCGGCGGGCTTCAGGACCTCCTGGCCGGCTTCCCAGTTGCACGGGCAGAGCTCGTCCGTCTGGAGAGCGTCGAGCACCCGCAGCGTTTCCTGGGGATTGCGGCCGACGTTGAGCCCGTTCACCGTCACCTGCTGGATGACGTTGTCCGGATCGACGATGAACGTGGCGCGAAAGGCGACGCCCTCATTCTGATCGAGGATGCCGAGGGCGGAGGCGAGCTCCTTCTTGGTGTCGGCGATCCACGGGAAGTCGGCCTGGGCGAGGCGCTCGTCCGACTTGCGCCACGCGAAGTGGACGTGGGCGGTGTCGGTCGAGGCGCCGATCAGCACCGCGTCGCGGTCCGCGAAATCGCCCTTGAGCTCGCCATAGCCGACGATCTCGGTCGGGCAGACGAAGGTGAAGTCCTTCGGCCAGAAGAACAGGATCTTCCACTTGCCGTTGGTTTCGCCGAGGTTGATCGTCTCGCCGCCGGGAAGCGCGTCGACGCCCTGCTGAACGGGAAGGGTGAGTTCGGGAAGCTTGTCGCCGATGGTCAGCATGTTGATGAACGCTCCTGTTTCGTGCGGGTGAACCGTTGTGCAATGCAGCATGTAAGGCTCTGGCTCTGATCGTTCAAGTGATCTATATCGGTTAAACTGATTGGATTTTTCGATCATATGAGCATGCACCCGCCGACCATCCGCCAGCTTCAATATCTGCTCGCCCTTCGGCAGCAC
>DASVQT010000035.1:0-6472 GCA_036388975.1 Allosphingosinicella sp. | reverse complement strand
AGGCCGAGCAGGCGTCCGAAGACGGCGAATATGGCGAGCGGACGCTTCGCACGACGCTGGAAGGCGATCTCCAGCGCCTCGCCGTCAACACCGTGCGCCGCGCCGGCCTCGGCCGCGCTCAGGTCGCGCTCGTCGCGATGCGGCCGGACGGGCGAGTCGTGGCCATGGTCGGCGGCAAGAATTACGCGGATTCGCCCTACAACCGCGCCGTGCAGGCCCGGCGCCAGCCGGGCTCGTCGTTCAAGCTGTTCGTCTACCTCGCCGCCTTCCGCTCCGGCCAGGTCACGCCCGACACGCGGGTCAGCGACGCGCCGGTGGTGATGGGCAATTGGCGTCCCCAGAATTACGAAGGGCGCTACCGGGGCACGACCACCGTGCGCGACGCGGTGGCCTATTCGTCCAATTCGGTCGCCATTCAGATGACCGAGCGCTTCGGCCGGCAGAACGTCATCCGCGCCGCCCGCGATCTCGGCGTCCAGAGCCCGCTGCGGCCGGTCCCGACCCTGCCGCTCGGCACGGAGAATGTCAGCCTGCTCGAAATGACGTCGGCCTATGCCGCGGTGGCGGCCGGCTATTATCCGGTGCGGCCGATCGGCATCGCGCCGGAGGGCGGCTGGCTGACGAGCTGGTGGGGCACGGGCCAGACGATCCGCCGCGATCCCGCTTTCGCCCAGCTTCGCGACGTGCTCTTCGCCGTCACCCAGCGCGGCACCGGCACGGCGGCGCGGCTGCCCGTCGCCACCTTCGGCAAGACCGGCACCACCTCCGACTATCGCGACGCCTGGTTCTTCGGCTTCGCGGGCGATCTCGTCGTCGGCGTTTGGGTCGGTAATGACGACAACCGGCCGATGCCCGGCGTGAGCGGCGGCGGCATTCCCGCGCGCATCTGGGCGAACTTCATGCGCGGCGCTCTCGGCGACGCGGGTGCCGCCCAGCAGCCCGCCCGCGTGCCGCTCATCCAGACCGACCGCGCGCCGGCGAGCGAAAGCCGTCCCACCGAAGCGACCCCGGCGCCCGATCAGCCGGTCGGCACCGGGACCGGCACGACTCCGGCGCCGCCGGCCGGCGACACGCCGTCGCCGCCGGCGGGCGACCAGCCGGCTTTGCCGCCGGGCGGCACGCCTCCCGACCGGCCGACCGCCGGGCCGCCGCCGCAGTCGCCGACCCCGCGCGAGCCGGTGCCGCAGGACACGGCCCGTCCGCGGGACGGCACCTGATCGTGGGCGGCGAAAAGGAAGAACTCGCCCACGAACGCACCGACCTCGCCGAGGACCGGACGCTTCTCGCCAACGAGCGCACCTTTGCCGGATGGATGCGCACCGGCTTCGCCTCGATCGCGGTCGGCGTCGGGTTCAACCTGCTCACCAAGATGGAGCCGGTCTGGATCCCCAAGGCGATCGCGACCGCGTTTCTGCTGATCGGCATCGCGATTTTCGTCGCGGCCGAGCGGCGCGCCTGCCGGGTCGTCGGCAACCACAAAGCGCATGAAGTGGAAACCGTGCACATCCGCTATCTGCGGATGATCACGGTGGCGATCTGCGCGGCGACGCTGGCGCTGATCGCCGCGCTCTGGCTGCTCAAGATCGAGGGCGGCTGAGCGAAGCGCCTTTGCCGGCGCTCGGCTCCTAGCCCGTCATGCCGGACTTGATCCGGCATCGACCTTCTTCTTCCCGGGACGCAGCAAAAAAGGCGCACCCCGGATCAGGTCCAGGGTGCGCCCTGCATTCAGTGTCCGACGGTGACTTGCCTCAGACGCCCGTCGTCGCACCGCGGTTGCGACGGCTGCGGTCGTAGAGCTTCTTCGCGCCCCACGCGCCGGCGACGGCAAAGCCGAGCGGGCCGAACGCCTTGCGGGCGATGAACGGGGCGGCCGCGCCGAGCATGGCGCCGCGCGCGCCGCTGCGGTTGCCGGCGATGCGGCGGCCGATGGCGGCGCCGATGAGGTTGCGGATCATGATCTTCGTCTCCCGGGATAAGCGTCTACTCTATGGCCCGAAGAGCGCGCGAACCTCCGCTTAGGTTCCGCCGAGGCGCAAGGCGCGAGGCGACGCTCACTTCAAGAACAGCTCCGCCGCCGCGTCCACGATCGCGTCCGCATCCAGGCGGTATTCGCGGTACAGGTCCGGCAGCGTGCCCGTCTGGCCGAAGCGGTCGACGCCGAGGGGGGCGACGCGGTGGCCCACCACCCCGCCGAGCCAGCTCAGCGACGCCGGTGCGGCGTCGATCAGCGTGACGAGGCCTGCCGTCGCGGACAGCGGCGCGAGCAGGGTCTCGATGTGCGACGGCGCCCCCGCCCCGCCTTTCCAGCGCGCCGCCTGCCGCGCGGACCAGCCGCGGTGGAGGAGGTCGGGCGACGTCACCGCCAGGAGCCCGAGCCCGGGCACGTCGTCCTTCAGCGCCTCCCAGGCGGCGAGCGCTTCCGGAGCCACCGCACCCGAATAGACGAGCGCCGCGTCCGAGCCCGGCCCCGGTTCGCGAAGCCAGTAGCCCCCGGCGAGCGCACCCGCCTTCCAGCGTTCGTCCGTTCGCTCGACCTGCGCGACGGTGCGGGTGGTGAGGCGCAGGTACACGCTCTCCCCGTCCGGCGCCTGCATGAGGCGGAAGGCTTCCTCCATCATGGCCGCGAGTTCATCGGCAAAGGCGGGTTCGTAATGCCGAAGGCCGGGCTGGCCGAGCGCGATCAGCGGCGGGTTGATCGACTGGTGGGCGCCGCCCTCCGGCCCGAGCGTCAGCCCGGACGGGGTGGCGACCAGCAGGAAACGCGCATCCTGGTAGCAGGCATAGTTGAGCGCATCGAGGCCGCGGGCGATGAACGGATCGTAGACGGTGCCGATGGGCAGCAGGCGCTGGCCGAACAGGTCGCCGGAAAGGCCGAGCGCGGCGAGCATCAGGAACAGATTGTTCTCCGCGATGCCGAGCTCGATATGCTGGCCGGCCGGACGCATGCCCCATTTCTGCGCCGAAGGGATCTTCGCGGCCGCGAAGACGTCGGCCAGCTCCTTGCGGCGGAACAGGCCGCGCTGATTCACGAACGCGCCGAGATTGGTCGAGACGGTGACGTCCGGCGAGGTGGTGACGATCCGGTCGGCGAGCGGCGCGCCCGACTTGGCGAGATCGAGCAGGATGCGGCCGAAGGCGGCCTGGGTCGATTGCTCCTCGCCTCCCGGCGCCGCGATCGCCGGCACTTCGGCCTGGTTCCAGGCGCGGGGCCGTTTCTCGCGCGCGATGCGGGCCTGGGCGACGATCTCCTGCGCCGCCGCGGCGGCATTGCCGCCCAGCCCCGCCCAGGGCTCCCATTCCTCGCCTTCCGCGATGCCGAGCCGCTCCCGCAGCGCGCCGATCTGCGTCGGGTTCATCAGCCCGGCATGATTGTCCTTGTGGCCGGCGAAGGGCAGTCCCTGCCCCTTCACCGTATAGGCGATGAACAAGGTCGGCACGTCGTCGTCCGCGCCGTCGAAGGCTTCAACGATCGACGCCATGTCGTGACCGGCGAGGTTGGTCATCAGCGCATGAAGCGCATCGTCGTCTCGCGCCTGCAGGATCGGCGCCGTCTCGGGCACGTCCTTCAGCAGACGCTCGCGCCAGGCGGCGCCGCCGAGATAGGACAGCGCCGCATAATCCGCGTTGGACACATCGTCGATCCAGCGCTTCAGCGCCTCGCCCCCGCTTTCCGAGAACGCCGCTTCCATGGCTTTGCCGTATTTCAGCGTCACGACCCGCCAGCCGCAGGCCGCAAAGATCTCGTCGAAGCGCCGGAACATGCGCTCGGCCGTGGTATGGTCGAGCGACTGGCGGTTATAGTCGACGATCCACCAGCAATTGCGAATGTCGTGCTTATAGGCCTCGATCAGGCATTCGTAGATATTGCCCTCGTCTAGCTCCGCATCGCCCATCAGCGCCACGAAGCGGCCCGCATCGGCGGCATCGAGCATGCCGTGCGCGACGAGATAATCCTGCACCAGACTCGCAAAGGCCGTGACGGCGACGCCGAGCCCGACCGACCCCGTCGAGAAATCGACCGGGATGCGATCCTTGGTGCGGCTCGGATAGCTCTGCATCCCACCGAAGCCGCGGAAGTTCTCGAGCTGTTCGCGCGACTGCGAGCCCATCAGATAATGGATGGCGTGAAGCACCGGCCCGGCATGGGGCTTCACCGCCACCCGGTCGTTCGGCCCCAGCGCATGGAAGTAGAGCGCGGCCATGATCGCCGTCATCGAAGCGCAGCTCGCCTGGTGCCCGCCGACCTTCAGCCCGTCCGGGCTTTGCCTGAGGTGGTTGGCATTGTGAATCGTCCAGGCGGACAGCCAGCGCAGCCGCTCGTCGATGAGGCGCAGCGCGTCGAGGTCGGTGGTCTTCTTGAGCATGGCCGCGCCCATAGCGGAGCCGCGCGCGCGTGGACAGACGCGCTTCCAATGTAGGATTTCCTCTGCTTGGCTCGCAGCCATGTCCGCGACTCGCGCAACCGCTCGCTTCATTGTGCCGCCTGCCCGTCGGCAGAGCCGGACCGAAAGCAGCGCGCGCATGCGCGTGAGTGTGACCTTTGAGACCTTTCGCGCGGCCGGCAGGACGGCGACGTCGCCCGAGATTCGCAAGAGCGATCAAGCGGCGCGCCTTGACCGCACCCCGGCGGACCGTATTGTCACCCTAAATCAGCAGGGGTGTAGTTCGTTATGACCAAAGCGTTTTTCAGTGGGGGCGTTGCCGCGCTCGCGCTCCTTTCCGCTCTCGCGGCGCCCGCGTCCGCCCAGACGGCGCCGACCGCCGCGGCCGCGGCGCAGCGCATCGTCGTGCCGCCCATCGGCTTCACGACCCGGACGCTGCCGAACGGGCTCAGAGTCTATGCCATCCGCGACACGCGCACCGCCAACGTCTCGGTGCAGATGTGGTACGATGTCGGGTCGAAAGACGATCCCGCCGGGCGTTCCGGCTTCGCGCATCTGTTCGAGCATATTCTGAGCCGCGTCACCCGGAACATGACCCCGGGGATGATCAGCCGGCTCGTCGAGGAGGAAGCGGGCGGCACGCGCAACGCCTCCACCGGCCCGGACACGACCAATTATTACGAAACCGTGCCGGCGAACCGGCTCGAAGCGATGCTGTGGACCCATGCCGAGCGCATGGGCCGCTCCGTCCTCGACCAGTCCGTGTTCGATGCCGAGCGCAGCATCGTCAAGGAAGAGATGCGCCTGCGCGTCCTGTCCCAGCCTTATGGCCGGCTGCAGCGCTACCACCTGTTCGACAACGCCTTCACGACCCATCCCTACCGCCGCTCCGGCATCGGAACCGTTGCCGATCTGGACGCCGCGACGCTGGCCGACGCCCGCGCCTTTCACGAGAATTTCTACCGGCCCGACAATGCCATTCTGATCGTCTCCGGCAATTTCGAGCCGGCCGAGCTCAATCGGATGGTCGACCGCCACCTCGGCACCATCGCGCGCCCGAACCGCCCCATCCTGCGCCACCGCATGACCGAAGCGCCGCGCACCGCCGCGCGTGCCGTCACCATCTACGGCCCGAATGTGCCCCTGCCCGCCGCCGTGATGAGCTGGCAGCGGCCCCGGCTCAACCACCCCGATTCGGCGCCGCTCGCCGTGCTGAGCCAGGTGCTGTCCGGCGGCCAGTCCTCGCGCCTTTACCGTTCGCTCGTCTACGAACGGCAGCTGGCGCAGAGCGCGACCTCCATCGACTTCGGTCTGGAGGATGCGGGCCTTTTCGCGCTGCAGGCGATCGTCGCCAGCGGCAAGGACATCGGCGAGGCCGAAGCGGCGCTCGCCGCGGAGGTCGCGCGCCTTCGCGACCAGCCGGTGACCGAAGCGGAGCTTCGCGAAGCGCAGACCGAGATCGTCGCCGAAATGCTCCGCTCCCGCGAAACGCCGGAAGGCCGCGCCAACGAGCTCGGCAGTGCGCTCACCAGCGCCGGGGATCCGCGCTGGGGCGACCGGATGCTCGCCGCCGTCCAGCGCGTCACCGCCGCCGACATCCAGCGCGTCGCGCGCCAATATCTGCGCGACGACCGGCGCCTCGCCATCCGCTATCTCGATCAGGCGCAGCGCACCGGAACGGCGGAAACCGATCCCTCGGCCCGCCCGACCGACATGGCGCTGGGACGCAGCTTCCCCGCGGCGACTCGCGCCCCGCTCCAGCCGGCGCCCGAAGCCGAGCGCCAGGCGCCGCCCGCGCCGGGCGCATCGCGCGCCATGGCGCCGCCCGCTTTCGCCGAGCGGCGGCTTGCGAACGGCCTGCGCGTCGTCGTCGCCCGCTCGACGGAGCTTCCGCTCGCCTCCGCTTATCTCGTCTTCGGCGGCGGCACCGCGGCCGATCCGGCGGCGCGGCCCGGCGTCGCTTCAATGATGGCGAACCTCGTCGACAATGGCGCGGCGGGCATGAGCGCGCCGGAAATCGCGGCGCGCGGCGAGTCGCTCGGCGCGATCATCGGCGCCGGCGCCACCCAGGACAGCACCACCGCCTTCGT
>DASVQT010000034.1:0-10382 GCA_036388975.1 Allosphingosinicella sp. | reverse complement strand
CGACTCTTGTTCACCAGTGCCCAGACGCTTTCGGCGTCATTGACCTGACGGGACACCAGTACTTCCAGGTCATCGCCAAGGCTGATCAGCCCGCGGTCGAACATCCAATGAGCGGTGCCTGAAAGGGCCAAGCCGTTGGTGACGATGTCCGGACCGTTCGCCTCTACCGGCTTGATGTGGGCCGCCTGCACTTCGGCCCGGCCGCCGCCGTTGATGAGCTTCAGGCCGGTGATCGCGCAGCGGCTGTCATAAGCTTCGAGGATCTTGCGGCGGAAGATGCGGTCGCGGACGATGCGGTTGGTGTAGGAGGCGACGCGCTCGCGGGGGTCGTCGAAGATGAAGGGGGTGCGTTCCTCGGCGAGGCCGATGCCGGCTGGGGCGTCGGCTCTGGGAAGGAGCGGGTCCTGGTCGGGCATGCCGAGATCGAGGATGCGATTGAAGTCCTCGATCGAGATCGGGCGGACCGCGGCCTGGGCGCGTCCAGACACTTGGCCGGCTTCGTTGAGCACGCCGCGCTCGGGCCAGCCTTGCGGCCCGGTGAAGGGGACCGGGCGTTCGAAATCGAGGTAGCTGCCGGGCTCCCGAAACGGAGGGCGTCGGCGGCGGCTCAAGGCGTGGTAACCCCGGCGGCGCTCCAGCTGTCTAAACCCGCCCCTCGCCCGCGCTCCTCGGAGACGGATGCGGGCGCCAGGGGTAGACGGCGCCGGGGGTGATGCGGGCGCGGGCGCGCACCGAGCGGAAGCGGTTCAGGGTCTTGAGCAGGAGGCGCAGCGTGCGGGGGCTGGCAACGGCCAGTGCCGTCCAGCCGAGGGTCAGGGCGGATTCGACGTCGAGACCCAGCCGGCCGCGGCGCAGGAGGCGGCGCATCAGCCTGGGCCTTTCGCCCGCCCACAGGCGGCTGGAGCCGATTGAGACGAAGGTCAGCGGGCGGACGCGGGCGGGCGGCGGTTCGCCGGACTTGGCGACGACGGCTTCGTAGCACCCGTCCTTCGCGATCGCTTCGACGCTGCGGAACATCTTTTCGACGCTCACTTCGACGCGCTCCTGCTCGGTCGGCACCAGGCGGACGCTGCTCGCCGAGGTTCGGTAGGAGACGAGGGCATCGGCGATCACGCTGACTTCGCCCAGGGCGGACAGGCGCAGGCAGAAATCCAGATCCTCCCAATAGTCGCACTGGGGACGGTATCCGCCGACGGCGTCGAAGGCGCTCCGCCGGAACATGATCGAGGTGTGGGGAAAGGGAAGGAAGCAGGAGCGGCGGCAGAGGCGCCAGTAATCCGGGTCGCGCACCTTGCGCCCGCGCGCGTCGATGGTGTCGGCGAGGGTGCCGGCGAGCACGGTCTCCGACTGGGCGAACAAAGCGAGCTGCCGCTCGAGGCGGCTCGGCCGCGAGACGTCGTCGGCGTCCATGCGGGCGACGATCGGAGCGCGCGCCTGTTGCACCACCCAGTTGGAGCTGCCGGCGGGGCCCAGTTTCTCGCCTTCGAAGAGACGGATCCGGCTGTCCTGGCGAGCCCAGTGACGCAGGCGCTCGCGCGTGCCGTCGGTGGAGCCGTCGTCGCGGATGACGAATTCGAAGTCGGGGAAGGTCTGGGCGAGGATGCTGCCGATGGCCGCGTCGAGATAAGGAAGCGCGTTGCGCGCCGGCATGACGACGCTGAGCCGGGGCGTTCCTTGGCTGGCCATGATGCGCGGCAGGACTAATCTGAGTTGGCGGACCGGGCAAGTTCTCGTGGCTGCGGCGGCACGGTGGCGGGATCGGCAGGGGCCGCGGCGGGGGCGCGCTGGTGCGAGAAGCCGGCGAGCGCGAGCGTGCCGCCGCCGTGCCGGAGCCACAGGAGGATGCCGAGGCCATACACGGCCAGCGCGGCCGCCGGGGCCGCGATCGGCAGGTCGAGGCGGGCGAGCGCGGTGCCCGCTGCCGCAGCGGCCAGCGCTATGGCGACGGGCGCGGCATGGCCTGCGGTCGTCGCCACGTCGAAGCTTCGCAGGGCGCGGCTACGCAGCCCTGCGCGCAGGAGGTAGGCGATCAGGACCGAAAGAGCGGCTCCGGCGATGCCCAAGGGCGGGATGAGCAACAGGGCGGCGGCGATGCCGAAGGCGGAGCTGAGCAGGGCGATCTGCAGTCCAAGCCGCGGGCGGAGATAGACGAAGACGAGGTCTCCGACGCCGAGGCAGGCATGGATCGTCTCGGCAAGGGCGTAGACGACCAAGGGGACGTAGGCGGCCTCGAAGGCCCGGCCGAGCAAAGCAAGCAGCTCCTCGCCGGAGACGAGCAGGATGAGGAGGAGCGGCAGCGAGCAGACGAGGATCAGCCGCGAGGCCGAGGCCAGCGCGGGCCCCGTGGCGGACGCACCACGCAGCCTCAGCGTTCGCGCCACGAGCGGGATGAGCAGGGAATCGAAGCTCTGGCGCACCTGCCGGAGCGGGATGACGAGTTGCCGCGCGGCGGCGTAAAGGCCGGACGGACCGTCGCCGAGGAGGATGCTGACGAGGTAGAGATCGGCGCGCGTTTGCAGCGCATTCAGGAAGTCGTTGGTGCAATTGGACGGGGCGAGACGGAGAAGCGCCGACATCGCATCCCTGGCGGGGCGGTAGGAAGCGAGCCCGAAGCCGCCGAAGGCGGTGCGGGCGGCGAAGACCGAATAGAGCAAGGTCGAGAGAGCGCCGGCCCAATAGCCGAGCACCAGCCCTTCGGCGCCGCGCCAGCCGAGCAGCCATGCGATCGCCGTTCCCGCCATGCCGGCCCAGGGCTCGACGATGCTTCGTGCGACGAGCTCGTCGCGGCTGCGGTGCTTCCAGCGGGTGCCGGCCAGCAGCACTTCGAACAGCGCGAGGCAGATTGCGGCGGGAGCGAGCCACAGCAAGGCCGGCAAGCCGACGAGCGGCGACAAGCCGGCGAGCAACACCAGGGCGATTGCCGACACCCCCGCCACCAGCAGGGCTGCGTCGAGGAGGGCGTGGGCCGCGGGGCGCTCTCCGGCGGAGTCGACGCCGTCCAGGAGGTGGAACAGCGTCTTGCGCGCGCCAAGGCTCGAGAGGGTCACGGCCAGTTCGACGATTGCCAGCGCGACCAGATAGGCGCCGAACGCGGCGGGGCCGAACAGCCGTGCCGCCATGAGCAGGAAAAGCAGGCGCGCCGCCATCCGACTGACAAATCCGCCGCCGGCCGCTTTCGCGGCCCGCACGATCATGCGCCCTGCGTCGTCGCTCAACCTGCGTGCTCCCCCTCTACCTATGATGGTTCAAAAGGCGGCCGGATGCCAAGGCCGGGCTGCTTGACCGCATTGGCCGGCTTTCATAACTCCTCGCCCGGAGGGGAGAGGAAGAGGTGGGAGCCAGAATTGCCGTCATAGCGTTCGATGCCTGCGATCCGGATCTGGCGCGCAGGCTGGCCGTCGAGGGGCGGATGCCGAACCTGCGCCGACTTCTGGCGCAAGGCGCGCACAGCCCGGTCGACAATCCCTTCGGACTCTTCGTCGGGGCGCTTTGGGTCAGTTTCGCCTCCTGCCAGCGTCCGGCCAGGCACGGTTATCATTGCTGGGACGAGATCGACGTCGCCTCCTACGAGTGGCGCCTCAGGGCCCCGGACCCGAGCCGTTATCGAAGCTTTTGGAGCCAGATCGGCGCGGCGGGGCTGCGCGTCGCCGCGGTCGACGTGCCGCACAGCCTTCCGCGCGACGACCTGAACGGAGTCGAGGTCGCCGAATGGGGCTGCCACGACCGGCACTTCGGCCTGCGGTCGACGCCGCAAGGCCTCGCCCACGAGTGGAAGCAGACTTACGGGCTCCACCCGGTGCTTGGCGCCGAACTCCCGGGCGAGCCCCACCTCTCCAGCGACGACTTCGTGTTCCGCAAGGGCCGCTACCGCACCCCGGCCGAGGAGAAGAGCTTCTTCGAGCATATGGTCGCCGGTGCGCGGACCAAAAGCCGCATACTGCGCGACCTGCTGGCTCAGGAGGAGTGGGACCTCTTCGTCGCCGTGTTCGGGGAATCGCACGCGCTCGGCCATCAGCAATGGCACCTTCACGACTCCGACCATCCGCGCTTCACGGCCGATGCGAGGCGCGCGGTCGGCTGCGATCCCGTCGAGACGCTGTACGAAGAGCTCGATCGCGCCTTCGGCCAAATCATGGCCGAAGCCGGTCCCGATACAACAATCCTGCTTCACCTGAGCCATGGCATGGCGGGGCATTATGACGGGACCCACCTGCTCGACGAAGTCCTGAAGCGGCTCGACTCTCCGCAGCAGGGTGCTCGGCGCCAGAGCTCGGCCCTCGCGCGCCTCGCCAAGCCGCACTTCCCCTTTCTGCAGGCGGCGGCCGCCCGGCTGGGGATACCGCGGGCGCTGAGCCGCAAGGTGGCGCAGCGGCTGCGCGGCGACAGCGGTGCGAATCGTGCGGCGCGCCGCTTTTTCCAGGAGCCGAACAACAGCGTCTATGCCGGCATTCGCATCAATCTCGCCGGACGCGAGCCGCAGGGCCGCGTCCTCCCGTCGGAAGTCGATGCGCTCTACGACGAACTGGAGCGCGAGCTGCTGGCGCTGAAGGACGATCGCACCGGCGGGCCTGCCGTTCGGGCGGTGACTCGATCCGATAGCGTGCACGAGCGCCGGCCGGGCGACGCCATGCCGGACCTGTTCGTCGAGTGGAACCGCAGCGGCGCCCCCATCGAACGCGTCTCTTCATCGACGATCGGGAGGGTGCACGTGCCCTACACGCATTGGCGCACCGGCGATCACCGTCCCGCAGGGCTGCTGGTCGGCGTCGGACCGGGCATCGAAGTTGCGGGTGAACAGCGCGCGATCGCAGTCGAGGATATCGGCGTCACCGTCGCAGCGCGGCTGGGCGCAGAAGTGGGGGATGCCGATGGCGAAGTTATCCCATGGCTGGGGATCGCGCGCGAGCAGCGCGCGGCAACCGAGCGCGTTTAGGGGTCGCCGGGGCAGCACGTGTGGCTTACGGCGGCGGCGAAGGAGCAGCGGAAGATGGGCGAGCGGTTCGAGCGGCATCGGCAGGCGTGGACCCAAGACGAGATCCAGAAGCTGCACCTGCTCGCCGGCAAGGGCATGTCGCTGAAGGCCATCTCCAAGGCGATGACGCGGAGCGAGGAATCGATCCAGGCGCGGGCCAAGCTGGACGGCCTCAAGGTCTCCAAGCTGCGCTAGTGTCGCGGGGCCTCTCCGCGCCTTCCGCTTAGTTGTAGTCCCCAGCGGATATAGCGGGCGATCGTACCGCAAGTCACCGATCGATCCGGCCGGACGGGCACGCACCTGCTTTAGGCCATGGCGGGAGCGCGAGGGCGTTCGCCTCGTTGTTCGCTTATGTCTCCCCTGCCCCCGATCGATGCCGCAACGTGCGCGCAGCTGTTCCGCGCCGGTGTGAACGGGTTCGCGCCGGACAGGCCCGCCTTGGTGCTCGGCCACTTCGATGCGGACGGGCTGGCGGCGGCGGCGATCCTCGCGCGGGCGCTGGAGCGGAGCGGCCGCGCCTGCGACGTGAGGATCGTCGGCAAGGGCGAGGAGGCCTGGTCGCCGGAGATGCGGGCGGAGCTGGCGGCGCGCGCGCCGGGCGGGGTCGTCGTGGCGGATCTCGGCGTCAGGCCGGGGGACGTGCTGCCGGACGTGCCGGCGATCGTCGTCGATCACCATGTGCCGGCCGGCGTGCCCGGCGGCGCGCTGGTGCTGAGCGGCCACGGCCTCGAGCCGGAGCCGACGTCGGCGCTCATCGCTTATTGGTGCGCGCAGGGGCTGGGCACGAACGAGGATTTGCTGTGGCTGGCCGCGATCGGGCTGGTCGGGGACATGGCGGAGGGCGCGGGCTTTGCAGAGATGGCGGACGCGCAGCGGCGTTACGGCAAGACGGCGCTTCGCGACGCGGTGTCGCTGCTGAACGCACCGCGGCGGGCGGCGGCGGCGGATGCGCGGCCTTCGCTGGCTTTGCTCATGAAAGGCGACGGGCCGAAGGACGTGACGTCCGGGCGCTTTGTCGAAACGGAGCGGCTGCTCGCGGCCAAGGCGGAGGTACGCGATGCCCTGGAAGGCGCGAAGCGGACGGCGCCCAAGGTCAAGGGCGAGGTGGCGCTGATCCGCTTCTCGTCGCCTTGCCAGATCCATCCGCTGGTCGCGCAGCAATGGCGCGGGCGGCTCCGCGACAAGATCGTGCTGGCGGCGAACACCGGCTACCGCCCCGGCTGGGTCCACTTCGCGGCGCGCACCGCAAGCGGCGCGGACCTGATCGACTTTCTCGCCGCCCGCAGGCCGGCGGGCGCGGACGGCCATTACGGCAACGGCCACCGGCAGGCGACGGGCGGCGCGCTTCGGCCGGCGGACTGGAACGATTTCGTGGCCGGGCTCGGCTTTCCGGAAGAAAGGGTGGAGGCATGAGCGAGAGCACGCGCCCGCTCAGGCTCGGCTTTCCCGTCAAAGCGATGGGGCGGCCGGGGCTGAAGAGCAACGACACGCGGCGTTGGCAGAAGAACCCGCACCTCAAATGCTCGCTGGAGCATGTCGACCAGATCCTCGACTATCTGAAGTCGGTCGGCCTCGACATGTACCGGCTGAGCTCGGACCTGGCGCCCTACGCCACCCATCCGGACATGCCGCAATTCCACGACATGGTGGCCGAGAGCGACGCCGAGCTGGCGGCGTTCGGGAAGAAGGCACGCGAATACGACATCCGCCTGTCCTTTCACCCGTCGCAATTCGTGCTGCTGAACAGCCCCGATCCCGTGCTGACCAGGAAAAGCATCTGGGACCTGTCCTCCCAGGCCGAAATGCTGGACCGGATGGGCGCGGGTCCGGAAGCGGTGCTCGTCACCCATGTCGGGGGCGTCTACGGCGATCACGAGGCGAGCCGGGCGCGCTGGATCGAGGGCTGGGAGCAATGCCCGGAGCATGTCCGCAAGCGGCTGGTGCTGGAGAATGACGACATACGCTTCTCCGCCGCCGACGCGCTCTGGATCCATGAGCGGACGGGCGTGCGCCTGATCTTCGACTATCAGCATTTCTGGTGCCTCAATCCCGAGCGGCTGGAGATGCGCGACACGCTGGAGCGCTTCCTCGCCACATGGCCGGTGGGCGTCAGGCCTAAAATCCATTTCTCCTCGCCGCGCACCGAGATGCGGGAGGTGAAGCGTCAGGTCACGGCGAAGGAGCGGGCGCGGGCGCTCGCCGGCAAGGGGGCTGCGAAGGGCGGCGCGGTCACCAAGGCGCCGGTCAAGGCCGGGGCGCGGGTCAAGACGGTGCTGCTGCCGCCGGTCTGGACCGGGCATTCCGACTTCACCAACCCGTTCGAATTCGCGACCTTCATGCGCATGGCGGAGGGTCTGGAGTTCGACGTGATGATGGAAGGCAAAGCGAAGGACATCAGCATCCTGAAGCTTCGCCCGGACCTGCTGCGCTTCGCGCCCGACGTGGCGGCGCGCTTCGGCATCCTCCCGTCCGAGGCCGCACGGCTCGCCGAGCAGGAGAAGATGCTGGACGCGGGCGTTTCGGCCGACGGCGAGCCGGACGTGGACGAAGGCGCCGCGGGGGCCGGTGCCGCCGGCTGAAACGGCCGCGCGCACTGATACGTCTGAAACAACAAAGGCGGCTGCGCGGCACAACGCGGAAAAAGTCGGCGCCTATTTCGGCACTCGCAAACGGCCGATCCCCGGCCGGGAACAAGGGCGCGGGGCTCACGGCTTCCGCGAAGCGAGACACGAAGATGAAAAAGGCCATTCTCCGCACCACCCTCGGCACCGCCGCGGTCATGATGCTCGCGCTGCCGACGATCGGCTATGCCGTCGCCGCCGAGGCGCCCACCTTCACCGATGCCGCCGCCGTGCAGCATGCCGCCGATCCGGCCGCCGAAGAGGCCCGGCTCCGCTCGGCGCGCATGGCGGCCGAGATGAACGCGCTGCGGGCGCGCGAGGCCGCGAGCCTGGCGCTGCGGGCGAGCGCCCTCGAGAACCAGGCGGACGACCTTCGCCCGGGCACCTTCCTTTGGGAGCCGGAGCTTTCGCGCACCGGCCCCGTCGAGGTCGTCGTCTCGATCCCGCAGCAGCGCGCCTACGTTTATCGCGGCGGCACGCTGATCGGCGTTTCGACGGTGTCGACCGGCCGGCGCGGGCACGAGACTCCGACGGGCACGTTCAGCATCCTCCAGAAGCGGCCCCGCCACTTCTCGAACCTCTACAACAATGCGCCCATGCCCTACATGCAGCGCCTGACCTGGGACGGCATCGCACTTCACGCGGGTCAGATCCCCGGCCACCCGGCGTCGCACGGCTGCGTCCGCCTGCCGCTCGCCTTTGCGCAGCATCTGTTCGGCGTGACGCGCGTCGGCGCGCAGGTCCACATCCTGCGCGCGTCCCCGGCGCCTCGCGAAGCGCTCGCGCTCGCCACCGGCCGCAGCGTCTATAACGGCATGGGCGGTCCGGAAGAACCGGCCAACTGAGCCGTGGGCGGAGCGGGCAAACCGGGCTTCGACAGGCTCCAGCCCTCGCGGGTCGGTAAGTCCTGCGCAGCCCGGTTCATCAACCCGCCAGCCCTGAGCCTGTCGAAGGGCGGTTTGCAGGTCGCGGGCGACCGTGCGGGTGAACCGGGCTTCGACAGGCTCAGCCCTGGCGGCTTGGTGTGAGGCCGAAGCCGTGTTGGTACCCCCGCCCGGCTTGCCTTTCGGGCGGCGAGGCGCCACATCGCGGCCACCGATGTCCGCCTCCGTCCACCAGCTCAAGAGCCGCGCGCCTTCGCTGGAGCCGATGCTCCAGCTTTGCGCCGCCGACCTCAACCATGTGAACGCGGTGATCCTCGCGCGCATGCAGAGCGAGGTGACTTTGATCCCGGAGCTGGCCGGCCACCTGATCGCCGGCGGCGGCAAGCGGATGCGGCCGATGCTCACCCTCGCCTCGGCGCGGCTGCTCGATTATCCCGGCACGCGGCACCACAAGCTGGCTGCCGCGGTGGAGTTCATCCACACGGCGACCTTGCTTCACGACGATGTGGTCGACGGTTCGGGCCTCAGGCGCGGGCGGCGGACGGCAAACATCATCTGGGGCAACCCGGCGAGCGTGCTGGTCGGCGACTTCCTCTTTTCGCGCAGCTTCGAGCTGATGGTCGAGGACGGGAGCCTCAAGGTGCTCAAGATCCTGTCGCGCGCCTCCTCGGTGATCGCGGAAGGGGAAGTGGACCAATTGACCGCCCAGCGCCGTGTCGAGACCGGCGAAGACCATTATCTCGAGATCATCTCGGCCAAGACCGCCGCCTTGTTCGCCGCCGCCTGCCGGATCGCGGCGGTGGTGGCCGAGCGGGAAGAAGCGGCGGAAATGGCGCTCGATTGCTACGGGCGGAATCTCGGCATCGCCTTCCAACTCGTCGACGACGCAATCGACTATGCCTCGGACGCGGAGACGATGGGCAAGGGCGTGGGCGACGATTTCCGCGACGGCAAGGTGACGCTGCCCGTCATCCTCGCTTACGCGCGCGCCGGCGAGGCCGATCGGGCGTTTCTTAAGGCAGCGATCCAGGGCGACCGGACCAGCGACGAGGACTTGGCGCGGGCGACGCGGATCCTGCGCGACACTGGGGCGCTCGACGACACGCTGGCGCGGGCGCGGACCTACGGACAGCGGGCGATCGACGCGCTCGGGCCGTTCCCGGGCGGGCGCGCCAAGGCGGCGCTGGTCGAAGCGGTCGAATTCGCCATCGCGCGAGCTTATTGAGGCGTCCGAACGCGGGCGGCGCGAGCGCAGGTCTGGAGATTCGTTCGTCCCGAGCGTAGTCGAGAGCGCGCGCGATGAGTCCGAGCCAGCGCCCCTCGACTTCGCTCGGGACGAACGAGGCCTGGTGAGCGAACTTCCCATCCATGCCGTCCTCCCCGACCTGCTCGCTTCACTGCGCGCGGGGAGCAATGCCGTGCTGGTCGCGCCGCCGGGGGCGGGCAAGACCACCGCCGTCGCCCCTGCCCTGCTCGCGGAGCCCTGGTGCACGGGCGAGATCCTGCTCCTCTCGCCGCGCCGGCTGGCGGCGCGGGCGGCGGCGGAGCGGATGGCGGAGCTGGCCGGAGAGCGGGTCGGCGAGACGATCGGCTATGCGACGCGGCTCGATACGAAGCGCTCCGAGCGGACGCGAATCCTGGTGCTGACGGAGGGGATTTTCCTTTCGCGCGTGCAGGCGGACCCGGAGCTGGCCGGGGTCTCCGCCGTGCTGTTCGACGAGGTGCATGAACGGAGCCTCGACAGCGATTTCGGGCTGGCACTGGCGCTCGATGCGCAAGCGGCGCTGAGGCCCGACCTTCGCATCCTCGCCATGTCGGCAACGCTCGATGGGGAGCGGTTCGCTTCGCTGATGGCCGATGAGGGTGAGCGGGCGCCGGTGGTTGCGAGCGAAGGGCGGGCGCATC
>DASVQT010000033.1:0-49238 GCA_036388975.1 Allosphingosinicella sp. | reverse complement strand
GAGCCGCCCGTTGTTGACGATGTTGCGGTCGCCCGAATGGCTGGCGGCGATCCCGAAGGTCGCGCGAATGGTGCCGTCGTTGACGATCGATCCGTCGGGAGCGCCGAGCGCGCCGATGCCGTTGCCGGTCTGGTCGACGATGTTGGTGTGGACGTAGATCCCGAAGGCTTCGGCGCTGATCAGGCCGCCGTTGCGGATGGAATAGCTTTCGAGCGGCATGACCGGCGCCGCATTGTAGGAAAGGCTCCCGCCCACGCCGGTGAACGGCGTCACGTCGCGCAGGCCGCCCGGCGGCGGCGCGAAGCGGGTGGGCTGGTAAGCAAGCTCGATCCCGCTGAAGCCGTTATTGCCCGGGATCAGGATGTCGCCCGAATTGACGATCTCGACGCGGCGATTGTCGGCCGCGACGAAGATGCCGGTGGAAACGTCGCTGTTGACCTGCGTGAGGTCGCCGCTGTTGGTGAGCGACACGAGGTTCGCGCCGAACGCGTCGATCAGGATCGAGGCACTGTCGGGCGCAAAATCCACGTCGCGCATTTCGATGTCGCCGCTGTTGGTGATCGCGAACGTGCCGCCCTCGCCCGCGACGAGGATGCCGAAGGGCTGCATGCGCTGGCCGGTGCCGCTCGCTTCGGTGACGAAGATGTCGAGATTGGTATTGAGCGAAAAACTGCCGTTTTGCGGGAGGATCGTCTGGATGGCGCCGACCAGGCTATCGCCCGGATTGCCCGAGGTGGTGAGGCGAACCGCCGAGTCCGGGTCGTCGAGCAGGATCGTCGTGTTCGGCTGGTCCGTGCGGTACTGGATGGCCGGCCGGTTCGTCGCGGTCATGTCGCCGGCGACGTTGGAGACGGTCAGCCCCTGATAGGCGCCGCCGGTAACGGCCACGCCGTCCGGAAGCGCGCCCGAGCAGGTGACGACATTGCCCACCACCGGGCATTGCGGGCTGCCCGGCGTCGCCTGGGCGCGCGCGGCGCTCGGCGACAGGGCGACGGCGAGGAGCGCGGCGGCAAGGGCGGAGGCGCTGACCGTGCAGGGTCCGCCGGACGGGCGGAAAGGTGAACGCGTAGAGGAAAGTCGCAGCATCATCGTGCCCCTCGTCGAGGCGCCGTGCCAGGGCGCCCTGTCTGCTCCATCGTATGCGCAGCGTGGCAGGGCGGAGCGGGGCGGGAAAGCGCGGGGACCTGATGAAATGCCGATGAAATGCCGATGATCGCCCCGCTGCGCCCTCGGCGGGCCTTGCCGCTCCGGTACGCGCCTCCTAGAGGAGCGGCCAACGGAGGACCCATGCCCAAGACCATCGACCTGAAGCTAGACCAGGATGAAGCCGAGATCATTCTCGACGCCCTCGACACCGACCTCGAAGGCTATATCGACGCCGCCAACGACGCGCGCGCCAACGGCAAGCGCTCGGACGTCGCCACGTTCACGGAAGCGGCCGACCGGATCAAGGCGGTGAAGGCGAAGGTCGAGAAACTGGTCGGCGAGCGCTGACCGGCAGCAGCCGGGCGCTAAGCTTCGGCGAAGGCGTCGTCTATGACGAGGCGATCGGGCTCGATCGTCACGGCCCGGGCGACGGGGACCATGAAACGCCCGCCGGTCGGCCGCTCGATCTCGACGATGTCGCCGGCGCCGAAATCCTCGATCAGGACCACGGTGCCGAGCGCGGCGCCGGACGCCGAGACGCAGGGCAGGCCGAGAAGGTCGGCATGATAATATTCGCCCTCCTCCAGCGGAGGAAGGGCCGAGCGGGGCACGCTCAATGTCTGGCTGCGCAGCGCTTCCGCGGCGGTGCGGTCCTTCACCTCGGCGAAGCGCACGATCGCGCCGCCGCCGCCGGGCTTCACCGAAACGAGGGTGAGCCTGCGGCCGCCCACGTCCAACGTGCCGTAGCGCTTCAGGCTTTCCACCGACTGGGCGAACAGCTTGAGGCGCACGTCGCCCGCAATGCCGTGCGCGCCCGCGACGGCGGCGAGGACGACCCTGGGCTCCTCGCTCATTGCGGCAGCGCCCGGAGGGGAAGCCCCTCCCCCATCGCGGGGGAGGGATTTCGTCCAAATCCCGTCAAGGGGACTTATTCCGCCTTGTCGGCGCCGTCGGCGGGCGCGGCGTCTTCGCCGCCCTCGGCCGGCTCGCTGGTCGACTGGCCTTCGTTCGGAGCCTCGTCGGCGGGGGTGGCTTCACCCTCGCCGCCCTCGGCAGCAGGCGCTTCGTCGGCGGCGGGAGCGGCTTCCGCTTCGGCGGACGCGGCGGCCGCGGCTTCGGCGGCTTCGGCGTCGCGCGTCGCACGCTCCTCGGCGCGCTCCTTGGCCTTTTCGCCCGGCTCGCCCTTCTTCAAATTCTGGCGGGCGGCGCGCTCGGCGACACCAGCCTGGTCGAGGAAGCGGGCGACGCGGTCGGTCGGCTGGGCGCCGACCGACAGCCAGTGGCGCGCACGGTCGGCGTCGAGCTTCACGCGCTCGGGATTGTCGCGGGGAAGCATCGGATTGTAGCTGCCGATGCGCTCGATGAACTTGCCGTCACGGCCCGTGCGCGAGTCGGCGACGACGATCTTGTAATAAGGACGCTTCTTCGCACCGCCGCGCGAAAGCCTAATTGCAACTGCCATTTGATGTTCCTTTCGTTCAAATCTGACTGGATGACGCCTGCGGCGTCACTTCTTCAAAAAATTCTCGAAGCCGGGCGGGAGGCCCTGCGGCCCCTTGCCGCCGCCGCCGGGGAGCCCGGGAAGACCGCCGGGAGGCATGCCGCCGCCCGGACCGCCCATTCCGCCCATTCCCCCCATGCCGCCGAGCAGGCCGCCGAGGCCCCCTGCCCCGCCGCCGCCCCCGCCGAACAGGGCACCGAGCTTGCCGAGGCCGCCCATCTTCTTGATCTTCTTCATGGCGTTGGCCATTTCCTGGTGCATCTTGAGGAGGCGGTTCACCTCCTGCACCGTGGTTCCCGAACCCTTGGCGACCCGGATCTTGCGCTTGGCGTTGAGGAGTTCCGGCTTGGCGCGCTCCTTGGCCGTCATCGAGCCGATGATCGCGTCGAGGTGGACGAGGATCTTGCCGTCCATGCCGCTCGAATTCACCGCATTCTGCATCTTCTTCATGCCCGGGAGCATGCCGGCGAGGGCGCCGAGGCCGCCCATGCGCTGCATCTGCTGAAGCTGGCCGCGAAGGTCGTTCAAGTCGAACTGGCCCTTGGCCATCTTCCGGGCGAGCGCTTCGGCCTCGTCCGCCTTGATCGTCTCCTGCGCGCGCTCGACGAGGCTGACGACGTCGCCCATGCCGAGGATGCGGCCGGCGACGCGGCTGGGATGAAAAGGCTCGATCGCGTCGATCCCCTCGCCGACGCCGGCGAACTTGATCGGCTTGCCGGTCACCGCGCGCATCGAAAGCGCCGCGCCGCCGCGCGCATCGCCGTCCATGCGGGTCAGGACCACGCCCGAAAGCGAGACCTGCTCGGAGAAGTTGCGGGCGACGTTGACCGCGTCCTGTCCGGTCAGCGAGTCGACGACGAGCAGCACTTCGTCCGGGGTCGAGACGCCGGCGATCGCCTTCATCTCGTCCATCAATTGCTGGTCGACGTGGAGGCGGCCGGCCGTGTCGAGCATCAGGACGTCGTAGCCCTGGAGCTTGGCGGCCTGCATGGCGCGCCGCGCGATCTCGACCGGCTGCTGGCCGGGGACGATCGGAAGCGTCGCGACCTTGGCCTGCTCGCCGAGGACTCGGAGCTGCTCCTGCGCCGCCGGACGATTGACGTCGAGCGACGCCATCAGGACCTTCTTGCGGTCCTTTTCGGTGAGGCGAAGGGCGAGCTTGGCGGTGGTGGTCGTCTTGCCCGAGCCCTGGAGGCCGACCATCATGACGACCGCGGGCGGCGTGACCGCGACATTCAGTTCGGACGCATCGCCGCCGAGCATCTCCACCAGCGCGTCGTGGACGATCTTGACGACCTGCTGGCCGGGCGTCACCGATTTCAGAACCTGCTGGCCGACGGCAGCTTCCGTCGCCTTGTCGACGAACTCGCGGACGACGGGGAGCGCGACATCGGCTTCGAGAAGCGCGATCCGGACTTCGCGCATCGCCGCGCGCACGTCCGCTTCGGTCAGCGCGCCGCGGCCGCGCAGGCGGTCGAACACGCCGGCAAGGCGGTCGCTCAGGCTGTCGAACATGCGCTCACTCCATCCAGTTTCGCGGCCAAACGCAAAAGCGCCGGCGGGCGAAACTCGCCGGCCAGCGCGCGCGCCTTGCGCAACACCTCCCCGAAGGGATGGAGCGCCGCATAGCCAAAGAAGGGGGAAAGGGCAAGTCTGGTGGCTGCACGCCGGGGGCCGCGCGGGCGAACCGGGCTTCGACAGGCTCAGCCCTAGCGGGGTGAGTGGGACGAAAGTTTGATTACCCCACCACCGCCAGTCCTGAGCCGGTCGAAGGACGGTTTGCAGAACCGCAGCCTCCGCACGTCCAGCACTTAACCCGATCTTCACCCCCGGCCCCGTATCGCGGCGGGGTTTCGAAGGCGACGTGAGGGACGGATGGCGGGCCTGTTTGCGCATCAGCGGCCGAAGGAGGGAACCGGGGCCGCGAAGGACATCGTCGCATTGAGCGTCGCCCTTACGGTTCTTCTCCTCTTCCTCAAGATGAGTGATCGCTACGTGATCGAGCTCGGGCGCCAGCTGGCGCGCATGGGCTCTAACAACGGCAACATCATCGTCGGCCTCCTGCTCCTCAACGTCGCCCTTACGATCTACGGCTGGCGCCGGTACCGCGACGCGGCACGCGAAGTGGTGGAGCGCACCGCGGCCGAGAAGCGCGCGAACAGCCTCGCTTCAACGGATCCCCTGACCGGCTTCCTCAACCGCCGGTCCTACGGTCAGGCGGCGAACGACCTCCTCGCCAGGGCGGGCAAGCGCAAGCAGAGCCTCGCCATGCTCGTCGTCGACCTCGACAGCTTCAAGACGGTGAACGACCTTCACGGCCACCTGACCGGCGACAATCTGCTCAGGATGACGGCCGAAGTCATCTCCAAGGCCCTGCCGCGCGGCGCCGTCACCGCACGCCTCGGCGGGGACGAATTCGCCGCCGCCTTTCTCTACGACACATCCACGCCGTCCGAAGCCGACCGGATCGCAGACTTCATCGTCGACCGGCTCGGCAAGCCGTTCGATCTCGCCGGCGTCCACACCCATGTCTCCGCTTCGGTGGGCGTCGCCAGCTCCGGCGACGATTGCGATTCGGTCGAGATGCTGACCCGGCGCGCGGACATCGCCATGCATGCGGCCAAGAAGCTCGGCCGCGGCCGCTACGCCTGGTTCGACGCGTCGATGCAGCGCGAGCTCGAGATGCGCAACGACATCGAGATGGGCCTGCGGCGCGGCGTCCCGGCCGGCGAGTTCGTTCCCTATTTCGAGCAGCAGATCGACCTTGTCAGCGGAAGCCTGCACGGTTTCGAGATGCTGGCGCGCTGGGAGCATCCGGAGCGCGGCATCGTCGGGCCCGACGAATTCATCTCCATTGCCGAGGAATGCGGCCTGATCGGCGACCTTTCCATGTCGGTGATGCGCCAGGCCTTCGAAGTCGCCAAGCAGTGGGATTCGTCGCTGACGCTGTCGGTGAACATCTCGCCCATCCAGCTCAAGGATCCCTGGCTGGCACAGAAGATCACGAAGCTGCTCGTCGAAACGGGGTTCCCGGCCGAGCGGCTCGAGATCGAGATCACCGAAAGCTCGCTCTTCGAATGCCTCGGCCTCGCCCAGACCATCGTCGGGAGCCTCAAGAATCAGGGCGTGAAGCTCGCGCTCGACGATTTCGGCACGGGCTATTCCTCGCTCGCCCACCTTCGTGCCCTCCCCTTCGACCGGATCAAGATCGACCGGAGCTTCGTGTCCTCGATCAACGAGGCGAGCGACTCGGTCACCATCGTCACCGCCATCACGCGCCTCGCGGAAAGCCTCGGCCTCGCCGTCACGGCCGAGGGCATCGAGGACGAAGTGATCGAAGCGCGCCTGCGCTGCATCGGCACGTTCAAGGGCCAGGGCTGGCTCTTCGGCAAGCCGACGCCGGCCTCGGGCGTGGTGAAGCTCCTCGCGCAGCGCGGCCTTTCCTACGGCGCCCGCAGGACGGACACGTTGTTCAGCGAGGAAGCGCAGGAGCAAGCGGAAGAGTTGGCGGAAGAGCAGCGCGGAGCGGAGCCGAAGCGCCGCCGCGCCTGACCCTCCCCGAGGTGGACGAACGAAGCCGCGCGCCCTAGATCGCGGCCATGCGCCGCCCCTTTCGTAAAATGCACGGTCTCGGGAACGACTTCGTCGTGTTCGACGCGCGCGAGGCGCCGGTCGAGATCGACGCGGCGCGGGCGCGCGCCATCGCCGATCGCAAGACGGGCGTCGGCTGCGACCAGCTCATCGTCATCGAGCCTTCCAAGGCGGCGGACGTGCGCATGCGCATCTGGAATGCCGACGGCGGCGAAGTCGAGTCCTGCGGCAATGCGGCGCGCTGCGTGGCGATGCTGGTCGGCGGAACAAGTGCGATCGAGACGAAGGGCGGCGTCGTTCGGGGTGTCGCGAACGGCGCCGGCGCCAGCGTCGACATGGGCGTTCCTCGCTTCGGCTGGGACGAGATCCCCCTCGCCTACCCGATGGACACGGCCGCCATGCCGGTCGGCTGGGAGAACCTCACGAACCCCGCCGCGGTCAATGTCGGCAATCCGCACGCCATCTTCTTCGTAGACGACGCGAACGCCGTCGATCTCGCCCGGCTCGGTCCGCTGATCGAGAACGACCCTCTCTTCCCGCAGCGGGTCAACGTCAACGTCGCCGCACTCGAGGACGGCGCGCTTCGCCTCCGGGTCTGGGAGCGCGGCGCCGGCCTCACCCAGGCCTGCGGCACCGGCGCCTGCGCCACCGCCGTTGCCGCGATACGCCGCAAGCTGGTCGCGAGCCCCGTCGAAGTCCGCCTGCCGGGAGGGAGTTTAACGATCGATTGGGAGCCGGGCGGCACGATCCGCATGACCGGTCCTGCGACGTCCGTCTTCACCGGCGAGATCGACCTGTGAGCGGGCTGGAGGTCATCACCCTCGGCTGCCGGCTGAACATGGCCGAAAGCGAAAAGATGCGGCAGCTTGCGGGCGGGGCGGACGACCTCGTCATCATCAACAGCTGCGCCGTTACCAACGAAGCGGTGCGCCAGACCCGCCAGGCGATCCGCCGCGCAAAGCGCGCGCGGCCGGATGCGCGTGTCATGGTGACGGGATGCGCCGCGCAGGTCGATCCGGCGGGCTTCGCCGCCATGCCGGAGGTGAGCCGCGTCTTCGGCAATCTCGAAAAATCGATGGCTTCGTCTTTCACCCACACCGGTAGCCCTGAGCCTGTCGAAGGGCGGGTTGCCGCGCGCGGGACCCGGGCTTCGACAGGCTCAGCCCTAGCGGGTTCCTTGTTCTCGGACTCTCTTGAACCCCCGCCAGCCGAGGTCCGCGTCTCCGACATCATGGCGGTGATGGAGAAGGCGCCGCATCTTGTGGCCAGCTATGCCGAACGGTCCCGCGCTTTTGTCGAAGTGCAGAACGGATGCGACCATCGCTGCACTTTCTGCATCATCCCCTACGGCCGCGGAAACAGCCGTTCGGTGCCGGCGGGCCTCGTGGTGGACCGCGTCAAGGCGCTCGTCGATCTGGGCATTCGGGAAGTGGTGCTGACGGGGGTCGACGTGACCAGCTACGGCCCCGACCTTCCCGGCGCGCCGACCCTTGGACTACTGGTCGAGCGCATCCTGCGCCACGTCCCCGCCCTTCCCCGCCTGCGTCTCTCCTCGCTCGACTGCATCGAGCTGGACGAACGGCTGTTCGAGCTGGCGGCGGGCGAGCCGCGTTTCATGCCCCACCTCCACATGAGCTTCCAGGCCGGCGACGACATGGTCCTGAAGCGCATGAAGCGGCGCCACAGCCGCGCCCAGGCCGTCGAGACGGTCGCGCGCCTCAAGGAGCGCCGCCCCGAAATCGCCATCGGCGCCGACCTCATCGCCGGCTTTCCTACCGAGACCGACGCGATGCACGAGAACAGCGCGGCGCTGATCGACGAATGCGACATCGTCATGGGCCACATCTTCCCTTATTCGCCCAAAGCGGGCACCCCCGCGGCGCGCATGCCGCAGGTGCCTTACGAGGTGATCAAGGAGCGGGCGCGGCGGCTGCGGGAGGCGACCGGAAGACGGCGGGCGCGGTGGCTGCAGGCGATGGTGGGTTCCGAGCAGAAGGTGCTCGCCGAACGCGGCGGACTTTGCCGCGCGGAGAATTTCGCGCCGTTGCGGATCGCCGGCGCCCCTTCGCCCCGATCGGAGTCGACGGGCGCGAATAACGACGCCGTGCAGCGCGCGACTGCGCTCGGCACGAGCGAGGCTGGGAAGGTTCAGAACGTGAAAATCATCGGTGTCGAAGACGGCACACTGCTCGGAATTCCCGCATGAGCGAGGCCCCCTGGCTCGACCGCCTGCGGGACGGCTTCCGCAAGACGTCGGACAAGCTCGGTGAGAATCTCGGCGGACTCATGACCTCGTCCAAGCTCGACGACTGGACGCTGGACGAGATCGAGGAAGCCTTGATCGCTTCGGATCTCGGGCCGGAGACGGCCGCCAAGGTGCGCGAGCGGCTCCGCGGCGAGCGGTTCGAGGGCGATCTCACCGAAGCCAAGGTGCGCGGCATCGTGGCCGAGGAGTTGGAGAAGATCCTGGCGCCCGTCGCGGAGCCGCTCGAGATCGACGCCTTCCCGCGCCCGCAGGTCATCCTCGTCGTCGGCGTCAACGGCTCCGGCAAGACGACGACGATCGCCAAGCTCGCGCACAATTTCCTTGAACAGGATTACGGCGTCCTCTTGGCCGCCGGCGACACGTTCCGCGCCGCTGCCATCGACCAGCTCCGCGTCTGGGCGGACCGGATCGGCGTGCCGATCATCTGCGGCGCCGAAGGCAGCGACAGCTCCGCCATCGTTTTCGACGGCGTCAAGAAGGCGACCGCCGAAGGGATCGACGTGCTGATCGTCGACACGGCCGGGCGGCTCCAGAACAAAAAGGGCCTGATGGACGAGCTGGCCAAGATCCGGCGCGTCCTCGGCCGGCTGAACCCCGCGGCGCCGCACGACGTCGTCCTCGTCCTCGACGCCACGACGGGTCAGAACGCTTTGAGCCAGATCGAGGTGTTCAAGGAGGTTGCGGGCGTGACCGGGCTCGTCATGACCAAGCTCGACGGCACCGCCCGCGGCGGCGTCCTTGCGGCGGCGGCCGAGCGCTACAAGATGCCGATCCACGCCATCGGCGTCGGCGAGGGACTCGGCGATTTGAGGCCCTTCGATCCGCGCGAGGCGGCGCGCGCCATTGCCGGCGCTTCGGGAGACTTTTGATTATGGCCGCCAAGGCGCCTTCCCACCCGAAAGGCCTCGCGAACTTCGCGCTCGATTTCGGGCCGCTGCTCGCCTTCTTCGTCGCCTACAAGATCGCCGAGCGAAGCTATGGCGGGCTGATCGGCACCCTCGTTGCCACCGGCGTGTTCATGGCGGCGGTGCTGGTCGCGATGGCCTGGTCGCTGCATTTCTACCGGCGGGTTTCGCCGATGATGTGGATTTCGGCGGTTTTGGTGATCGGCTTCGGCGGGCTCACCATCTATTTCCGCGACCCGGCGTTCATCCAGCTCAAGCCGACGCTCATCTATGTCGGCTTCGGAGTCCTGCTTCTTGCCGGGCTGGCCGCTGGCAAGGCGCTGCTCAAATACGTCTTCGGCCCGATCTTCCCGGGTCTGACGGAAGACGGCTGGCGCAAAATTTCGCGCAATTGGGCGCTCTTCTTTCTGGCGATGGCGCTCGGCAACGAGGTGCTGCGCCGCACGGTCACCTTTGATACCTGGCTGACGATCAAGGTCTGGGGCTTCACCGCTGCCGCCTTCGTCTTCGCCATGGCGAACGTCCCCATGCTCCTTCGCAACGGCCTCCAGCTGGAGGACGCGAAGGACCCGACGCCGCCGCCGACCCAATGACCCGTCCCCCCGTGATCTCGATCCGCGGTCTTTCCAAGACCTACAAGGGCGGCCACCAGGCCCTGAAGTCCGTCGACCTCGAAATCGGAAAGGGCGAGATCTTCGCCCTTCTCGGCCCGAACGGCGCCGGCAAGACGACCATGATCTCGATCGTCTGCGGCATCGTGACGCCGAGCACGGGTACGGTGCTGGTCGACGGCCACGACCATGCCAAAGGCTACCGCTCGGCGCGCAGGAAGATCGGGCTCGTTCCGCAGGAGCTCCACACCGACGCCTTCGAGAGCGTGATTGCGACCGTGACCTTCAGCCGGGGCCTGTTCGGCTGCCCGCCCAATCCAGCCTATATCGAAGGCATCCTCAAGGACCTGTCGCTTTGGGACAAGCGGAAGTCCAAGATCATGGAGCTGTCGGGCGGGATGAAGCGCCGCGTGATGATCGCGAAAGCGCTCAGCCACGAGCCCGAAATCCTGTTCCTCGACGAGCCCACGGCCGGCGTCGACGTCGAGCTTCGACGCGACATGTGGGAGCTGGTGAGGAAGCTGCGCGACACCGGCGTCACCATCATCCTCACCACCCATTATATCGAGGAGGCCGAGGAGATGGCCGACCGGGTCGGCGTGATCTCGCGCGGCGAGCTCGTGCTCGTCGAGGAAAAGAGCGCGCTGATGAAGAAGCTCGGCAAGAAGGAGCTGAGCCTCACCCTCGCCGAGCCGATGGAGGCGATTCCGCCGGAGCTCGGCGACTGGCCGCTGGAGCTGAAGGCAGAGGGCCACGAACTGCTCATGACCTTTGACGCCAATGCGGAGCGCACCGGCGTCCCCTCGCTGCTTCGCCGGATGAGCGAGCTCGGCATCGCCTTCAAGGATTTGAACACGCGGCAAAGCTCGCTCGAGGACATCTTCGTGAGCCTCGTTTCGGAAAGGAATCGCACGTGAACCTCCACGGCGTCTGGGCGATCTACCGGTTCGAAATGGCGCGGGCGCTCCGCACCCTGCTGCAGAGCGTGGTGACGCCAGTCCTCACCACCTCGCTTTATTTCATCGTCTTCGGCTCGGCGATCGGCTCGCGGATGAACACGTCGGACCTCGGCGTCCCTTACGGCGCCTTCATCGTGCCCGGGCTCATCATGCTCTCGCTGTTCACGCAGAGCATCTTCAATGCGAGCTTCGGCATCTACTTCCCGAAATTCACCGGCACGATCTACGAGCTGCTCTCGGCGCCTGTTTCGACGCTGGAGATCGTCCTGGCCTATGTCGGCGCGGCGGCGACCAAGTCGCTGGTGCTCGGCCTGATCATCCTTGCGACCGCGAGCCTGTTCGTGCCGATCCAGATCCTCCACCCCTTCTGGATGATCGCTTTCCTGGTGCTGATCGCGACGACGTTCAGCCTGTTCGGATTCATCATCGGCGTCTGGGCACAGAGCTTCGAGCAGCTCAACTTCATCCCGATGCTGATCGTGACGCCCCTCACCTTCCTAGGCGGCGCTTTCTACTCGATCGAGATGCTGGCCGAGCCGTGGCGCTCGATCACCCTGTTCAACCCGGTCGTCTACCTGATCAGCGGCTTTCGATGGTCCTTTTACGGCACCGCGGATGTCGGCGTGGCGCTCAGCCTCGGCATGACTTTGGTCTTCTTCTTCGCCTGCCTCGGCGTGATCGCATGGATCTTCAAGACGGGCTACCGGCTCAAATCCTAGTTCCCCCCCCATGCGGAGCATGGGGAGGGGGACCATGCGAAGCATGGTGGATGGGTAGAGGGCTCGCTTTCCGAGTGCCTGGCGCGAGACGGCAGCGGCCTCGCCCCTTACCCCTCCACCACCTTTCGGGTGGTCCCCCTCCCCATCTTCGATGGGGAGGTTTTATCGGCCTTCCTGGTCCGCTCTCTTCACGCCTTCGCCGTCGAGGTTCGTCGCGACGAACTCCCAGTCGACGATATTGGCGAGCACGCCATCGACGAAGTCAGGGCGGCGGTTGCGGTAGTCGATGTAATAGGCATGCTCCCAGACATCGAGGGTGAGGAGCGGCTTCATGCCGTCATAAACGACGGGCGTGTCGGCATCGTGGAGCGAGGTGATGCGCAGCTTGCCGGAGTCGAGGACGAGCCACGCCCAGCCGTTCGAGAAATGGCCGACCGCTTCCGCCTTGAGCGCGGCGAGCATGTCGTCGGTGGTGCCGAACGCGTCTTCGATGAGGGCGGCGAGCCGGCCGGTCGGGCGGCGGTCGCCGGGCGCGGCAAGGCATTGCCAGAAGAAGCTGTGGTTCCAGATCTGCGCGCTGTTGTTGAACAGGCCCGCATCGCCACGCTCCCTGGCGGCGCGGATCACCTCGGTCAGCGAAGCGCCTTCGAGCCCCTTCTCCCCCACCATCCCGTTGGTCTTGTCGACATAGGCCTTGTGATGCTTGCCGTGGTGGAATTCGAGGGTTTCAGCCGACATGTGCGGGTCGAGCGCGTCGATGGCGAAGGGCAGATCGGGAAGGACGAAGGGCATGCGAGTCTCCGGTGAACAGAAGGGGTCGCCCGGCTGCTAGCGCCGCGCCGCGCCCGGCGGCACCCCTTTTGTCGCGGAAAATCGACGCTTGTCAGTTGCCTCGGACTTGGAAGCGGGCGAGCTCGGCGCGCGGGCGGTCCCAGGCGGGGTCGAGCTCGCTCGCGCGCCGGTAATCGGCATAAGCGCGGCGCACGTCGCCGAGCGCCTCCAGCGCGACCGCGCGGCCGAAATAGGCAAGCGCCGGCTGGGCCGTCCCCCGCTCCACCGCCTGGTCGAACGAAGGCAGCGCCGCCGCCGCGCCGCGCGTGCGCAGCAAGGCGACGCCCCGGTTGAACCAGGCTTCGGCAACATTGGGGTCGCGCGCGATGGCGGCATCGAAATCCTCGATCCCGCCGGCGAGATCGCCGCTTCGGACGCGCAGGATGCCGCGGTTGACGTACGTGGCAATGAGGTCGCGCGCGCTGAGCGGCGGCCCTGCCAGGGCCTGGTCGCAAAGGGCCATCGTCTCGGGCCGCGCGGCGAAGGGCGCGTCCGCCGCCTCGTAGCAGCGGCGGGCGGCGTTGCTGCCGATCACGGTCACGGCCGCGCCGGCGGGCGCGCCGACTGCGAGGGAAGCGGCAAGAAAGAGAGCGGCGCGGGCGAGCATCGAGGCTGACCTCCTGATGCTTCTCAATAGCTTAGTCCGGCGCGCCTGGAAACAGCGGCCTTTTTATTGCAGCTCGTGGCGGCGCAGGGCGTGGCGAAGCTGGTCGTAGGAGAGCTGGAGCGCGGCCGCGGCGGCACGCTGGTTCCAGCGGCATTTCTCGAGCGCGGCGGCGAGGATCGCCTTTTCATATTCGGCGACGGCGAGGCGAAAATCGGCGCAGCTTTCCGGGTCGAACGCCTTGGCCGCGGCGGGCGGGAGCTGCGGCTGCTGGGGCGGTGCGGCGGCGTCCGGCGGCGGCAACGCTTCGGCGGCCTTGTTGTCGTTCGCCGTGGCAAGCGTCACGATCGGGCGCCACGGCGATTCGAAGGGATCGAACTGGATGGCGTCGACGGGCCGCGACGGATCCTCCCAGCGGTAGACGGCGCGCTCGACGGCGTTCCTCAGTTCGCGAACGTTGCCGGGCCAGGGATAGGCCAGCATCTGCTCCATCGCCTTTTCGCTGAAGCCGGGCCAGCGGTCCCATTCCAGCTCCAGCGCCATGCGGCGTGCGAAATGATCGGCGAGAACCGGAATGTCGCTTTCGCGGTGGCGCAGCGGCGGCAATGTGATGACTTCGAAGCAGAGCCGGTCGAGAAGGTCGGCGCGGAAGCGGCCTTCCTCGACGAGCTTGGGAAGGTGCTCGTTGGTTGCCGCCACGATCCGCACGTCGACCTTGATCGGCTTGGACGCGCCGATGCGGGTGACTTCGCCATATTCGACGGCGCGCAGCAGCCGGTCCTGCGCGCCGGACGATAGGGTCGCGAGCTCGTCGAGGAACATGGTGCCGCCATCGGCCTCCTCGAAGCGTCCGGCGCGCGCCTTTGACGCACCGGTGAACGCGCCCGCCTCGTGGCCGACCAGCTCGGCCTCGATCAGGGTTTCGGGCAGCGCGGCGCAGTTCATGACCACCAGGGGCCCGTCCCAGCGGGCGGAGAGATGGTGCAGGCGCTCGGCGACCAGCTCCTTGCCGGTGCCGCGCTCGCCGATCACCAGCACGGGCCGGTCGAGCGGCGCGGCGCGGCTCGCCCGTTCGATCGCATCGAGAAAGGACGAGGCCTGGCCGACGAGGTTGGTGTTCCGCTCCATGCCATGAATTGGGACGATTCCCCGACATTTAGCAAGCCCCTGCGGCAGCGGGATCAAGCCCGAACGACGTCTTTCACGAGAAAATAGCGCTTTTCTGCCGTTCCGGCGAATTGGCACGGCCCTTGTATGTCCTTGTGCATCGCCCGCCGTGGTGGCGGAGCGAGACAGGCCAGGGAGACGGCACATGTTCAATCTCGATCGCATCGTCCGGACCGCTTCCGCCGCGGTCTTCTCGCTCATGCTCACCACGCTCGCCGTCGGCGCCGCGGTGGGCCCGGTTTCGGCGAGCCCGATCCCTGCGCCCCAGCTGGCCGCGGCCGCCCCGATCGGCACCGCCCATGGCTGAGCCCGGCACCCCCGGACACGACGGGCGGACGGAGCCTGCGGCGAGCGGCGCGCCGATTGCGCCGATCGCACCCATGCCGCCTCTTCCGCCGATTTCACCCCTCTCCATCCTCGCGCCGCTTGCGCCGCGGCGGCATGAAGGGGCAGGATCGCCTCGATTTCAGTTTTCACTGCAGGAGTTCGTCCCCATGGGTATCTTTTCGCGGACGCGCGACATCATCGCCGCCAACGTCACCGACCTGCTCGACAAGGCGGAAGACCCGGCGAAGATGATCCGGATGATCATCATGGAGATGGAGGAAACCCTCGTCGAAGTGCGCGCCTCCGCCGCCCGCACCATCGCCGACCAGAAGGAAATCCGCCGGCAGATCGCCAAGCTCGAAGCGCTTCAGGACAGCTGGACGGAAAAGGCGGAGCTCGCCCTTTCCAAGGACCGCGAGGACCTCGCCAAGGCCGCCCTCGTCGAGAAGCAGAAAGCGGGCGACATGGCCGAGGGCCTGCGCGCCGAGATCGCCGTGCTCGACGACGCGCTGCGAGCCTCCGAAGGCGACATCGCCAAGCTCCAGACCAAGCTGCGCGAAGCCCGCACCCGCCAGAATGCGATCATGAGCCGCCTCGAAAGCGCCCAGAACCGCATCCGGATGCGCGAGATGTATGCGGGCTCCAAGGTCGACGAAGCCTTTTCCCGCTTCGACGTCCTGGAGCGGCATGCGGACCTTGCGGAGGGCCGCGCCGACGCGCTCGGCCTGGGCGGGCCGGGCAAGACGCTCGAAGAGGAGATCGCCGAGCTCAGGAATTCCGACAAGGTCGAAGCCGAGCTCGCCGCCTTGAAGGCGAAGCGCTCCGGCGGTTCCACGTCCGGACAGGAGGGCTGATCAGATGGACGAGGTGCTCATTCCCGTTTTTGTCGTCGGGGTCCTCTTCCTCGGCCTGCCGTGGATCATCTTCCACTACATCACCAAGTGGAAGAGCGCGGCGACGCTGACCCGCGAGGACGAGGACCTGCTCGACGAACTGCACGACGTCGCGCGCCGCCTCGACGAGCGCATGTGCTCGATCGAACGCATCCTTGCCGCCGAAAACCCGAACTGGCGTGCCGTCGCCTGCGATCCGGTGGACCTCGCTCTGGAGGACCGCAGGTCCGCATCCACCGCTGGGCTCGCTGCGCCGAGCCGCTCCCACCAGCCCGAAAGGAGGGCGAGATGAGCACCAGCCGCACCAAATTCTACCTCGACAAGCAGAACAAGAAGTGGCTCGGCGTCTGCGCCGGCATCGCCGACTATACCGGCCTCGACGCGACCCTTGTCCGCATCGGCTTCCTGCTTCTCACCTTTCTCGGTTCGGGCGCCGGCCTCGTCGCCTATCTCATCACCGCGTGGATGGCGCCGGTCAGGCCGACCGAACTCGTTTACGAGAACAAGGAAGAAAAGAAGTTCTGGCAGGGGGTGCGCACCAATCCGCGCCGCACCACCCGCGTCGTCCGCTCGAAGATCCGCGACATCGACCGGCGCCTCGCCGACGTCGAGACCTACGTGACGAGCTCGCACGGCCAGCTTTCGCGCGAAATCGAACGGCTGCGCTGAAACCGCTGCAAGGGGAACCGACATGGACGACAATCTCGCCATCTTTCTGATCACCACGACCGCCCTCGTCATGGCGACGATCCTGGTCCTCGCCATGGCCTGGATCCGCGCGCGCCAGCGGCTCGCCATGGCCGGCGCCAACGAGACGATCGCGGCGCTCGGCAACGAGAATGCGCGGCTGGTCGGGGAAGTGGGACGGCTCGGCGAGCGGCTCCAGGTTCTCGAACGGATCGCGACCGATCCGTCCGAGCGCACCGCCCGCGAGATCGAGCTGCTGCGCTGAATCAAGCTTGGGGAGAAGAAACGTGGAAGGGGAAATCGCACAAGCGGCGCCGATGATCGCCATCATCGCCCTGCTCGCGATCGTCGGCTGGGTGTTCACCACCTGGCTCCGGGTCAAGCACGGCTATCCACTGGACGGCGCCTGGGGCCAGGCTATCTATCCCAAGGCGAGCGACGAGGCGATGGAGCGGATCAAGCTCCTGTCCGGCGAGAATGCCCAGCTTCGCGCCGAGCTCGGCTCGGTGAAGGACCGCCTCGCCGTCGTCGAGCGCATCGTCACCGACGACAGCCACCGCCTGACGCAGGAGATCGAATCCCTGCGCCTCCCAAAGAATTGAAGGAGCGAAAAGGTGGACGATCTATCCAAGGTTCTGGTCATCTTCATCATCATCGGCCTGCCGTCCATTCTGATCTTCGGCCAGCCCTTCCTCAAGCGCCTGCTCGATCATCGCGAGCGGCGGATGGAGCTGGAAGCCCGGATGACGGCCGAGAAAGCGGCGCAATATGCGGCGCATACGGAGCGCCTGGAGCAAAGGGTCCGGGTGCTCGAGCGGATCGTCACCGACAAGGGCCTCGAAGTCTCGGACGAGATCGAGAAGCTTCGCGACCGGCCGCTCAACTGAACTTCAGGGGAAGACACGACATGGCGAGCTGGATCTGGGTGTTCATACCGATCGTCGCGATCCTCGCCGGGGTCGCGAAACGGTGGATTTCGATGAAGGAGCGCGAGATCGACCATCTCCAGCGCGACGCGGCGGACAAGCAGGCGCGCTACGCGGCGATGACCGAGCGGCTCGAACAGCGTGTCCGCGTCCTGGAGCGGATCGCCACGGACAAGGGCATCGACGTTTCCGAAGAAATCGAGCGGCTGCGCGACGCGCGCTGAACCGGACCGGCAAAACAGGGGAAATCACATGGGCGTGTTCGAAATGATCGTGGGGATCGTGCTCATCTCCTCGGTGTCCACGATCATCCTTTCGCGGATGAAGCTCAGACACAAGGAGGAGCAGCGCCGCTCCGATCCGGAGAACGACCGCCTCCGCGACGAAGTGCGCCAGCTCAAGGAGCGCCTTGCCGTCATCGAGCGGATCACCGTCGAGAAGGAAAACAGCCTCGAACGCCAGATCGAGAGCCTGCGGGACCGCTGACGAAGCGCGGCGCTTCCATGCCGCGCGCGAGGCGCTAAGGGGAGGCCATGGCCTTCCAGACCCTCGACGACGTTCATAACGATTTCGACCTGCTCGAGCCCGACGACCGTTATCGCCTTCTGATCGATCTCGGCCGGGCGTTGGAGCCGATGCCGGAGCCGCTCAAGACCGACGCCACCCTTGTGCGCGGCTGTTCGGCCTCCGTCTGGGTTTATGCGACCAGGACCCCGGACGGCCGCCTCCATTTCCTGGCCGACAGCAATGCGGCGATCACCAAGGGGATCGTCGCGCTCGTGCTGCTCGCGGTGCAGGACAAAAGCCCGTCCGAGATCCTGGCGCTCGACATCGAAGGCGCGCTCGCTTGCTTCGGCCTGGAAAAGCAGCTGAGCTCGAACCGCACTCAAGGCATCCCGAACATGATCGCCTTGATCCGCGAAACCGCCGAAAGGCTCGCCGCGTGAGCGGGGAGGCACGGCCCGATTTCCGCGACGCGCCCTTCGATCCGAAGCTGTTCATGAAGTTCGTCCGCAAGGTCGGGCACGGCGGCGCGCTCGGGATCGACTATCGGGACCACGGGCCCGACTGGGCGGAACTCACCCTCCCCTACGACGACAAGCTGATCGGCGTCGTCGATACGGGCGTCATCGCCTCGGGCCCGATCATCAGCCTGATGGACATGGCGACGAGCCTCTCCATCTGGCTGAAGCTCGGGCGCTTCCGCCACCAGGCGACGATGGACCTGCGCGTCGACTATCTGCGCCCCGCGACGCCCGGGCGCACCATCGTCGGCCGCGGCGAATGCTATCGGACGACGAAGAGCATCGGCTTCGTGCGCGGTCTCGCGCATGACGGCGACCCGGCCGATCCGGTCGCCCATGTCAGCGCCACCTTCATGTTCACCGACTGAGCGCGGCCCGTCCGCTCAGGCGGAGGCGCCGCGGCGCTCCTCGGCTTTCTTCAGCACCTCGTAGGCCGCCTGTATGGCCTGGAAGCGCTTGGCGGCTTCGGCGTCGCCGCCGTTCATGTCCGGGTGGTTCGCCTTGGCGAGGCGGCGGTAGGAGACTCGGACGTCATCGAACGTCGCGTCACTGTCGAGATCGAGGACTCCGAGCGCCCGCATCTCGTCGGGGCTTCGCGTCCCGTCGCCCGGCCCGCCCCAGCCGTAATGGGTCGATTGCTTGTATCCGTTCGCGCCGCGCCGCTCGTCCGCTTCGCGCGCGGCGGCGTCCTCGGCGGAGAGACCTTCGAAATAATTCCAGCCGCGATTATATTCGGCGGCGTGGGCGAGGCAGAAATACCAGCGCTCGGGGCTATTCGGCGATTTGGGCGCCGGCCGGTCCCCCGGCTCGCTGCACCCTTCCCGGTCGCACAGCCGCACCTGTTCGGCGCCGCGCCCCGAGCCGTAGCTCCGCCAGCGCGGAAATCCCCAATCATTCGAACGCGTCGGCTTCGCCATGGGGCTCCCATAGAAAGTGAGGCACCCGGCGACCAGCCCTTGCGGGCCGCGGCCGAGGCGGAAAAATGCCAGAGGGTCTGTAAGCCGGGTTCTGTCCACCCGCCTTTGCCGAAGCATCGGCGGGATGGGCGGCCATTCATCTGGGAGGCGGATCGCTCCGCCCCTCGAGCAACCAACCCGGGCGACTGGGCCGGAACATGCCCTGGAGCGCAAAGCCCCGCGCCGCCCCTATTCGGTTTTGCTCCCGGTGGGGTTTGCCGTGCCGTTTCCGTTGCCGGATCCGCGGTGGGCTCTTACCCCACCCTTTCACTGTCGCGCTGCCGAAGCATAGGGCCGAAGCCTACGCGACCTGCTTTCTGTGGCACTTTCCCTAAGCTCGCGCCCGCCGGGCGTTACCCGGCACCGTTGTTCCGTGGAGCCCGGACTTTCCTCGACGAGGCTTGCGCCCCGCCGCGGCCGCCCGACCCTCTGGCGGCTTCTCCCTAGTCGTCGCCCTGCGGTTTGGGAAGCAGAAGCGCGAGAAGGATCGCCCGGCACTCGCCGTCAATCTCCCCGTCGAGCGCTTCGGGGCGGTAGCGGCGCTGGAACGCCGTGATCGCCGCCTTCGGGTCCGCGACTTCGTAGCCGAAGCGTTCGAGGGCGAGGAGGAACCCGCCGTCCGTCCAGCACGGGTCCATGAGATGCTTGGTCGGGCGGGGAAGCGCCAGGCGAAGCTTCGCGAGGCGCGACCAGGGGAAGAGCTCGCCCGGATCCTGCTTGCGCTGCGGAGCGACGTCCGAATGGCCGACGACGTTGCCGCGGGTGATGCCGCGCCTCTCCTTGATGTCGGCCACGAGCCGGACCAGCGCATCGATCTGCTCTTCGGGAAACGGCCGGTAGCCATGTTCGTGACCCGGATTCACCAGTTCGATGCCGATGGAAGCGCCGTTCACGTCCGTATTGCCGCGCCAGTAGGAGCGGCCGGCGTGCCAGGCGCGCTTCTCCTCCGGGACCATGCGCACGATCTTGCCGTCTTCGTCGACGAGATAATGGCAGGACACCTTGGAGGCGGGATCGCGCAGCCGCTCGATCGCCGAACGCGCATCCTCCATGCCGGTATAATGGAGGACCAGCATCGAGATGGGCTGCGCCCGTTCATCGAAATTGGGCGACGGGCAGTCGAGAATGTCGAGCATGTCCATCGCGGTTCGTGCGCTCAGCCCGGCAGGGACACGCCGAGGAGCAGCATGTTCTCGTCGCCCCCGTCCGCGACCTGCACTTCGCCGCCGGATTCGGATACGAGGCAATGGATGAGCCATGCGGCGGCGGCGCGCGGCGCGATCTCGTCCTCGTTGATGTCGCCGCGAAGCACCTTCACCAGCTCCGGATCGAGGACGATGCGCGGCCCTTCGGCGCGCACCACGATGTCGAGCCCCCCCTCATGCGCTTCCGCTCCGACGTCGAGCCGGCCGCCGCGCACGAGGGCGTCGCCGGCGATGAGGACAAGGTTGAGGAGCACCTTGAGCGCCGGCTTGGACATGGTCGGCTGATCGACCATCCAGCCGAGCTGGATCCGTCCGTCGCCGCCGAACAGCCCTTCGATCGCCACCCGCGCCTCGCGCGTGTCGACATGATCGGCGAAGCCCCCAGCCGCTCCGAAGGCGAGGCGGAAGAATTTGAGCTTGTTGGCGCTCGCCCGCGCGCTTTCGCCGAGCAGATCGAGGCAGCGCGCGCGCATCTCGGGATCGTGCTCGTCGGCGAGCAATTCGATGCCGTTGTTGAGCGCGCCGACGGGCGACAGGAGATCGTGACAGAGCCGCGAGCAGAGCAGGCTCGCAAATTCGTGCGATTTCACGTGCTTGGCCCCCGGCGTTGCGCTTCAACTGTTCTTCCTTTGGCGGCTCGTTACGCAAGAGGCAAGAGTCTGCCGCCAAGACGGCGCGGTGAGGGCACCGGCGCGGGCTTGAAGACGGGCATTTCATCGCCACATCGAGGATCGAATGACCCGGGGGGGCACCACCATCAGCGCGACCATCGCACCCGACGCAGCCGGCTGGCGGCTCGACCGCGCGCTCGCCGCCGCGGTGCCGACCCTGTCGCGCGAGCGCCTGAAGGCGTTGATCTCCAGCGGCGCCGTGACCGGGCCGGCGGGCAACGCCGTCCGCGACCCGTCGTCGAAGGCCGCGGAGGGGACCTACGCCGTCGCCGTTCCGGAGCCGACGCCGGCACACAACGTCGCGCAAGCGATCGCACTCGACATCGTGTATGAGGACGACCACCTGCTCGTCGTCGACAAGCCGGCGGGAATGGTCGTCCATCCCGCCGCCGGCAATGCCGATGGAACTCTGGTCAACGCCCTCCTCCACCATTGCGCCGGGCGCCTGTCCGGCATCGGCGGCGTGGCGCGGCCGGGCATCGTCCACCGGATCGACAAGGACACGTCGGGTCTTCTCGTCGTGGCCAAGACGGACCGCGCCCATGAAGGCCTCGCCGCCCAGTTCGCCCGCCACGATCTTCACCGCGTCTACAAGGCGATCGTGTCGGGCCTTCCGAAGACCGGCGGCGGCATGGTGGATGCCCCCCTCGCCCGCTCCTCGGCCAACCGGCACAAGATGGCGATCGTGGAAGAAGGCCGCGGCAAGCGTGCCGTCACTCACTGGCGACTCGTGCAGCCGCTTCGCGAATCGGCCATGGTCGAATGCCGCCTTGAAACCGGGCGGACTCACCAGGTCCGCGTCCACATGGCGTCGCTCGGCCACCCTTTGGTCGGCGACCCGGTCTACGGCCGCGCCCGGCCGGCTCACCGCGAGTTGTTGAAAAGCTTGAACTTTCAGCGCCAAGCGCTGCACGCCGCCGAGCTCGGTTTCGTGCACCCCGTCCTGAAAGAAAACTTATCCTTCAAAAGCCCCCTTCCGTCCGATATTCAGGAACTGTTCGGGGCGCTTGCCGTATAACAATGAAACGGCTCGCGCGGGGCTTCAACCCGCGGAGCGTCAGGGAGCTTAGTTGAGCGATCATGGCAGTCGGTAGGAACGTCGCGACGATACCCGCGGCAAGCGGCGAAGCGGGCCTCAACCGCTACCTCGCGGAGATCAAGAAATTCCCCATCCTCGCCCCCGAGGAGGAGTATATGCTCGCCAAGCGCTGGTCCGAGCATCAGGACACGGACGCGGCGGCGAAGCTGGTCAATTCGCACCTTCGCCTCGTCGCGAAGATCGCCATGGGCTATCGCGGCTATGGGCTGCCGACGGCCGAACTCATCTCCGAAGGCAATATCGGCCTGATGCAGGGCGTGAAGAAGTTCGAGCCCGAAAGGGGCTTCCGCCTCGCCACCTACGCGATGTGGTGGATCCGCGCTTCGATCCAGGAATATATCCTGCGCAGCTGGTCGCTCGTGAAGATGGGCACCACCGCGGCGCAGAAGAAGCTCTTCTTCAACCTGCGCCGGATGAAGAACCAGATCGACGCCTTTGAGGACGGCGACCTGAAACCCGAGGACGTGACCAAGATCGCCACCGATCTCGGCGTTTCCGAGGACGACGTCGTGTCGATGAACCGCCGCATGGCGATGGGCGGCGACACCTCGCTCAACGTTCCCCTGCGCGAGGAAGGCGAAGGCCAGTGGCAGGATTGGCTCGTGGACAACGAACCGCTGCAGGACGAGCGCGTCGCCGAGGCCGAGGAGACCAAGGTCCGCCACGAGCTGCTTCTCGAGGCGATGAAGAATCTGAACGACCGCGAGAAGCACATCCTCACCGAGCGGCGCCTGACGGACGATCCGAAGACGCTCGAGGAGCTGAGCCAGGTCTACGACGTCAGCCGCGAGCGCATCCGCCAGATCGAGGTTCGCGCCTTCGAGAAGCTGCAAAAGGCGCTGATGAACCTCGCCGGCGAACGGCGCCTGCTCCCCGCGGGCTAAAAGCACGCCTTTTGGCGCGACCTTTGGGACCTTTCGCGTGGAAAGGCGGGCAGATGATCGGGGAAACCGCTAGGGCTGAGCCTGTCGAAGCGCGGGTCCGCGCGCTGCAATCCGTCCTTCGACAAGCTCAGGACTAGCGGTTGTGGCAAGGCGAGCAACCTCGGCAACGGCCGACCGCCCCCGCCGCTCCTGGTTCGGGCGCATCGTGCGCTGGGCGATCTACTCGGTCCTGATCTTCCTCGTCGGCAGCATCCTTTGGGTGCTCGCCTACCGCTTCGTGAACCCGCCGATCACCTTTACCCAGCTCGGCGATGTCCTGTCCGGCAACGGTGCGCGCGGATCCTGGATGTCGATCGAGCGGATCGATCGGGACATGGTGCGTGCGGTGATCGCCGGCGAGGACAGCAAGTTCTGCACCCATTCGGGCTTCGACCGCCAGGCGATCGAGCAGGCGATGCGCCGCAATGCCCGCGGCGGGTCCGTGATCCGCGGCGGTTCCACGATCAGCCAGCAGACGGCGAAGAACGCCTTCCTGTGGCAGGGCGGCGGCTATTTCCGCAAAGGGCTCGAAGCCTGGTTCACGGTCCTGATCGAGAACCTTTGGGACAAGAGGCGGATCATGGAGGTGTATCTAAACGTCGCCGAGACCGGAATCGGAACCTATGGCGTCAACGCCGGCGCCCAGCGCTACTTCAACCACGACGCGTCGAACCTCACCCGCCAGGAAGCCGCCCGCATCGCCGCCGTGTTTCCCCTCCCAAAGCGCCGCGAGGCGGTTGCCCCGACCGGCTTCACCCGCCGCTACGGCAACATGATCGCCGCGCGCACCGCCGTCGTCGCCCGCGACCGGCTCGACGCCTGCGTCTACCAGGGCGTCGCCGCTCCGAGGGAGCGCCCCGAGCCGGCCGTGCGCCGCCCTGCCCCGCGCCCCAAAGCGACACCGCAGCCGGTGCCAGCCCTCCCGGGCGAGGAGTTCGAGACGGACGCGCCCGCCCCGGCCGCGCCGCCGGTGCCGCAGCCCGAGTCTGCGCCGCCGGCGGAAACGAACGCCCAGTGAAATCCGCGACTTAGAACGGCATCTTGAAACCCGGGGGCATCTGCATGCCGCCGGTGACCTGCTGCATCGACGCCTGCGCCGCGACGTCGGCCTTGGAGCGGGCGTCGTTCAGCGCGGCGGCGACGAGGTCCTCGACCATCTGCTTTTCAGACGGCTGGAGCAGGCTTTCGTCGATCTCGACGCCGACGATGCGGCCCTTGGCGCTGGCGCGGATCTTGACGAGGCCGCCGCCGGACACGCCCTCGACCATCACATTGTCGAGATCCTCCTGCGCCTGCATGAGCTTGGCCTGGGCCTCCTGGGCCATCTTCAAGAGATCGTCGAGATTTTGCATGGCGTTCAAGCGCTCCGTTGGTCGTTGCGGGTGAAGCCGGTCAGTTCGGCTTCGGGAAAGGCTTCAAAGGCGGCCGCCACCATAGGAGAGGCGAGAACCTCCTCGCGCAGCCGGTCCGCGGCCGCTTTTTCCTGCTCGAGGAGCGAAGGCTCGGCCTCCCCGTCCGACGCACCGACGGTCCAGGTGGTTCCAGTCAAAGCCTTGAGCGCCGTTCCGAGATCGCGCAGGAACTCGCCCGCGAGCGGCTTCACCGGCTTGATGACGAGTTCCGGCGGCGCATAGCGGACGACGCGGACGAAATCGTGGAGCTGCTGGGCGAGGAGCGCCTTGCCGCTTTCGTCGAGCAGCCTGACCAGCGCCGCGAACGTCTCGGGCGGTGCCGATGGGCGAGCCTCGGCGCGGGCCGGAGCGCCGCCGGCGCGGGCGGGCGCAGCCTCCCCGCTCGCCATCCGCTCCATCAGTGCGCCGGGATCGGGCAGTTCGGACGCGTGGATGACACGCAGCAGCGCCATTTCGGCCGCTTCCAGCGGAAGGGCGGCATTGTGGACTTCGCCGAGGCCCTTGAGCAGGAGCTGCCACAGGCGGTGCACCATGGCGTAGGACAGCCGGCCCGCCCATTCGGCATAGGCTTCGCGCTCTTCCTCCGACTGCGCCGGATCGGGCGCGCCGCCGACCTTGGCGCGGGTGATGCCGTGCACGGCTTCGAGCAGGCTTCGGATGAGCGCCGCCGGATCGACCCCGAGATCATATTGGTCGCGCACCGCCGCGAGGGTGCCGCGCGCGTCGCCGGCGAGGAGCAGCCCGAGCAGACGCCGGACGGCGCCGCGATCGGACAGGCCAAGCATTTCGCGCACCTGATCGGCCGTCACGCCGCCGGCGCCGTGGGCAATCGCCTGGTCGAGGATCGAAAGGCCGTCTCGCGCCGAGCCTTCGGCGGCGCGGGCGATCAGAGCCAGCGCTTCGGGCTCGACCTCGACCTCTTCCCTGCGCGACACGTCGGCGAAATGGGCGGCGAGCTGTTCGGCCGGAATGCGGCGCAGATCGAAGCGCTGGCAGCGCGACAGCACCGTCACCGGCACCTTGTTCACTTCGGTCGTCGCAAACAAAAACTTAACGTGCGCAGGGGGTTCTTCGAGGGTCTTGAGAAGCGCGTTGAACGCGTTCTTGGACAGCATGTGCACTTCGTCGATGATGTAGACCTTGTAGCGCGCGGACACCGCGGCGTAGCGCACCGCTTCGATGATCTCGCGCACGTCGTCGACGCCGGTGTGGGACGCGGCGTCCATTTCGACGACGTCGATGTGCCGCCCTTCGGCGATCGCGACGCAGGGCTCGCACGCGCCGCAGGGGTCGATGGTCGGGCCGCCCTGCCGGTCCGGGCCGATGCAGTTCAGCGCCTTGGCGATCAGCCGCGCGGTCGAGGTCTTGCCGACGCCCCGGACGCCGGTGAGCAGAAAGGCGTGCGCCAGCCGGTCGCGGCGGATCGCGTTGCCGAGCGTCTGAACCATCGCGTCCTGGCCGACGAGCTCGCCGAACGACTGCGGGCGGTATTTGCGGGCGAGGACTCGATAGGGCGTCGCCGCGGCGGCGGCGCGGGCCGGCTGCGGCGGCGCGTCGAGGCCGAGGCCGAAGCTGTCGTCAGGGGAATCGGACATGGGCGCTCATCCTAGCCGCTCGGGCTTGCAGTGTCGAAGCCGAAGGCCGCGCAAAGGCGACAAAGCTGCCGGAGAGACGGGGAGGATCTTGTCCACTTTGTCCACTTTCGCGGACACGCGGCCCCCCGCGACCGGAGGACATGATCGAGGAAGAGAGGCGCGCATGGGCGCCAACCTACCGGCATTTGCGCGTGTAGGAAATCGATAAGAACGGATGGGGAACGATGATGAGGTGGGAGCCGGAACGACCCGACGAGAACCTCGTTGCGGCTGCTTCCTTCCGGACCTGACCGGGTTGGCGAGAACGCCGTCCGCCCGACTCCCGCCGCGCATATGATCGATTTGCTGCGTTGCCGCAAGATGCGGACCCCTTGGCTGGGTCATAAGTCGCAACCGGCGATGCGGCGTGCTGAGGCAAGCGCCTCCTTTGCCTCGCGCAGCAACGGCCGGGACGAACCGAAGGTGTCCTCCATCCAGGAAAAGTCGCCCGCCAGCCAGGCACGAAAGGCCGCACGCTCGTGCGTCAGGAACTCGGCGGCGGCGGCCAGGACCAGCCGCTCCATCTCGCCGGCATAGTTGGTGATCGCCGCCCGCGGGCAGCGCGCGATGAAGGACAGGATCGGCCTGGCGAGCACGGCCAGCGCCATCTTCTGCCCAAGCAGGAGGCGCACCTGCTCGCAGGTGAGCTCCGCATAAGGCGTATCCCACGCCGCCGCGGCGTCACGCACGAGACCGGTCGGGTGGAGCGCTGCTGGCGGCGAACTCCCGGTAGCCGCGGAGAGCGTATCACGAGCCGGGAGACCCGACGGGTCGGCGAAGTCGAAGAAGCGGCGTTCGGCTAGATATTCAGGCTCACAATCCAGGTCCGGATCCTCGCTCAAGCGAAGGTTTCCGCAACCAGCCGCGCCACGGCTGCGTGGGCGGCGGCGCGGGCGGGCATCTCCGCCGTGCCGCCGTCCTGGTACGAGGCGATGACGATGGGCGCGCGGCCGGGGGGCCAGGCGATGCCGACGTCGTTGACCGCGCCGTTCGCGCCGGTGCCGGTCTTGTGGCCGAAGCGCCAATGCTGGGGGAGACCGGCCCGGAGCCGGTCCGCGCCCGGAACGGAGGTGGTGAGCCAGGTGACGAGGCGCTGCCGGGAATTGCCGGACAGCGCGTTGCCGAGGACGAGGTCGCGGACGAGAGCCGCCATGGTCGCGGGGCTGGTGGTGTCGCGCGGATCGCCCGGAAGGTTGCTGTTCAGCTCCATTTCGTAGCGGTCGAGCCGGGTCACAGGATCGCCGTGCGCGCGCGCGAAGCGCGTCAGCGCCTCCGGCCCGCCGATGCGGCGCAGGAGCAGGTTGGCGGCGCTGTTGTCGCTCAGCCGGACGATGGCGGCGGCGAGCGCTTCGACTGAAAGGGCTCCGGCGGCGCGGTTCTCGATGATGGCCGGGCTGTTGGGGAGCGGCTCGCCCGCTTCGAACGGCAGCGCGTCGGACAGGCGAAGCCGCCCCTCCTCCGCCGCTTCGAGCACCGCCGCGGCGAGCGGGAGCTTGAAGGTCGACGCCATGGCGTAGCGGCCGAGCGGATCGTGGACGAGCTGGCTTCCGTCCGCCGTGTCGATCGCCGCGACGCCGAGCCTCGCGCCCGCGCCGAGCGAAGCGCGGATCGCTTCGAACCGGTCAGGCGCGACGTTCCGGGCCGGCTCGGGCGCGGTCGGGCGTGACACGTTGCCTGAGCAGCCGGCGGCAAGGGCGGCGGCGGAAGCGGCGAGAAAGGAGCGGCGGTCGATCATGGCCGCTCCTATGCACCGCCCGGGCGCGCGGGGCCAGACGGCGCAGCGCCGGAGGGCGCTGGGCAGGCGCCGGGAAGGTCGGCCGGCCAGCTCAGCTCGTAAACGACTCGGAAGCCGTCATGGTCGGACAGGCGCGGACCCGAGGGGCCGCCGTCGAACATCGCTTCCACCCGGACCGGGCGAACGGCGACCCGATCGCCCGGCCAGAAGAGCTGCAGGTCCTGCGTGTCCATCCAGGGCGCATCGCCGTCCCACGACAGGCCGACGTCGCAGGCGCCCGGCTGCTCGGCGCAGACGCGGTGAACCAGGAGCAGCGGCTGGATGCGGTCGAACGCGTCGAAACGCAGCTCCGAATGGCGCATGTTGAAGTCGCCGCCGAAGATCAGCGGTGCTTCGAAGCCGGCGACGTCGTGGATGAACGAGGCGAGGAAACGCGCCTGCTGCTGATGGGCGGCGTGGTGGCGCCGCGGCGGCACGCGGGAGGATCCTTGCGAATTCATGTGCGTGTTGAAGAGGTGAAGCGTGCCGGGAACGCCGGGGATCGCGATCTCGGCATGGAGCACGCCCTTGTTGGCGAGGCAGTCGAAGCCCGCGCAGCTCCTTTTGGGAAAGGGCGCCGAATTGACCGAAACGATCGGATATTCGGCGGCAATGGCGAGGCCGGCGGTCTGGAGCTTGAGGCCGAGTTCGCCGCGAAACGGGCGCCGGGGCCCCGGGAGCGAGCCGCCCGCCCGCCGCACCCGGCTCTCGCTGCGGGCCGGCCCGGCGGCGACGCTTGGATAAGGCAGCGCTTCGACCGCGCGGACGGCGTTGGCGCTGAACACCTCCTGCAGGAAGACGACGTCCGGTGCTTCGCCGGCGGCGCGCAGCGCGGCAAGCCGTGCCGATATGGCGCGAAGCGGCGCCGCGCGGCCCGTGCGCGCGGGCCAGCCCAGCCCTTCGACATTGTAGGTGAGGACGTCGAGCCGCGTCCGCGCCGTCGTTCCGTCTTCAGACACCGCGATCGCGGGCCGCCGCGCGCCGTCACAGGCCGCGCTGCGCTCCCGCGGCAACGTCGCGCAGCCGGCCAGGAGAGCGGCGGCGGCGACCGCCGCGGCGGCACGGCGCAGCGTCACCGCCCCTGCATGTCGTGCGAAGCGCCCGGAATGCGGACGGTGAGGCTTTCGAGCGGCGGGTCGAGCCGGATCTGGCAGGCGAGGCGCGAGTGGCGCGTGACGCAGGCGGCGAGATCGAGGAGATCCTCCTCCTCTTCGCTGGCGCGTGGGAGCTTGGCGAAATCCTCGGCGGCGACGATGACGTGGCAGGTGGAGCATGCCATCTGCCCCTCGCATGTGCCCTCAAGCGGCTGGCCGGCCAACTGCGCCACGTCGAGCAGGCGCTCGCCGGCCGGTGCGTTCACCTCCTGGACACGCTCGCCGTCGGCGGAAACGAAGCGCACGCGGATCATGCCGCCCAGCGGCCCTGCCGCGCCGCCGCGTCCTTGATCAGGCCGAGGGCGCGGCGAAGGTCCTCCTCGGCCGTGTAGCGGCCGAAGCCGAGGCGGATGCTGGCGCGCGCGTCCCGTTCGGCGAGGCCGAGCGCCGCAAGGACGTGGCTCGAACGCCCAGAGCCGCTCGCGCAGGCGGAGCCCGCCGAAAAGGCGACCTGGCGCAGTTCGGAGATCAGCCGTGCGGCATCGAGCCCGTCGCGGCGGACGTTGAGATTGCCGCGGTAGCGCGCATCGGCCGAGCCGTTGATCGTCCAGCCTTCCAGCATCTCCACCGCAACGTCCCACAAGCGGGCGACATGGACCGCATCCTCCTCCCGCCGCTCGACGAGCAGCCGCGCCGCCTCTCCGAACCCGACGCAAAGCGCGGGGGACAGCGTTCCAGAGCGCAGGCCGCCTTCCTGGCCGCCGCCGTGGAGGAGCGGATCGATCGCAATGCCGTCGCGGATCCACAGCGCGCCGATGCCCTTGGGACCGTGTACCTTGTGCGCGGAAACGGCGACCATGTCGCAGTCGTCGAGGGGCAGAGGCACGCGCCCGAGGCCCTGCACAGCGTCGCAGAAGAAGAGCGCGCCGCGTTGGCGCGCGATGCGGCCGATCTCCGCTATGGGCTGGACGGTTCCGATCTCGTTATTGACGAGCATGGCGGCGACGAGGCCGGTTCGGGCGTCGATCCGCGCGGCGAGGAGATCGATATCGGCGAGCCCATCGGGTCCGACCGGCAGCAGTTCGACTTCGAAGCCCTGGCCGCCGAGCCATTCAACCGTGTCGAGCACGCAGGCATGTTCGGTGGCGAAGGTGACGATCCGGCGGCGTCCGGCGGGCAGGCGAGCGGCGGCGCCTTTGAGCGCCCAATTCGCCGCTTCGGTGGCGCCCGAGGTGAAGTAGAGCTTTCCTGAGGTTGGGGAAGCAAATGCCGGTGCAGGCATTCGTTCGTCCCGAGCGTAGTCGAGTGGCGCGGGCTCGAAGTCGGTGCAGTCGCCCCTCGACTTCGCTCGGGACGAACGGAGGTGGTTGGCAGGCACGGGATTGGGGCCGCTCGCTTGTAGCGCAGCAAGGACGTGCTCGCGTGCCACTTCGATCGCGGCGGCGGCTTCGCGGCCGAGGCGGTGGGGCGAGTGGGGGTTGGCGAACGCGGTCTCGAGCCAGGGGCGCATCGCGGCCGCCGCTTCGGGGGCGAGCGGCGTCGCCGCCTGATAGTCGAGATAGACCGGCGGGTTCACGCGGCGCGGCGCTTTTCGAACATGGCGCGCCAGTGGCTCAGCAGCGCGTCCACGTTGGCTTCGCTCGTTTGCGGGCCGAAGCTGATGCGGATCACTTCGCGTGCCGAGTCTTCGCTCCAGCCCATGGCGGTCAGGACGTGGCTGGTCTTGAGACTGCCCGACGCGCAGGCGCTCCCCGCGGAGACGGCGATCCCGGCGAGATCGAGCTGCATCATCTGCGCGGCGCCTGGCACGCCGGGCATGCGATAGGCCGAGATGGTCGCGATGCGGGGCGATTCGGCGCCGACGATCTCCCCACCCGCCGCGGCGACCCCGTCGTCGAGACGGGCGCGCAGGGCCTGAGCGCGTGCATACCAGCCATGGTCCGCCTCGCAGGCGGCGGCGAAGCCGGCGATGAGCGGGACGGGCTGGGTGCCGGGGCGGTGGCCGCCCTCCTGCCCTCCCGCCGCGGCGAGCGTCGCCGGATCCTTGACGAGGAGCGCGCCGATTCCGGGCGGCCCGCCGAACTTGTGCGCGGCGACGACGATGAAGTCCGCAGTCGGAAGCGCAAGCTTGCCCGCGCTTTGAGCGCAGTCGGCGAGATAGAGTCCGCCCGCCCTCCTCACCCGCTCGGCGACCTCTTCAGTGGGCTGGAGCACGCCCGTTTCGTTGTTGACCGACTGGACGGCGACGAGCGGCCGCTCCGCGCCGGCGAGCGCCGCGTCGAGATCGGCAAGGTCGATCCGCCCGTCTGCGCGCGCTGCGACCTGCCGCATGCCTTCGGCGCAGCGCAGCACGGCGGGGTGCTCGATAGCGGAGACGATCCGCGGCCCGGCGGCGGCGCGGCGCATGACGATCTCGATCGCTTCGGTCGCGCCGGAGGTGAAGACGATCGTGCCCGTCCAGCCGAGCGCCGCAGCGATGCGCCGGCGAGCGTCCTCCATCAGCGCGCGCACCGCCCTTCCTTCCATATGGGGCGAGGACGGATTGGCCCAGGCGCCGCATGCGTCCGCCATCGCCGCTCGCGCCTCGGGCAGGATCGGCGTCGTCGATGCGTGGTCGAGATAGATGCGGTTCGCCACGTCGGCTCCTCGAATAAATTGCGCTTGCTTATCCGTCCCCTATATAGGTCGGGACCGCGACAGGCGCTGCCCCGTCGCATTTTCTTTGATGCCAGCCATCTGCAGGTGCAATGCCCGAAGTCATTTTCCCCGGTCCCGAAGGCCGTCTCGAAGGTCGTTTCAACCCCGGCCTGCGTCCCCGCGCTCCCGTCGCCTTGATCCTCCACCCGCACCCGCAGGGCGGAGGGACGATGAACAACGCCATCGTCCAGGCGATGTACAAGACGTTCGTGCGGCGCGGCTTCGCGACCTTGCGGTTCAACTTCCGCGGCGTCGGCAAGAGCCAGGGCGTGTTCGACAACGGCATCGGCGAGCTTTCCGACGCGGCCTCCGCGCTCGACTGGGTCCAGTCCATCCATCCGGAAGCCGAATCGACCTGGATCGCCGGCTTCAGCTTTGGCGCCTGGATCGGCATGCAATTGCTGATGCGCCGGCCGGAAGTGCGCGGCTTCATCTCGGTGGCGCCGCCGGCCAACATGTACGATTTCAGCTTCCTTGCCCCCTGCCCTTCGTCGGGCATCATCATCCAGGGCGAAGGCGACGAGGTGGTGAACCCGCCCGCCGTCCAGAAGCTGGTCGACAAGCTCAGGACCCAGCGGCACATCACGATCGAATATAAGACGGTGCCGGGCGCGAACCATTTCTTCGCGCAGGAAATGCCTTTGCTGATGAAGCAGGTCGACGATTATCTCGACTACCGCCTGAGCCCGGGGTGCCCGATCCGCTGAGCCTGTTGCTCGCTTAAACGGTGAGGATGAGGACGTTGCCGAGGAGAACGGCGGCGGCGACGATCATCAGCGCGCCCTTTTTCCGGTCGCGCCCGCTCGCGGCGAGATAGATGCCGCCTGCGGCGAGCAGGAACGATCCCAGCATCAGGATCGAAAGCATGGTCGCCGCGGTGCCGTTCATGGCCGGGCTTTTACACCCGGTTAAGCACGGCGCGATAGACAAAGCGGATGGATTCGACCGCCGCTTCGCTGACCAAGGCCTTTGACGAGATCGAGGCTTCGATCCTTCCGAACCTGTCGCTGCTTCTCGACGGCGTGCTGGATGCCGCGGGGACGGCGCGGGCCGGCGTGGATGCACGCATCTATGCGGCCGAGATCCGGATGCTGTCGCTCGGCGTCGAGGAACTGACGCGGCAGATCGAGTCGCTCGCGCCCGCCGCCGCGACTCAGCCGCGGCTCAGGATGTCGGCGTAAAGCGCCGGATCGACGTTTCCGCCGGAGACGACGACCACGCTGCGCTCGGTGAGCGGCCCAGCTTTTCCCGCCAGAGCCGCCGCGAGCGCGACCGAACCGCCCGGCTCCGCGACGATGCGCAGCTTGCGCATGGCGAAAGCCATGGCGCGCTCCACTTCCTCCTCGCTGACGGCGACGCCGCTGGCGCCGCGCGCGCGGAGCACCCCGAAGGTGAGCGGGGAAACGCGCCTGGTCTGGAGGGCGTCGCAGCGGGTCGGCGGCGCGTCCGAGCCGACGGGCACGATTGCGCCTGTTTCGAGCGAATCGGCCATGTCGTCCCAGCCTTCCGGCTCGACGACGATCATCTCGGTCTCGGGGAGCGCCAGCGCGATGCCGGAGGCGAGCCCGCCGCCGCCGCAGGGGACGAGGAGCCGGTCGGGCTGGAAACCGAGCTGCTCGCCGATTTCCGTGCCGGCGCTGCCCTGCCCTTCGATGATGTCGACGTCGTCGAAGGAGGGAACGAGGACGCAGCCGCGTTCGGCGGCGAGACGGGCGCCGATCTCCTCGCGGCTTTCGGTGTCGCGGTCGTAGAGGACGATCGCCGCGCCCGCCGCCCGGGTGGCGTCCAGCTTCACCTTCGGCGCGTCCGCCGGCATGACGATCACCGCTTCGATCCCGAGCCGCTGCGCCGCCAGGGCAACGCCCTGAGCGTGATTGCCCGAGGAGAAAGCGACGACGCCCCGGCTCCGCTCGGCCGCGCTGAGCTGCAGCAAACGGTTGAACGCGCCGCGCAGCTTGAAGCTTCCCGATTGCTGGAGGCACTCGGCCTTGACGAGGAAGCGGCCGCCTTCCCAATCGGCCGGCAGAATCGGTGTGCGGGTCACATGAGGCGCCACACGCTTCGCCGCACGTGCGACACCCTCTGGCGACGGTCGTCTCTCTGTCACGCAAGCTCCTGAGATTAGGAGGGAAAATCCATGTCTTTACATGGGGAAAAGCGGCCCATATATCCGGCCCCGCTGCCCCAGGGGGACTTCCAATAACCGCAAGGCAGCCTTGTCACAAACTACCGCCTTTGGAGGTCCCTTGAGTTGCACAAGCATCATAGCGCGCTGGGGCTAGCTTCGCTCCCCGCCGGCAACGCCCAAGTTGCCGCAATTGCCAGTGAGCGACCGGTTCAGCCGGTCACCTTGCTTCGTCCCCACGCCGCGCGTCGGGCCGCCCGCTTCTTTATTGAGAAGTTTCCGGGCCGGTCGCTTTATGCGGTGAAGGCGAACCCGTCTCCCGAGCTCCTCCGCATCCTTTGGGACGAAGGCGTCACGCATTACGACGTGGCGTCCATCGCCGAAGTGCGCCTGGTCAACGAGACGCTTCCCGACGCGACGCTCTGCTTCATGCACCCGGTAAAGGCCGAGGAAGCGATCCGCGAAGCCTATGAGCGGGGCGTGCGCACCTTTTCGCTCGACACGATGGACGAGCTCGAAAAGATCGTCTGGGCAACCGGCGGCGCGGACGACCTCAATCTGTGCGTGCGCATCCGCGTCTCGTCCGATCATTCCAAGCTCAGCCTCGCGTCCAAGTTCGGCGCAGAGCCCGGCGAGATGAAGGCCCTGCTCTTCGCCGCCCGCCAGGCGGCCGACGCGCTCGGCATCTGCTTCCACGTCGGCAGCCAGGCGATGACTCCGGCTGCTTACTCGGAAGCGATGGAGCGTGTCCGCGCCGCCATCGTCGAGGCGGCGGTCACGGTGGACATCGTCGACGTCGGCGGCGGCTTCCCGTCCGTCTATCCGGGCATGGAGCCGCCGGCGCTCGAAGCCTATTTCGACGTGATCTCGAAGGCCTTCGAAAGCCTGCCCATCTCCTACTCCGCCGAGCTCTGGTGCGAGCCGGGCCGCGCGCTCTGCGCGGAATATGCCAGCGTCCTCGTCCGAGTCGAAAAGCGCCGCGGCGATACGCTTTACATCAACGACGGCGCTTACGGCGCCCTCTTCGATGCGGCGCATATCGGCTGGCGCTTCCCGGTGAAGCTCGTCCGCGAGGACGGATCGGACGCGCGCGACATGCCGTTCAGCTTCTACGGGCCGACCTGCGACGATCTCGACCATATGGCGGGGCCGTTCCACCTTCCCGCGGACGTCGGCCCCGGCGATTATGTCGAGATCGGCATGCTCGGCGCCTATGGCTGCGCTATGCGCACCGGCTTCAACGGCTTCGGCAGCGCCGCGCGCGTGATCGTCGAGGACGAACCGATGGCGTCCCTCTACCGCGACGATGCGGAAGAGGGTGCGATGAACAACGTGGTTAAGCTCTAGGCAAGCCGCGTCTTTGTAAGGACGGGAGCGGAACCTGCGTGGCCTTCGGGAGCCCGGGTTTCCGTCCTGTCCGCTTGAACAGCAAAGTCTCCGAAGGACCCGGTTTGCCGGCGCGTCGCGGATATTGGAGAACGACATGAACGACCAGACCAAGATCAACGACACCCGCAAGGCGGAGCTCCTCGCCAACGTCGTCGAGCATATCGACATCAAGAGCTTCGACGCGCGCCCGATCGTCGACGCGATGAAGAAGATGAGCTTCACCTCGCGCGACCTCGGCCGCGCCGCCGAAATCTACAACACGATGCTCGGCGACAAGGACTGCTCGATCATCCTGGTGATCGCGGGCTCGACCTCCGCCGGCGGCTGCATGGACCTTTATGCCGAGCTGGTGCGCAACAACATGGTCGACGCGATCGTCGCCACCGGCGCCACCATCGTCGACATGGACTTCTTCGAAGCGCTTGGCCACAAGCACTACCAAGCGCTCGAGATCCCCGACGACGACACGCTGCGCTCGCTCTACATCGACCGTATCTACGATACGTACATCGACGAAGAGAAGCTGCAGGAGACCGACCACACGATCGGCGACATCGCCAACAGCCTCGAGGCCCGTCCCTACAGCTCGCGCGAGTTCATCAAGGAGATGGGCAAGTGGCTGATGACTCACGGCAAGAAGGAGAACAGCCTCGTCAAGCTCGCTTACGAGCATGACGTGCCGATCTTCTGCCCGGCCTTCGTCGACAGCTCGGCCGGCTTCGGCCTGGTCAAGCACCAGGTCGACCGGATGAAGGCGAAGCAGCCCTATATGGTGCTCGACGCCATCGCCGACTTCCGCGAATTGACCGACCTCAAGATCGAGGCCGGGACGACGGGCCTGCTGATGATCGGCGGCGGCGTGCCGAAGAACTTCACGCAGGACACCGTCGTCTGCGCCGAGATCCTCGGCCACGACGATGTCGAAGTGCACAAGTACGCCGTGCAGATCACGGTGGCGGACGTGCGCGACGGCGCCTGCTCCTCCTCGACCCTCCAGGAGGCGGCGTCGTGGGGCAAGGTCTCGACCGCGATGGAGCAGATGGTGTTCGCCGAAGCGACCTCCGTCATGCCGCTCCTCGCCTCGGACGCCTATCACCGCGGCCTTTGGAAGGACCGCGAGAAGCGCCGCTTCGCGAAGCTGTTCGACGCGGCCTGAGCCGCCCGCGAGCCTTGAAACGAAGAACCCCCCGCCCTCACCGGCGGGGGTTTTCTTTTGCTCGGCGTGAATCTTCGTTCATGATCTTCCGCGATGTTACGCGGGGAGGCTGGAGCCTTGCAGTCATTCGGATTGTCGATCCTGCTGCTGTCGCTGGCGGCGCCCGGCGCGAGAACGCCGGACCCTGCTGCGGATGTGAACCCTGAAGAGCAGACCATCTGCGTCGGCGGCCCTGATTGGCACCCATCCCTGGACGACGCCCGCACCATCGAAGCCACGCCGGTGCCGGCAAGCTTCCGCACCCTTTTCGAGTCCGTCCAGCCCTGCGTCCGCTGGGCCATGTCCGAGCATCTGATCGTCGATTGGCACATCCGCTTCGGGAGCGAGCGCAGCATCGCGGCTGCCCTCACCTACCTCGAGCGGGACTATATGAGGAGCCTTCCGCCGCCGGCGCGCCACCGCGGCGAGCTGGAGCGAGCCTGGCGAGCGGCGAGTCCCGACCTGACGCGCGCCCAGACCATACAGCAGCCGGAGAACCTCGAATATTCGCCCCGGTACCGCTTCATGGAGCGTAGCCGGCCCATCCAGCGCTTCAATTCGCTGGTAGAGGCACGGGGCAATTACCGTTTTCTCGCGGAACAGCATCTGCGCGCAGCGGAAGAATTCGGCTCGGCAGCATTGCTGGCCCGTGCCGAACCCTATCTCCTCGCGCTGGCGGCAAGCGAGTCGTTCCTTGAGCCCTTGGAGGATATCCCTCCGGCGGCGTATCTCCTCCACTTCAACCTCCACATCTTCAGGACGGACGATCTGCGGATGCGCGCGGCGGTCCTGCGGGCACAGCTCAGCCGAGCCGCCGCCGACATCGCCGCCGCCGAGGCCCTTCTCGGCCAGATGGAAACTTTGCCCCTGCGGAGTCTCGCGGAGGCGGCCTATAGCGGCGGTACCGGCTTCTGCGACATCGGCAGCGACTCGAACGATGCGGAGGCCTTGCAGCAATTTTGTGCGGCGGATGACGACGCTGCTGACCGGGCGATCAACTTCGCCGTCAACCGAGCCGCGCTCGACCTCCTCGGTGCGCGGCCCCGGCACGAGCACATGGCCGACACCGCCGTTCGCCTGCTGGAGCGGGTCCGGAGCCATGATACCAGCCGCTGTTGCTACCGCTCGGAAGACGAGGACCTTCTCCGGCTCCGGCTGGCGAGCGCCGATTACCACAGGCGCCGGTTTGCGGACGGGCTGGAACGAGACGGCACCGACTACGCCGCGTGGTGGGAAGCGCTGGCTCAGTTGCGCGAGGCGGAGCGGCTGGCTCCTCCGCATTCTGCGCCGGCGCGCTTCGAACGCATTGCGCGCCAATGGCTTGCGCTGTCGGAGACCGCGGCTGGCGAAGCACACGCCCGCCAAGCTTCCACGCCGCAGTTCTTGCGCTACGCCGCCTATCTTCGCCATCTCCTCGCGAACCTAGACGCGATCCGGAACGGAACCTGGACCTCGGAGCTCTGAGGCTGCACGCAGCAACCGCCCTCAGCGGACGAAGGCGGCGGCGAGTTCGATGTGGATGGACCAGCGGAACTGGCCGACGGGCTTGATCCATAGGAGGCGCCAGCCGGCTTCGATCAAAGTCTTAGCGTCGCGGGCGAAGGTGTTGGGATTGCAGGAAACATAGGCGATGCGTGCGACCTTCGTCGTCGCGGCGAGCTGTTCGACCTGTTCCTTGGCGCCGGCGCGGGGCGGGTCGAGGACGATTGCTTCGAAGCGGTCGAGCTCGGGAGTCATGAAGGGGCGGCGGAAAAGGTCGCGGTGGTCGACGAAGAGCTGGCGACCGGCCTGGCCCGCGGCGCCTTTCAGCACGAGCGCGGCGTCGCGGGCGCCCTCCGCGGCGAGGATGCGGCCGTCGAGCGACAAAGCAAAGGTGCCGAGGCCGGCGAAGAGGTCGGCGACGATACGGGCGGGGCCAACGGCCTCGCGCACGGCCGCGACGAGCGCCGCCTCGCCTTCGGCCGTCGCCTGCAGGAAAGCGCCGTGGGGAAGCGGCACGGCGACGCCGCCCAATGTCACCGTCACCGGTTCCGGCTCCCAGCGTGTCTGCGCGCCGTAGCCGTCGTCGAGAGCCAGGCGGGCGATGCCGTGGGTTTCGGCGAAGCGGCTCAGCGCCTCGGCGGCTTCGAGGCCGTCGGCTTCAACCTTTTCGAGGAGAACGTCGGATCCCTGATCGGCGAGGGTCAGGCGGACGCCGCCGCTGCCGCGCGGCCCGAGCAAAGTGCCCATGAGTTCGCGCAGCGGCTGAACGAGGGCGAACAGCGCGGGGCGCAGGATGTGGCATTCGCGCATGTCGATGATGCGGTGGCTTCCCTCGGCGTGGAAACCGAGGACGACGTGCCTGCCCTTGCGCTCGGCATGGAGCGCGGCGCGGCGGCGGCTGTTGGGCGGCGAGATGTGGGGCTCGAGGATGTCCGGAAGCGGCACGTGCTGCGCGGCGAGCGCGGCGGCGATGCGGTCCCGGAGGAATTCGCCGTAGGAGGCGTCGTCGAGCTGCTGGAGCTGGCAGCCGCCGCATTCCGGGAAGTGACGGCATGGCGGCACCTGCCGGTGCGGGCCGGGGGTGACGGTGCCGTCCGGAGCGACGATGTCTCCGGGCGCGACGAGCGGAAAGAAGCGGCCGCTCTCGCTCACGCCGTCGCCGCGCGCGGCGATGCGGACGATCCGGTCGGGCGCGCTCACAGGCATTCCGCCATGGCCGGGCGGAGCTGCGCCAGGAGATCGTCGGCCACGAAGGCGGGGCCGGCGAACAAGGCGGCGCGGGCATGGAGCCAGACGGCCGCGCAGGCGGCGTTCCAGGCGTGGAAACCGTGCGCGTACATGGCGGCGACGATCCCGGCGAGGACGTCGCCGGTGCCTGCGGTGGCGAGCCAGTGCGGCGGGCGCGCGATGGCGGCGCGGCCGTCGGGCGCCGCGACGATGGTGTCCGGCCCCTTCAGGAGGACGACCGCATTGCTTTGCTGCGCGGCCGCGCGGGCGGCGGCGATCCGGTCTGAGCCGAGCGGGCCGAAAAGGCGCTCGAACTCGCCGGCATGGGGCGTCAGGGTCGTATCGGGCGGCAGCCGCTCGATCCGGCCGGGCTCGGCGAGGAGGCCGATGGCGTCTGCGTCCAGCGCCATCGGACGTCCCGAAGCGAGCAGTCCGTCGAGGCGCTGCGCGGCCGCGGCGGAGCGGCCGAAGCCGGGACCGGCGACGATCATGTCCATGCGTTCGATCGCTCGGAGCTCGCTTGCGGGCTGCTGGACGACGGCGCTGGGCACGCCGCCGATCGGCGCGGGGCTCAGCAGCCGCACATAGCCGGCGCCGGAACGCGCCGCGGCGGCAGCAGCGAGGGCGGCGGCGCCGGGCATCTCTCCCGCGACGACGCCGACGGCCCCGCGGGTATATTTGTGATCCGCGGGACCCGGGGCGACGAGCCTCGGGCGCGCCACTTCGAACAGCATGGACTCGGCTTCGACGCCGATGTCGGCGACGACGATCTTGCCCATGTGCCGGGCGGCGGGCTGAAGGAGATGCGAGGGCTTGAGCGTTTGAAACGTGATCGTGAGCTCATAGTCCGGCACGGGCGAGAGCAAGGCGCCGTCGTCGGTCCCGGCGCCGCTCGGCAGGTCGACCGCGATCCGGAGGCGCGCGGCGGAGGCCAGGGCGGCGAGGCGCTGCGCCGGCGCCTCTTCGAGCGGGCGCTTGAGGCCGGTGCCGAACAGCGCGTCGACGAGGAGCGGTGCGGGCCGGGCCTCGTCGAGCGGCACGACCTCTCCGTCCCAGCGGGCTCGCGCCCAGGCTGCCGCCGGCGTGGCGGGCTCTCCGAGCGCGGCGACCCGGACGTCCACGCCGCGCTCGCCCAGCAGGCGGGCGATCACGTAGCCGTCGCCGCCATTATTGCCGGGGCCGCAGAGGATCAGGGCCGGAGCGGGTCCGGCGAAGCGCCAGATGGACTCGGCGGCGGCGCGGCCGGCGCGCTCCATCAGCATTTCGGCGGGGGTGCCCGCCTCGATCGACCGGGCTTCGGCGGCGCGCATCTCGGCGGCCGTCAGGACGGCCCGGCCGGTCACCTCGGGCCCATGGCGGCGGGAAGACGATAACGGTCGCCGCCCAGCGCCACTTCGGCGCGGCGATCGGGAAGCACCGTCACCGCCGCGCGCTCGGCGCCGTCCGCGGCCCGGGCGCCGCTGCCGTCGCGCGGGAGAAGGATCCGCCGGAAGCCGCCGCGTTCGTTTCTTATGGTGAGGGTCAGTCCTTCACGGCCTTCCGTGCGCTCGACGGTGCAGGTCCGCGCAAATTCGCCGCCGCCGATCGCGCATTCGATGGCGGGGCCGGCGGCCTTCTGCTCGGCGGACTCGCCGCACGACAGGAGGGCCAGGGCGGCGAGCGGTGCGAAACTTCTCATGGCGGCCACCGATGTCACCGCCCCGTCCGCGCCGCAAGCCGCAGCGCCAGAGCCGGCGCGGCGATGAGCGCGTCGAAGTCGTCGTCCTGTGCCGCGTCGGAGGCCGTTCCCGATGCTGCGAGAGCGATGCCGCGCTTCAGGGTGGCGTGGCTGGCGCCGTCGCTCGCGAGAATGGCGGCGAGGATTTCGTCCAGTTCATCGGCGGGGCTGTCGGCAAGGCCGATGCGCAAGGCTTCTTCGGCGCCGATCGCCGCGCCCGTGTAGAGGAGCTTCGCCGCCTGCGCCGGACCGACGAGGGAAACGAGGCGGAAAACGTCCTCCTGGGGAAAAGAGATGCCGATCCTGGCCGGCGTGATCGCGAAGCGGGCGCCGGGGCCGGCAAGGCGCAGGTCGCAGGCGAGCGCGAGCGCAACGCCGGCGCCGTAGCAGGGACCCTGGATCAGAGCGACGGTGGGGATCGGCAAGGCCGCCACGGCCTCGATCCCTCGCCGCATCGCTTCCCGGAATTCGGCTGCCTTTGCGGGATCGCCGCTCATGCCGGGGAATTCCCGGAGATCGGCGCCGGCGCAGAAGGCCTGCTCGCTACCGGCGAGGATCAGGACTCGCGCGCCTTGCGCTTCGCGCACGCGGGCGGCGAGAGCGTCCCAGCCGGCGACCGGGACGGCGTTGCGCGCTTCCGGCCTTGCAAGGGTGATCCGCGCCACCTCATTTTCGATCCGGAGTTCGAACATGGCCGCCCTCCTGCCGTCCCGGAGCCTGCCTGTCTCGCGAAAAAAGGGCCGGCGCTTCCCGCATGAAAGCGCCCGCCCCGAAAAGGTCGGCGGCGCCCGGCCGGTGGGAGGCTGGGGACCGCGCCCGGATGTCCACCGGCCCGCGCCAGGTGTCGACCCGTGACGCTCACGCAGCAAGAGCCGTGCCACGACGCAAAAGCGCGGCGGACGATGGTAAATGCGCCGGAAGAACCGTGCCGAAACGGGAGCGGCGGGTCAGCGGAGACGAGTCGAAAGCTGCCACCAGTGCGGCGCTGCCGAGCGGATCGCCGCCGCCGCCGCGTCGCGCAGGTCCTCGCTGTCGTAGACGCCGAAGCAGGTCGCGCCCGATCCGGACATGCGCGCGAGGCGGGCGCCGCACAGCGCACCGAGCATGTCGGCGATCTCGGGCACATGAGCGACCGCCGACGCTTCGAGATCGTTGCGAGATCCTTCCAGGCTGCCGAGCGGCCCCAGATCCTCGCCGCCCCAGCCGCGGAACACCGCCGCCGTCGACAGCGGCGTGCCGGGGTTGAGGAGAAGGACGGGCGCACCGGCATAGCCGTCGTCCGGCCAAGGCGTCAGGCGGTCGCCTTTGCCGTCTCCGCGCGCCGGGCGGCTCCACAGGCAGGCGGGCACGTCCGCGCCTAGGCCGGCAGCGAGATCGTGGAGCGCGTCGTCAGGCGGCGCGACGTTCCACCAGCGGCAAAGGAGGCGCAAAGCGGCGCCGGCATCCGCCGAGCCGCCGCCGAGGCCGGCGGCGACCGGCAGCCTCTTTTCAAGGGTCAGAGCGGCGCCCCGGTCCAGCCCGCAAAGGTCGGCAAGGGCGCGCGCCGCCCGTGTGACCAGATTGTCCTCGCCGGAACTGAGCTCATGGCCGAAGGGGCCGGATACGGCGAGGCCGATCTCGTCCGCGTCGCCGACCGAGAGCCGGTCGCCGTCCTCGCAAAAGGCGAAGATCGTCTCGATCCGGTGATAGCCGCCCGCCTCGCGCCCGCGCACGTGAAGCGCGAGGTTCAGTTTCGCGTAGGCAATTTCCTGCATGCGGGCGGCGTTCAGCGCGCCGCGAGCTGCGGCGTCAGCCCCGCGGCGATCTTGGTGCTGAGCCGAGTCGCATCCTCGCCCTCGGCGTAAACTGCCGCCGCTCTCCAGGCGTAGCGCGCTTCGAGGCGGCGGCCGGCGCGGTAATAAGCGTCGCCGAGGTGCTCGTTGATCGTGACGTCGGCCGGCTCCGCCGCGGCAGCGCGCTCGAGGAACTCGACGGCACGGGCGATGTCGCCCGTCAGATAATAGCCCCACCCGAGCGAGTCCGCGATCGAGCCGTTGTCTGGCGCGAGGCGGTGCGCTTCGGCGACCAGGGCGAGCGCGGCTTCGACATTTTCCCGCCGCTCGAGCTGGGCGTAGCCGAGATAGTTGAGGACCAAAGGTTCGGCCGGGGCGAGTTCGTGCGCGCGCTGGAGCGCCGCCTTGCCGGCCGTCCAGTCGCCGGCGCGCTCGAGAGCGCCGCCGCGCAGCAGGTGCAGCGCCCAAAGCGGGGTTTCGGCCGTGCCCTGGCCGGCGAGGGCGATGGCGCGGTCATAGGCTTGCGCCCCTTCGCGGTGCCGCTCGAGTTCGACGAGGATGTCGCCGAGGCGAATCCAGTCGGGAAGGCGGGCACCTTGCGCGCGCGTCGCCGCCGTCGCAGCGGCCACCGCCTCGTCGCGGCGCCCGGCGTCGATCAGGTTGCGGACGCGGATGTCCGCGGCGGTGGAGGCGAAGGGATCGTCGGCCGGGATGTTGCCGAGCGCTGCGATGGCCGCGGCGTGGCGGTCCTCGGCGCCGAGCAGTTCCGCGACGATGAGCCAGCTTTGGCTGTTCTCCGGAGCGAGAAAGGTGGCGAGCCGGGCGAAGCTCAAGGCCAGCGGGCGGGCTTCCTGCGAGTTCAAGTCCAGTGCGAGCCGCGTCAGGAATTCGGCGACGCCGGCGTTGGCCGTTGCGATCTCGCCGCGCAGCGGCCGGCGCGCCTGAACGGACGCGCGGGCACGGGCGAGCGGCTCGCCCGCGCCGGCGAGAAGCGCCAGCGCTTCCCGCCGCTCGCCGCGCCGGGAGAGGAGAGCCGCACCGGCGAGGCGGAGGCGAAGCGCCCGAGTGCCGCTTTGCGCCGCATAAGCGGCAAAGGCGTCAGAGCCGCCGCGGCGCTGGCGCAGGAGCTGGAGAAGCGCCCTTTGCTCCGGCGCATAGGCCTGGACGGGCCCCTGCGCCCCTGCACCACTCAGAATGGCCAGCGGGTCGCCGCGGCCCGACCCTTGCGCCACCCAGGCGCGCAGGATCGGCGCCATGAAGGCGAAGACCTCGTCGGATGCGAGGGCATCGATCTGGACCTGCGCGCCCGTCCAATTGCGGGTGCGAAGCGCCTCGCCGAGCAAGGTCAGGCGGACCTCTGGGCTCGCATCGCCCGCCGCGGTGAGCCGCGACGCCGCCTGAACGGCCAGGGTGCGCTCGCCCGACGCGATTGCGTAGGTGAGTGCATCCGAGGCCAGCGTGCGGCTGCCGGGCGTTGCGGCGAGAGCGGCGGCATAGTTGCGGCTGGCGACGTCCGTCGCCCCGGCATTCGCCGCCATGCGTGCCTGGACATAGGCGCGCAGCGCCTCGGGCTGCTCGGCATTCGCATGGGCGGCGCCGTGGGGCAGGATCAAAGCGGCAGCGAGGAGAAGGGCCGCGCGCCGCCGGATCTTACATATTGGGGTAATTGGGGCCTCCTCCGCCTTCCGGCACGACCCAGTTGATGTTCTGGGTCGGATCCTTGATGTCGCACGTCTTGCAATGAACGCAGTTCTGCGCGTTGATCTGCAGCCGCGGCTTCCCGCCCTCCTCGACATATTCGTAGACGCCGGCCGGACAGTAACGCTGCTCCGGCCCGGCATAGTCCGGAAGGTTGACCTCCGTCGGGATCGACGCGTCCTTGAGCGTCAGGTGGACCGGCTGGTCTTCCTCGTGATTGGTGTTCGAAACGAACACCGAGGACAGGCGGTCGAAGCTGATGACGCCGTCGGGCTTGGGATAGGCGATCGGCTTCGCCATGTCCTTGCGCCACAGGGACTCGTTGTCCGGATGGTGGCGCATGGTGAAAGGGATGCCGACCTTCAGATAGCGCATCCACATGTCGGCGCCCGCGAGCACCGTGCCGATCGCGCCGCCCCATTTCGCCACCATCGGCTCGACGTTGCGGACCATCTTGAGCTCGGTCGCGATCCAGCTCGAATGAAGCGCGTCCGGATAGGCCTGGAGGCTGTCATTCCGGCGCCCCGCCTGAATGGCGGCGAATGCGGCTTCGGCGGCGAGCATGCCCGACTTGATCGCGGTGTGGCTGCCCTTGATCCTCGGCACGTTCACGAAGCCCGCCGAACAGCCGATCAGCGCGCCGCCGGGAAAGGCGAGCTGCGGGATGGCCTGGTAGCCGCCTTCGTTGATCGCGCGCGCGCCGTAGCTGACCCGGCGCCCGCCTTCGAGGAAGCAACGGATCGCCGGATGCTGCTTCCAGCGCTGGAACTCCTCGAAGGGCGAAAGGTACGGATTTTTGTAATTGAGCGCGACCACGAAGCCCAAGGCGACCTGGTTGTTCTCCTGGTGATACAGGAAGCCGCCGCCCCAGCTGTCGTCGTCGAGCGGCCAGCCCTGCGTGTGGATGACGCGGCCCGGCTCGTGCTTGTCGGGATCGATGTCCCAAAGCTCTTTCAGGCCGATGCCGTAGACCTGGGGCTGCGACCCCGCTTCGAGATCGAAGATGCGCTTCACCTGCTTGGTGAGGTGGCCGCGCGCGCCTTCGGCGAAGAGCGTGTACTTGCCGTGCAGCTCCATGCCGGGCTGGTATTCGGGCTTGTGCGTGCCGTCGCGGGCGACGCCCATGTCGCCGGTGGCGACGCCCTTCACCGATCCGTCCTCGTTGAACAGCACTTCGGCGGCCGCGAAGCCCGGGAAGATCTCGACGCCGAGCCCTTCAGCCTGGCCCGCGAGCCAGCGGCAGAAATTGCCGAGGCTGCCCGTATAGGTGCCCTTGTTGCTCATGAAAGGGGGCATGAAGATGTGCGGCAGAGAGCGCTTCTTGCGCTCGCTCAGCACCCAATGCTCGTTCTTCGTGACCGGCGTATTGAGCGGCGAGTCCAGCTCGCGCCAGTTCGGGATCAGCTCGTCGATGCCTTTCGGGTCCATGACCGCGCCTGAAAGGATGTGGGCGCCGACTTCCGAGCCCTTTTCGAGAACGCAGACGGAAAGCTCCGCGCCCGCTTCGTTTGCGAGCTGCTTCAGCCGGATCGCGGCGGACAGACCCGCCGGGCCGGCTCCGACGACGACCACGTCATAAGGCATGGACTCCCGTTCGGACATTCGCACCTCCGCTTCGACGCCGCTGCGCAACATGTCGTCGCAAACGGCCAACGGCTTGCAGATAGAAGGCAATATCGCGGTTGACCAGCCCGCCGCCATGCCGGTCAGGTGGCCATGTGGAGCGGGTGGACGAACTGGATGCGGGCGAACTGGCGAGCACGCTGGCCTGGTGGCTGGACGCGGGCGTGGACGTGCCCGTCGCCGAAGAGCCGCGCGACTGGCTGAAGCCGAAGGCACCGCCCGCACCGGTTGAAACCAAGGCCTATTCGGCGCCGGCACCTGCGGCGCCCGCCGCGCCCGCGGCGCGGACGGAAGAGCTTCCCGCCCAGATCGACCTGTTCCAGACCTGGCTGCAATCGAGCGACACCCTCCCCTTCGCGGCTCCTGCCGCGCCGCGCGTCTGCCCGTCGGGCGACCCGGCCTCCGGGCTGATGATCATGATCGACATGCCGTCGGTCGAGGATTGCTCGGCGGGCACGCTTCTCGCCGGCGAGGTCGGGCGCCTTTTCGACCGGATGCTCGCCGCGATCGGGCGCGACCGGTCGTCCGTTTATTTCGCGGCCTTGTCCTGCCTGCGCTCGGCCGACGGCAGGCTCGGCGGCGAGGAGAAGCAGTGTGGGCTCCTCGCCCGCCACCATATCGGCCTCGCCGCGCCCCGGGCCCTGCTCGTCTTCGGCGATGCGGCGTCCAAGGCCTTGCTCGGCCTCCCCGTCGCCCGCGCGCGGGGCCGCTGGCACGAGGTCGACACTCATGCCGGCAAGATCCGGACGCTGGCCACCATCTCGCCGCGCCAGCTCCTCACCCAGCCCGCCCAGAAGGCGCATGCCTGGGCCGATCTCCAGCTCCTCATGGAAGGATATAAGGGATGAAGCGGATCGCCGCTCTCCTCCTCGCCGCCACTGCCACTCCGGCGGTTGCGGCCGAAGCGCCCGCCGAAGTCGAAGCGCTCGTCGCCGACGCCGACCTGGACCAGGCTGCCGCGCAGGCGCCGCTGCCCGCGATCCTCGCGCCGGAGCAGCGCGACAATTACCGCGCCGTCTTCGCGCTGATCCGCGCGCAGGACTGGGCCGGCGCCGCGGCCCGGCTCGACGCCATGCCGGAAGGGCCGCTCCACAACACAGCCCGCGCGCGGCTGTACCTCGCGCCCGGCTCGCCGCGGGTCGAGACGCAGCCCTTGCTCGCGCTCGTCGCCCGCGCCCGGGAGCTTCCGCAGGCCGAGCAGCTGAACCGGCTCGCGCTCAGCCGCGGCGCGGTCGAGATCCCCAACCTCCCCGCCCAGCAGCGGCTCGTCTGGCAAAACGAGCAGCCGCGCCGCGGACGTCCGCGCGGTCTGCGCGGGACGCCGCAAGTCGCGCAGCTCGATGCGCTGATCCAGCCGCTGATCGTCGCCGACCGGCCCGGCGAAGCCGAAGCCTTGCTCACGGCGCGCGAGCTGGAGTTGACCGAGGAGGTCCGGACCGAGTTCCTGCAGCGCGTCGCCTGGTCGCACTTCCTGATCGGCAACGACGCCGATGCGAAGCGCCTCGCCGATCGCGCGCGCACCGGACAGGGCGAGTTCGTGCCCCATGCGGACTGGGTCGCCGGGCTTGCCGCCTGGCGCCTCGACGACTGCGCCGCCGCCGCCGACGCCTTTGCGAGCACCGCCCGGCGTTCCACCGACCAGGAGCTTGCCGCCGCCGGCCATTATTGGGCCGCGCGCGCCGACATGAAGTGCCGCCGCCCCGAGCGGGTGCAAGCCCATCTGCGCAGCGCCGCCCGGTTGGGTGAGACCTTCTACGGCATCCTCGCGTCACGCGCGCTCGGCATGCGGCAAAGCGTCATTCCGAACAGCGGCAGCCTCGCCCGCGCCGACTGGCGCAGTCTCGCCAATCGCGACAATGTCCGCGAAGCGATGGCCCTTAGCGAAATCGGCGAGCGCGCCGCGGCCGACGAGCATCTTCGTCACCAGGCGCGGATCGGGCGCCCGGCCGAACATGAAGCGCTGATCCAGGTCGCGGCCCAGCTCAACCTCACCGCAACGCAGATGTGGCTGGCGCACAACGCGCCCCGCGGCGTCACCGTCGATCCCCTCGCCCGCTATCCGCTTCCCGGCTGGGCGCCGCCGCGCGGCTGGCGAGTCGACCGCGGCCTCGCCTTCGCCCATGCTCTCCAGGAGTCGAACTTCCGCCCCGATGCGGTGAGCCCCGCCGGCGCCCGCGGCCTGATGCAGGTCCGCCCCGGGACGGCCGGCGACATTGCGCGCTGGCGCGGCGAAAGCGCGGCCGGCATCGAGCTCACCGAACCGAACACCAACATCGAGTTCGGCCAATCCTATCTCGAATATCTGCGCGACCTGCCCGGCACCGGCGGCCTCCTGCCGCGCGTCGTTGCCGCCTACAATGCAGGCCCGGGTCCAATTCCGCAGTGGACGGCGCGCGGGCTCGATCAGGGCGACCCGCTGCTGTTCATCGAGTCGATTCCGTACTGGGAGACGCGCGGCTACGTGCCGATCGTGCTGCGCAATTACTGGGTCTACGAGCAGCGGATCGGACGCGCGGGCGCGAGCCGTGCGGCGCTGGTCCAGGGACTTTGGCCGCGCTTTCCCGGGATGAGCGGCCCCAACGCCGTCCGCCTCCAGCCCCAGCCGCGTCAGAGCGCCATGGGTTCGCGCTAGTTCCACCCCATCGCAGATGGGGAGGGGGACCATGCCTGTCCTGAGCGACGCCGCAGGCGGCGTCGAAGGGCGAAGCATGGTGGAGGGGTAAAGGGCGCAGGCCTCGCCGTTACGCGCTTGAAGCGCCGACTCCTGCGTCTTCTACCCCTCCGCCACCCTTCGGGTGGTCCCCCTCCCCACCGGCTACCCGGCAGGGAGGAACAGCGTTCTTGCTCTGTTCTTGCAGCTGTGGCACATGCAAATGCATGAGACCCGACGTTCGCCATGGCCGCGGCGCGCCCGAGAACAAGGTGCCGACCCGCTTCGGACTTGCGACTCGCGAGGCGGACGGAGACTGGCTGGACGCGCGCGAGACGATCGACGACGGCACGCCGCCGCTGCGCACCACCGTCACGATCGAGAAGCCGAAGACGATCATCGCGAAGAACAATTCCCCGGATGTGAGCTTCGACCGGTCGATCAACCCGTATCGTGGCTGCGAGCATGGCTGCATCTATTGCTTCGCCCGGCCGACCCACGCGTTTCACGATCTGTCGCCCGGTCTCGATTTCGAGTCGAAGCTGTTCGCCAAGCCCAATGCGGCGCAGCTCCTGCGCGCCGAGCTAGGCCGCGCGGGTTACGTTCCGGCACCGATGGCGATGGGCACCAACACGGACCCCTATCAGCCGATCGAGGGCAAGTGGCGGATCATGCGCGAGATCTTGGACGTGCTCGCCGAAACGCGCCACCCGCTGATGATCACCACCAAGTCGGAC
>DASVQT010000032.1:0-36873 GCA_036388975.1 Allosphingosinicella sp. | reverse complement strand
GAACCTCCTCTCGAAAGACGCGCCCGATGAAAGCCCCCGCCCTTCTCCTCGCCGCATTGCTTGTCGCTGGCTGCACAACCAACCTCGCGCCGCCGAGCGAAGCCGCTCCGCTCAGCGCCGCCCGCATTCTGGAAGACGTGCGCATCCTTTCCAGCGATGCTTTCGCCGGCCGCGGCCCCGCCCAGGCGGGGGAGCGGCCGACGCTGGAATATCTCGTCAACGCCTTGAGCTCGGCCGGCCTGCAGCCCGGCGGCGCGAACGGGAGCTGGTATCAGGACGTCCAACTCCTCCGTTACGATCGCACCGGCCCGGTGGAGATCGCCTACCGCATCGGCAGCGAGACGGTGCCGCTCGCCGTCGGCCGCGACGTCACCGCCGCCTCGCGCATCGTCGGCGCCACCGGCTTCGCCGACGCGCCGCTGGTCTTCGCCGGCTACGGGGTCAACGCGCCGCAGCTCGGCTGGAACGATTACCAAGGCGTGGACATGCGCGGCAAGGTCGCCGTGGTCCTTGCCAACGATCCCGATTTCGAAGCGGAAGCGCCTGGCCGCTTCGGCGGCCGCGCCATGACCTATCCCGGCCGCTTCGGCGCCAAGGTGGAGGAAGCGCAGCGCCAGGGCGCAATCGCCGTGCTCGTCGTCCACGAGGACGCACCGGCCAGCTACCCCTGGTCGCAGGTCGCCAATTCCGATCCAGCGCCAGGCTTCGGCCTCGCCCCCGCGCCGGGCGCCGCCTCCGGCACTTCCTTCGGCCTGCGCGGCTGGCTGCACCGCGACCGCGCCGTCGATCTCTTCCGCCGCGCCGGTTTGGATTTCGAAGCCCTGAAGCGGCAGGCGCGCGAGCCCGGCTTCCGCGCCATTCCTCTGGGCGGCGCGGCGCTGAGCGCACGCTTCTCAACGGAGACCGAGCGAGTCACCAGCCGCAACGTCGTCGCCCGCCTTCCCGGCACGGCGCGCCCGAACGAGACGATCCTCTACGGCGCGCATTGGGACGCGAACGGCATCGGCCCTGCGGACGCCCGCGGCGACCGGATCCGCAACGGCGCCATCGACAATGCGGTCGGCACCGCGACTTTGCTCGACATCGCCCGCGCCTTTGCCCGCGGGCCGCGCACGCAGCGCTCGATCCTGTTCGCCTTCTGGACGGCGGAGGAGAAGGGCCTGCTCGGCGCCGAATATTATGCCGCGAACCCGCTCCATCCGCTGGAAACCACCGCGGCCGTGTTCAACCTCGATCCTCACGTGGCGATGGGCGCGGCGCGCAATCTCGATTTGATCGGCGGCGGCCGCACCGAGTTGGAGGACGATCTCGTCCGCATTGCGCGGGTGGACGGGCTGCGAGTCGATCCCGAGACCAATCCGGAAGCAGGCTGGTATTTCCGATCGGATCACTTCGCCTTTGCCAGACGCGGCGTGCCGGCCGTCTATTTCCGCGCCGGGCGCGATCTCGTCGCCGGCGGGCGGGCGCGCGGCGAAGCGCTCGCCGCGGACTACAATGCAAGCCGCTATCACCATACGAGCGACGAGTTCGATCCGGCGTGGGACATGGCCGGCGCGGTGCAGGAAGGCACGGCCGCCTGGCGCCTCGGCCGGGAACTCGCCAACAGCCGCCGCTGGCCGACGTGGCGCTCAGGCGTGGAGTATCGCGGGGTTCGGGACTCGAGTGCTGCTGCGCGTCGGTAGCCGATCGCGCAGCATCTTACCGCTGGTCCTGAGGGTGACGCGGTTCGAAGGAAAATGGTCGGAGCGACAGGATTCGAACCTGCGACCCCCACACCCCCAGTGTGATGCGCTACCAGGCTGCGCTACGCTCCGACCGAGCGGCCCATCTAGGCGGCGGCGCCCGCCAAGGCAAGCGCTTGCCTCGCCTCGCGCTTACGCGCCGAGCAGCGTCTTGGCTTGGCCCGCGGGATACATGCGCACGCTCATCGCCTCCACCCTGGCCTCGCGCACCGCGCCGATGAACTGGAGGAGATGGGGCTGCTTCATATGCGCGTCGAGGCTCGCTTCGTCCCGCCAGCGCTCCGAAATGACGAGCAGGTCCGGATCGAGCGCGTCGCGGCCGTAGCAATAGCTGAGGCAGCCCTCCTCGGCCCGCGCGCCTTCGATGGCAGCTTGCATCAGCGGCATCAGCCGCTCGATCTCCCCGGCTGCGAACCGTACCTCTCCCGCAACGATGATCATCCCTTTGCTCCTTCCGGCGCCCCGGCGCCTTGCCTTGGCAACCGGCCCTACCCATGATAGTCGAGCGCCCGCTTCGGGGCGAGCCTCGCCGCCCCTCCCTGACAGGTAGATAGAATGTTCGAAACTGCAGCTTTTGCTCAATCCTCCGGCGCGGGGGGCGGCTCCATGGGCGGCCTGCTCGGCCTCGCGCCCCTGGTCTTCATCTTCGTCATCTTCTACTTCTTGCTCATTCGCCCGCAGCAGCGCCGGCTGAAGGCGCATCAGGAAATGGTCGGCGCGGTCAAGATCCGCGACACCGCGGTGACCAACGGCGGCCTGATCGGGCGCGTCACCAAGGTCGACGAAAACGAGGTCGAGCTCGAAGTCGCCGCGAACGTGCGGGTCCGGGTCGTGAAGACGATGCTGTCCGACGTTCGGCCGCACGGCCAGAAGCCGGCGAACGACTGACATGCTGAACTTCCCCCGCTGGAAGGTTTGGAGCATCGGGCTCCTTTGCCTGTTCGCGATCCTGGCCGCACTGCCCAGCGTTCTTTCGCCGCAGCAGGCCGCGTGGCTCGGCCCGTTGCGGGAGAACCACATCAATTTCGGCCTCGATCTCGCCGGCGGTTCGGAGCTTCTGCTGGAAGCCCAGACGGGCGACGTCGCCCGGCAGCGGGTCGAGGCCATGGAAGACACGATACGGACGGAGTTCCGCCGCGCCAATCTCGGCATCGACCAGGTCTCGACCGCGAACAATCAGCTTACCTTCCTGATCTCCAATCCCGCTCAAACGGCCGACGTGACCCGCCGCGTGCGCGAGCTCGTGCAGCCGAGCGCCTTTGGCGGGACGCAAGAGTGGGACCTTTCGGTGGACGGGCAGCGGATCACCATTCGCCCGACCTCCGCCGGCCTTAGCCAGGCGATAGATCAGGCGATGGACAATGCCCGCGCCGTCATCGACCGGCGCATCAACGCGCTCGGCACCGTCGAACCGACCATTTTGCGCCAGGGCGAGAACCGGATCGTCGTCCAGGTGCCGGGCCTGCAGGACCCGGCCGCGCTGCAGCGCCTGATCGGCCGCACCGCCCGCCTCGAATTCAAGATGGTCGACGAAACCGTCGGCCCCGAAGTGCTGCAAACCGGCCGCGCGCCTGTCGGGCGGCAGATCCTGCCCACGGCGGAAGGCGGACGCATCGCCGTGCACCGGCGCGCGATCATCACCGGCGACATGATCACCAACGCCCAGCAGGGCTTCGATCAACAGGATAACAGCCCCAATGTTTCGCTCTCCTTCGACCAGACGGGGAGCCAGCGCTTCGCCCGCGTGACTCGCGAGAATGTCGGCAAGTCCTTTGCGATCATTCTCGACAACATCGTCATTTCCTACCCGAGCATTCGCCAGCCGATCCTCGGCGGCACGGCGTCCATTTCCGGCGGCGGCTTCACCGTCGAGACCGCGAACGAGCTCGCCGTGTCGCTGCGCTCGGGCCGGCTCCCGGTCGAGCTCACCATCGTCCAGGAAAGCACGGTCGGCGCCGAACTCGGGGCGGACTCCATCTATTGGGGTGTCGTCGCAAGCGTCGTCGCGACCCTTGCCGTGATGATCTTCATGCTGATCACCTACGGACGCTTCGGCGTCTACGCGGTCATCGGCCTGATCCTGAACGCGACCATGATCCTCGCCATCATGGGCTTCTTCAAGGCCGCGCTCACGCTGCCGGGGATCGCCGGGTTCGTGCTCACCATCGGCGCGGCGGTGGACGCGAACGTGCTCATCAACGAGCGCATCCGCGAGGAGCAAAGGCGGGGCCGCAAGATCCTCGACGCGATCGAATCGGGTTACCGCGAAGCCTCCACCGCCATCTTCGACGCGAACATCACCAACGTGATCGCCGCCGTTTTGATGTTCTACTTCGGCACCGGTCCGATCCGCGGCTTCGCCGTGGTGCTCATGATCGGCATCGTCACCTCCGTGTTCACGGCGGTCAACATCACGCGGCTGCTGGTCGCGCTCTGGGTCCGCCGCGCGCGGCCCAAAGAGCTGCACATCTAGGAATTTGGCATGCGCCTCCTGAAGCTCGTCCCGGACAACACCAACATCGATTTCATGCGCTGGCGCAACGTCGCGCTGGTTCTGTCCACTCTGCTCACGCTCGCCGCCATGGCGCTGGTCTTCACCCGCGGCCTGAACCTCGGCGTCGATTTCGTCGGCGGCCAGTCGGTGCGGGTCACCTTCGCCCAGCCGCCTGCGCTGGACGAGCTGCGCAACCATGTCGAGCAGGTCGTCGAAGGTGCGACCATCCAGCAGCGCGGCGGCAACACGGTTTACGAAATCCGCACACCGCTGCCCGAGGGCGGCGAGGCGGGCGCGAACCAGGCCGCGACCCGGCTCCGCGCCGACATCACGCAGCGTTATCCCGGCGCCCGCTTCGACGCCGTGCAGACGGTTTCAGGCAAGGTGTCGAGCGAGCTGTTCCGATCCGGATCGCTCGCCGTGGGGCTCGCCATGCTCGGCATCGCCATCTACATCTGGATACGGTTCGAATGGCAGTTCGGAGTCGGCGCCCTCGTCACGCTCTTTCACGACGTGTGGATGACCATGGGCCTGTTCTCGCTGACCCAGATCGAGTTCAACCTGAACGTCATCGCGGCCATTTTGACCATCGTTGGCTACAGCCTCAACGACACGGTCGTGATCTACGATCGGATTCGCGAGAATCTGCGCAAGTTTCGCAAGATGGAGATCGTCCCGCTCCTCAACCTTTCGCTGAACGAGACGCTGTCGCGGACGATGGTGACCTCCTTGTCGATCCTGATGGCGCTGCTGGCCTTGCTGCTGCTCGGTCCGGACGTGATCATCGGCCTGACAATCGCGATCTTCTTCGGCATCTTCGTCGGCACTTATTCGTCCATCTACGTGTCGTCGCCGGTGCTCGTCGCGCTGGGCGTCACCACCGGCAGCTTCCTGCCGAGCGATCCCAAGGTCCGCGCGGCGGAAGGGCCGCGCAACGAGAATTTCGGTGCCAAGGTTTGAACGCGATCCCGCCGCCACCGGCCCGGTCGTCCGGGGCTTCATCGGCGGCGGCTTCGCGGTGGACGGCGGGGTCTACCGCGCGCTCCTGCTGACCCCGGAATTCGCGCGCGAATGGACGCCGCCGGCAATCGAGGCGCTCAGCCTCGATCACCTGGCCGATCTCCTGGCGTTGGACCCGCAGCCGGAATTCCTGATCCTCGGCACCGGTCCGGCCATGGCCTTTCCGCCGCGCGCCTTGATCAAGGCGCTTGAAGGGCGCGGCATCGGCGTCGAAGCGATGGACAGCCGCGCCGCCGCGCGCACCTGGGGCATGCTGCGCGGCGAGGAGCGCTGGATCGCCGCCGCCCTTATGCCGCTCTAACTCGCGCTCGTCGCTTCTTCTAAGCGGCCGCCGCAGCCCGGCACCGCGCGACGCCGGCGAGATGGGCCTCCAGCTCCGCGGCATTCTTCTCCCAGCTGAATCTGTCCGCGGCCGCGCGGCGAACCGCCGACTGGTCCGGCGGGTCGGCCAAGATCGCCTTCAGCGCCGCCGCGATCGCCGTCGGGTCCCGCGCTACCATGCGGCCCGCCTCCGGGCGGTCGATCGTCTCGCGCGCACCGCCGACGTCGCTTGTCACGACGGGCGTCCCGCAGGCTAGCGACTCCACCCAGACATTGGCGAGGCCTTCCGAGGCGGAAGGGAGCAGCGTCACGTCCGCAGCGCCCAAATAGAAGGGAAGATCCTGGTGAGGGCGGCGTCCGGCGAAGCGGACGCGGCCGCCGAGCGGCGCCGCCAGTGCCTTGAGACGGGCCTTGTCCGGACCGTCGCCCACCAGCACGAGCGTCGCGCCCGGCACGTCGGCCAAGGCTTCGATGGCGAGCGCCTGGCCTTTGCCCGGGATGAGCGCGCCGGCGGTGACGATCAGGGGGCCTTCCACGCCGAGATCCTTCTTCGCTTTGGCCCGGTCGAGCGGACGGAATTGCTCCAGGTCGACGCCGGTATAATGGACACCGACCTTTTCGCCCGGAAGGCCGAGATCAGACATTGACTGCTTAAGCGCTGCGCTCACCGCGAGCAGGCCGTCCGCCGCCCGAGCCGCACTGAGGATTTGCTCCAGCGTGTCCGGCCGCCGGCCCCAGTAATTGATGTCCGACCCGCGGGCTTTGATCGAGAAGGGGGTGCCGAGAGCTTCGGCTAGCGCCGCAGCGGCGGGGCCGTCGGGCCAGAAGAATTCTGCGTCGATGATGTCGAAGGCAAAACGCTCCCGGATGCGGCGCAGGCAGGGAAGAAGCGCTTCCGCCATCGCGCCGGGCGTGCGCCGCTCGAGCTTCGGCCAGACCGTGTAGCGTGGCCGGTAGACGCGCAGGCCCTTCCATATCTCCTCCGACGGGAGCTTTGCGCGCGCCGCATAATGGGCGTGGCGCGACAGCGGCCACAGCGGCAGGCCAACGGGCGCCACCACTTCCACGGCGACGCCGAGCCGCGCGGCGAGGCCGAGCGTCTGGCGCTCCACGAAGCCGCCGAGCGTCGGCTCGGCGCGGTTCGGGAAGAGGGTGGAAAGGGTGAGAATCCGGAGCATCGCCCGGCATCTAGCACCAACCGACGAACGGCGGGTTAAACTGGCGTTCATCGAAGCTGCGCTCCAAGGCGCAAGGCCGCTTGGCCTTGGCCAAACCCTCCGCTAAGAAGCCGCAATGCACAAGAATTTCCGTATCGTCGCCGCGCTCGCGGCCGTCGCCTCACTCGCCCCGCTGGCCGGTTGCGCAAGCGGTGGCTCCGGGCAGACCCGGGCCGACACGCGCTACGTGGCGCGGGACGTGAACACGCTCTATAATGCGGCGCGCGACCGGCTCGACCGCGGCCTTTACGTCCAGGCCGCCGCCCTCTTCGATGAGGTGGAGCGCCAGCATCCTTATTCCGTCTGGGCCCGCCGCGCGCAGCTGATGAGCGCGTTCAGCTATTATGCGGCGAAGGACCACACCAAGTCGGTCGACAGCGCGCGGCGCTTTCTCTCGATCCATCCCGGCAATCGCGACGCGCCTTACGCGCTCTATCTGATTTCGCTCAATTATTACGAGCAAATCCGCGATGTGACCCGCGACCAGGCGACCACCCGGCAGGCGATGGACGCGCTGAACGAGGTCATCCGCCGCTATCCGCAAAGCCGCTATGCCGCCGATGCGCGCCTCAAGATGGACCTGGTGCGCGACCACCTCGCCGGCCATGAAATGGAAGTCGGCCGCTTCTACCAGGATCGGCGCCAGTGGCTCGCTTCGGTCATCCGCTTCCGCCAGGTGATCGACGATTACCAGCAGACCAGCCACGTCCCCGAAGCCCTGATGCGCCTCACCGAAAGCTATCTTGCGCTCGGCCTGCCGGAAGAGGCGCGCCGCTCGGCGGCCGTGCTCGGCACCAATTTCGCGAACACGCAATGGTATCAGCGCGCCTACAATCTGGTGCAGGGCTTCCAGCCACGCCCGGAACGAGCCGCGCGGGTCGCGGCGGCACGCGAACGGCAGGAGGCGCGCGACCAGCGCCGCATCTCTCGCGGCGCCCAGACGCCGGTGACCGAAACGCCTGCCGCGTCCACTCCCGCAAGCGAGACGGAGGCCCAGTCGCCCTCCCAGACTCCGGCCGAAACACCCGGTGAGACGACCACCGACACGCCGGGTGCGACTCCGACGCCGCAATCGCGCTGAGAAGGGTTTCCGGGGAGCCGCAACATCCCCTAAGACGGGCGGCGATGCAGCCCGCGCGTGACCCATGCTGACCGGCCTTTCGATCCGCGACCTGGTCATCATCGAGACGCTCGATCTCGATTTCGGCCCCGGCCTTGGCGTGCTCACCGGCGAAACGGGTGCCGGCAAGTCGATCCTGCTCGATGCGCTCGGGCTCGCGCTCGGCGCGCGGGCCGACACCGGGCTGGTTCGCGCCGGCCAGGCGCAGGCGGTGGTGACGGTGAGCTTCGACGTTCCGCCGGACCATCCGGCACATGCCCTTATCGCGAACAGCGGGCTGGAAGCCGACGCGGGCGAGCCGATCCTCGTGCGCCGCCTGGTGCGGGCCGACGGCGGCAGCCGCGCCGCGGTGAACGATCAGCCGGTCTCCGCCACTTTGCTGCGGGAACTCGGCGCGACCTTGGTCGAAATCCATGGGCAGCATGACGAGCGGACTTTGCTCAACCCGCGCGGGCACCGCGCGCTGCTCGACGCTTACGGCCGCATCGACACCTCGGCCGTGGCGGCGGCATGGGAAGACATGCGCGGGATCGCCGAAAAACTGGAGGAAGCGCGGGGTTCGGCCGAGGCCGCCGAGCGCGACCGGGAGTGGCTTTCGCACAGCGTCGAGCAGCTGCGCCAATTGAAGCCGCTCGCCGGCGAGGAAGAAAGCCTGGCCTCCGCCCGTGCCTCCATGCAGGCGGGCGCGCGGCTGGGCGGCGAGTTGGAAGCGCTCGACCAGCTTCTCCAGGGATCCGACGGCGGACTCGCGGCGCTGCGCCAGGCGGCGCGGCGGCTCGACCGCATCGCGTCCGAACATCCGCTCCTCGCAGATGCGCTGGCTGCGCTCGACCGCGCTTTGGTGGAAGCGGGCGAAGCGGAGGACAAGCTGGAGCGGGCCCGGGAGGCGCTCGATTTCGATCCGGCGCGGCTGGAGGACACCGAAACCCGTTTGTTCGAAATTCGCGCCATGGCCAGAAAGCACCGCGTCGAAGCGGACTCGCTTGCAGCGCATCAGGAGGAGCTCGAAGTTCGGCTCGCAGCGCTGGAAGCGGGTGGCGAGCGGATAGGCCTGCTCGAGCGCCGCCTCGCCGCTGCCCGCGTCGCCTATGACGAGGCTGCCGACAGGGTTGCCGCCGAGCGACGCGCGGCGGGCGCGAAGCTCGACCAGGCGGTTGCCGCCGAGCTCGCTCCGCTGAAGCTCGACGCGGCCCGATTCCGCACCGCTTTCTCCGATGCCGAGCCGTCGGCCTCAGGGCGCGACCGGGTCGAGTTCGAAGTGTCGACCAATCCGGGCGCGCCGTTCGGTGCCCTGATCAAGATCGCCAGCGGTGGCGAGCTTTCCCGGTTCGTGCTCGCGCTCAAGGTCGCGCTTGCAGAGCAGGGCGGCGCGGCCACGCTCATCTTCGACGAGATCGACCGCGGCGTCGGCGGCGCGGTGGCGAGCGCGATCGGCGAACGGCTCCACCGCCTCGCCCAGCGCAGCCAGGTCCTCGTCGTTACCCACAGCCCGCAGGTCGCCGCCCGCGGCCGCCGCCACCTCCTGATCGAAAAAAGCCACGAAGGCCTCGTCACCCGCACCAGCGTCCAGCCCCTCGACGACACCCGCCGCCGCGAGGAGATTGCGCGCATGCTGTCCGGCGCCCAGGTCACCGACGAAGCCCGCGCCCAGGCGACGAGGCTGCTGGAGGCGGCATGAGCGAGGCGGAGGCCGCAGCGGAGCTGGAGCGGCTGGCCCGGGAAATCGCGCGCCACAACCGGCTCTACCATTCGGAAGACGCGCCCGAGATATCGGACGCCGAATATGATGCGCTGGTGCGGCGCAATGCGGCGCTGGAGGCGCAGTTTCCCGATCTGGTGCGCGAAGACAGTCCGTCGCGGCTGGTCGGTGCGGCGCCGGCGGCGCATCTTTCCAAGGTTGCGCATGCGCTGCCGATGCTCAGCCTCGAAAACGCCTTCGCGCGCGAGGATGTCGAGGAGTTCGTCGCCCGCGTGCGCCGCTTCCTCAGCCTCCCGCCGGAGGAGGAGGTCGCGCTCACCGCCGAACCCAAGATCGACGGCCTTTCCTGTTCGCTGCGCTACGAGCGGGGCCGGCTCGTCCTCGCCGCAACGCGCGGAGACGGAACGACGGGCGAAGTCGTGACCGACAACGTCCGCACCATCGCCGACATTCCGCAGCGCCTGCACGGCACGGCTCCAGCCGTGTTCGAGATACGCGGCGAGGTCTACATGTCGAAGGAGGACTTTACCGCCCTCAACGCCGGCCAGGCGGAGAGCGGAGGCAAGATCTTCGCCAATCCGCGCAACGCTGCCGCGGGGTCGCTCCGCCAGAAGGACGCTTCGGTAACGGCCGCACGGCCGCTGCGCTTCTACGCCCATGGCTGGGGCGAGGTGTCGGAGTTGCCGGCCGATACCCAGCTCGGCGTGATGCACGCGATCCGCGACTGGGGCCTCCCGATCGCCGAGCGCCTCGCCCGCTTCACCGACATCGAAGCGCTGCTCGACCATTATCGCGGCATCGAGGCGGCGCGGGCCGATCTCGGCTTCGACATCGACGGCGTCGTCTACAAGGTCGATCGGCTCGACTGGCAGCGCCGCCTCGGCCAGGTCGCCAAGGCGCCGCGCTGGGCGCTCGCGCACAAATTCCCCGCGGAGCAGGCGCAGACGATGCTCCGTGCGATCGACATCCAGGTCGGGCGGACGGGGGCGCTGACGCCGGTGGCGCGGCTGGAGCCCGTGACCGTCGGCGGCGTGGTCGTCACGAACGCGACGCTTCACAACGAGGACGAGATCGCCCGGCTCGGCGTTCGCCCTGGCGACCGCGTCGTCGTCCAGCGGGCCGGCGACGTCATTCCGCAGATCGTCGGCAACCTTACGGCCGAGGAGGAGCGGGAGCCCTACGCTTTCCCCGCGACCTGCCCGCGGTGCGGCTCGCATGCCGAGCGGGAGGACGACGAGGTCGTGCGCCGCTGCACGGGCGGCCTGATCTGCCCGGCGCAGAGGGTCGAGCGCCTCCGCCACTTCGTTTCGCGCGCCGCGCTGGACATAGGCGGCCTCGGGGAGAAGAGCATCGTCGCCTTCTTCGAGGATGGGCTCGTCCAGTCGCCGGCCGACATCTTCCGTCTTCACGGCAAGATCGAACAGCTCGCGGTGCGCGAGGGCTGGGGCGGAACGTCGATCCGTAACCTCCTCGACTCGATCGAGGCCAAGCGCAGGCCCCCGCTCGACCGCCTCCTTTACGGTCTGGGCATCCGCCATGTCGGGCAGGTGACGGCGCGCGACCTCGCCAGGGCGTTCGGCACGATGGCGGCCCTGCGTGCCACCGCGGCGCGGGCGGCCTCGGAGCCGGAGGCGCTTCAGGAATTGGTCTGCATCGAAGGCATCGGCCCCGTCGTCGCCCAGGCGGTGGCGGACTTCTTCGCCGAGCCGCACAATCTCGAAGTGGTCGACGATCTCATGAGCGAGGTCTCGCCCCCGCCGTTCGTGGTGGAGACCAAAGAGTCGCCGGTGTCGGGCAAGACCCTCGTCTTCACGGGCAGCCTGGAAGCGGTTTCGCGGGACGAGGCGAAAGCGCAGGCGGAGAAGCTCGGCGCCAAGGTGTCGGGATCGGTGTCCGCCAAGACGGACCTGCTGATCGCCGGTCCCGGGGCGGGATCGAAGCTCAAGAAAGCGGCGGAGCTCGGCATCGAGACGATCGACGAAGCGCGCTGGCTGGAGATCGTCGCCGAAGCGGGGGCGTGAAACGCGCCGCGCCTCCTGCTATAAGGGCGAGCGCGAAAGGAGAGTGCGATGCGTCTCGCCCCGTTCATGCTCGCGGCCCTTCTGCCGGCCGCTTCCTCCGCCGCCCAAACGACCGCTCCGGCGCGCGCGCCCGTGGCCTCGCCGGCCTCGCTCGGCACCGGCACGTGCCTGCGCGACCTCCGCCGCGATGCGACCGGCCCTGCCGCCACGTCGCGGCCGCGGCGCCTCGGCGAGCTTCCGCCCGGAGACCTGCAGCTCACGGTGATGCGGGAAGTGGACGGGTGCCGGGAGCCGGTGATCGTTCGGCAGAATTTCGGCGCGGTCAGCGACCAACGCCGGCGCTGACGGCGCTCAGCCCTTCTTCAGCACCAGGATCGGCCAGTCGCCGCGTTCGACGGTGAAGGCGCTGGTCATGCCCTGCGCTCGGTAGGCGGCGGACACGTTCTCGGCCTGGCTGGTGAGGAGGCCGGCGAGGATCAGGCGGCCGCCGGGGGCGATCGTCCCGGCCAAAGCGGGAGCGAGCTCGATCAGCGGGCCGGCGAGGATGTTCGCGGTGACGAGGTCGTAGGGCGCGCGGGCGAGGAGGCGCGCGTGATCGACGCCGGGCGCGACGACCAGCTCGACTTCGCCTGGGCCGGTGCCAAGCGGGACGCCGTTCACCCGCGCATTGACCTCGGCGACCTCGATCGAGACCGGATCGATGTCGGAGGCGACCACCGCCGCATCGGGCCAAAGGTGGCGCGCGGCAAAGGCGAGCAAGCCGGTTCCGGTGCCGACGTCGGCGACATTGGCGGCGGCGACGCCCTCCTCCTTCAGCCGGTCCAGCGCCATCAGGCAGCCGGTGGTGGTTTCGTGATGGCCGGTGCCGAAGGCGCGGCCGGCGTCGATCTCGATCGCGACCGCACCGGCGGGCACGTCGGCGCGATGCGCGCTGGTGTGGACGCAGAAGCGGCCGGCCAGGATCGGCTCGAGCTCGCGCTGGCTGAGACGCAGCCAGTCCTCGTCCTCGATCGGCTCGATCTCCGGATCGATGGCGGCGGCGCTGGGCACGAGGCCGCGCACGGCGGCGACCGCCTCAGGCTCCGGTTCGCCTTCGAAAAAGGTTTCGAGACGCCATTCGTCGGGACGGTTCGGATCCGGCTCGCTGGTCATCAGCACGGGCGGCGGATCGAAGGGGTCGAGCTCGGGCACGTCGCCGGCCATGCGCTCCGCCTCCTCTTTGGTGCAGGGGAGGGTGAGCTTCCAGCTTCTAACGGACATAGCTCGCTCCGTTGACGTCGATCACCGCGCCCGTGGACGAGGCGGGCGCGTCGAGCGAGAGCCAGCGCACGATCTCGGCGACTTCTCCCGGATCGGCGGGCCGGCCGAGCGGAATGTCCTTCAAAAAGGCGCCGCCGCCGCGGCTCGCGAGATAATCGTCGACCATGCCGGTGACGGTGAAGCCCGGGCAGACGGCGAAGGCGTAGATGCCCTCGGCCGCGTAAGCGCGGGCGATCGACTTGGTCATGCCGATCATGCCGGCCTTGGAGGCGGCATAATGCCAATGTTCCGGCGAGTCGCCGCGATACGCGGCGCGGCTCGAGACGTTGACGATGCGACCCCCTTCTCCCCGTTTCCGGAAGTGGAGCACGGCAAGGCGGCAGAGCTCGGCCGACGCGGTGAGGTTGATCCGCATCGTGCGTTCCCACATCGCGGCCCAATCCTCGGCCGCAGCATCGATCGGCGCGGCTTCGAAGACGCCGGCATTGTTGACGAGCACGTCGATACGCCCGTCCAGCCGTTCGAGCGCCTCGGCCCAGATCCGCGCGGCGGCGCCGGGCAGATCGAGGTCGGCCGCGACTTCGTCGGGGCTGCCCCTTGTCGAGTGGCCGACGATCCGGTGGCCGGCAAAGGCTTCAAAGATCGAGCGGCCGATGCCGCGGCTGGTGCCGGTGACGAGGACGTTGCGCGCGCTCACGCGCCCGCCTTTTCGCCCTTGGCGCGCTCGATCGCCTCCTCGATCAGCCGGGCGGCGTCCTCGGGGCCGATCCACTCGGAGATCTTGACCCACTTGCCGTGCTCCAGATCCTTATAATGCTGGAAGAAGTGGGCGATCTGCTCGCGCATGATCTTGGGCAGATCCTCGTGGCTGCGCACGTCGGAATAGAAGGGGTGGAGGGCCTCGACGGGCACCGCGATGATCTTCTCGTCGCCGCCCGCTTCGTCCTCCAGCACCAGCGCGCCGATCGGGCGGGAGCGGATCACCGCGCCCGGGACCACGGGCGAGCGGCTGATCACCAGCACGTCGATCGGATCGCCGTCGGCCGACAGGGTGGCGGGGATGAAGCCGTAATTGGCGGGATAGAACATCGCCGTGTGCAGGAAGCGGTCGACGAACAGCGCGCCCGATTCCTTGTCGATCTCGTATTTGACGGGGTCGGTCGAGCCCTTGGGGATTTCGATGACGACGTTGACGTCCCAGGGCGGCGCGGGACCGGTGCTGATCTTGGTGATGTCCATGATATGTCCTTTCAAACGGCGGAGCGGGCGAATGGAGCCCGCGGCGCCAGGTTTTTCTTAAAAGCCGTAGACGAGGGTCGCGCGGCTGGTCGTGTCGAGCGTGCCGAGGTCCCGCGCGACGTCGCGCTCGTAGCGCAGCTCGTAGGACAGGCGCATCCGCAGCGGCCCGAACAAGGCCGCGTCCAGGGCCGTCGTGGCGCGGCCGGTGCCGTTCTCCTCGTCGAAGACCAGAGAGCCGTTCTGCTTCAGCTCCAGCGACGGGCTGATCCGCCACGTCGCGTCCAGCGAGGCGCGGCCGCCGATCGTCGACACGATCGTGCCCTCCCGCGGATCGGTGCGGCGGAAGGACGGGCCGCCCTCGACCTCCAGCCTGAGCGCCTCGCCGGCGGCGAAGGTGTAGCCGGCGCCGAGGCCCGCCGTGGCGCGCCCGCTGATCCCGAGAAAAGGGTCGCGCTCATATTCGGCGAGGCCGAAGCCGTAGAGATGCGTGCCGAAGGTGCGGCGCGGCTGCCAGCTCGCCGACAGGCGCTCGGCGGTGCGCGCGCCGTTGGTTTCCTGGACCTCGGCACGGGCGCTCACCCGGTGCGTCCAGTCGAGGCCGGTGCGCGTGCCGCTCACCGCGCCGAACAGACCGAGGCTGCTCGACGTGCCGGTGGAGCGCGAGCCGCCGACTTCGAAGCTGCCGTCCCAATTCTCGGCCGGACCGGACTGGGCGAGCTGGGCACGGCGGGTCCGCTCGGCTTCGGCCGCGCGGGCCGCATGCGCGGTCTGGAACGCCGCGCGCACCGATGCGATTTCGGATGCGGCGCCCGGATGGGCCTGACCGACGAAGCGGGCGACGGTCTCGACGGACGCGGCGTCGCCGCTGTCGATCGCCGCCTGGAGCACGGCGCGGGCGTCGGGCGGAAGGGCGGCGGCGGGAGCGGGCGCGGCGGCCTGCAGCAGGGCAAGGATCGGGATCATGGCGAGAGCTGCCCGCTAGCGCGCCGAGACGCCGGCCTCAAGTCTCGGCGGCCATATCGCCTGCAAACGCGAACGCCCCGGCGAAGGGGAAGCCGGGGCGCCACGCATACTCTCCAGACGCCGGTGAGACGCCCCGACTTGATTTATGTTCCCGCTCCTTACCACCTTTGTGCGGTAGCCATGGCTACGCGCTCGACCCTTGCCGCGTGCGGCCCGGAACCGGAGCCGTGCGGGGAGGATTACATTGCAAAAGCGGATGGGCTGGGCTTCGCGCCGGCGCGCCCGCCGATTATGTCGGGGGCAGGGTCCGCTCGCGGCGATGCATGTGGCTGAAGGAGTTTCGAATGAAGGGCTATGTCGAGAATATCGAGCGCGAGACGCTCGCCAATGAGGATTTCCGCCGCGTCGTCTACACCGGCAAGAACCTCCAGCTCGTGCTCATGACCCTTCCGCCGGGCTGCGACATCGGCGAGGAGGTGCATGAGGATATCGACCAGTTCTTCCGGATCGAGGAAGGCGAGGGCGAGATCCACATCGACGGCAACGTCAACAAGGTGGAAGACGATTTCGCCGTGATCGTGCCCGCCGGTGCGCGCCACAATGTCGTCAACACCGGCTCCTCGCCGCTTCGTCTCTACACGCTCTACGGCCCGCCCGAGCACAAGGAAGCCACGGTCCACCGCGACAAGGACCAGGCCGAGCGCGACCACGACAACGACCATTTCGACGGCCGCACGACGGAGTAAAAGTTCCTCCCCATGCGCCAGCATGGGGAGGGGGACCACCCGAAGGGTGGTGGAGGGGTAAAAGGCTCCGAGCTTCGCGTTCTGCTCCGATAACGCCAGCGACTCCTACCCCTCCACCATGCTTCGCATGGTCCCCCTCCCCATCTCGCGATGGGGAGGAATCGCTACACCGACGCCTAGCCGAACCTGGCGGAGGGTTCGGTGTCTTCTAGGTAATGCTTTCGCGGGAACGACGGGCGGGCGCGCCCTCGGTAAGCCGCGGAAGGTCACACGAAGGTCACGCTTGTCACGCTTCGGCGAAGCCGGCGGGGCAACGAATGGTCCCAATGTTCACGCTAACGGCGGTTGTTCGTTCAGCGTGTGCCGTTCGGACACTGTCGAGTTCAAAGAGCCTGCTCCTCGGAGCTGAGAGAACATAGCAGGAACGCGGGCGGATGGCAAGGTCCGATTGCGTTGCTCAGCTCGCGGGCGCCGGGCTGGGCTGAGCCTGCGTCCCGACCGGCGGCCTCGCCATCGACTCGCGGATCCAGGCCGCCACCGCGTTCGGGACCTCCGCGTTGAACGGCGCCTGGGGCGCTTCGGTGCCGGCGATGTTCCTGGCGCGGATTTCCTCCTTCGTGCCTTCCAGCTCCATGCCGTGGCCGGTGCGGGCGAAGGAAAGGAAGCGTGCGGTGCCGGGGCGCCAGTGATTGACCATGTCGACGATCAGGCGGTGATCCTCGTCCCAGAGCGCAGCGAAGTCCGCTTCGCCGTACATGGCGAGGACGTTGCTGCGCGTGTCCCGCCAAGCGGGAATGACCGGCACATGGGCGAGGTCCTGCATGAACTTCCAGTGCCGGCCCATCGCCCGCTCGCCGCCGTCCCAGTTCAGGATCTCGCGCAGCCGCGCGGCCGAGTCCGGGCTTTCGGCGGCGATGGCCGAGGGGGACTGGCGCAGAAAATAATAGCGGCGGAAAAGTTCGCGGTCGCTGTCGTTGCGGGCGGACACGGCGACGGGGTCTTCGCCGCCGTGGGTGAAGGGCTGGAACTGCATGAGGTCGCGGTGATAATCGCCCCAGCTCTTCACCAGGGTCCCGTAGACGGCGACGCCGCGCGGCGCGCGCTCGGCCGCCAGGAGAGGCGCCTGGTAGCCGCCGAGGGAATGGCCGAACATGAAGATGCGGTCGGCGGAGATGCCGCGCGTTTCGACGAGGTGGCGATAAGCGGCGGCAAAGCCCTCCATTTCGGCCGCGAAGTCGATGTCGGCGCATGAGGGCGTTCCGGCGCTGTCGCCCAGCCCGGCTTTCTCGACGCGGTAATAAGCGATGCCCTGGCGGACGAGCTCGGTGCCGAGGGCGCGGTATGGATGGGCGGCGGGGATCGAATCGATCGACGCGCAGCTGAAGCCCTGGATCAGGAACACGACGGGCGTATCGGCCGTGGCGTTGGCGGGGGTGACGAGGATGTCGCGCAGCTGCCCGCCGCGCCAGGGAACCGCGCCGTAATCGACGCGGGCGCCGCCGTCCCAGCTTTCCAGCGGCCGGGCGCGGGCGCGGCCGCGAAGCCGCATCTCGCGCCCGGCGCGGCGGACGGTGAGCTCGACCGGAGCGCCGGTGGCGAGGCGCCCGGCATAAGCGACGACGTCAGGAACGGCCGCGACCGGCGCCGCGCCGGCGCGCAGGATCACGTCGCCTTCGCGCAGCCCCAGCGCTTCGCCGGTCTGGCCGGGGAGGACGGCGCGTACCGAGACGCCCGGTGCTCCGCCCTCGAGGGGGCCGAGCGACACGCCGAGCCCGGCGCGGCGCGGCAGCGTCTGCGCGTCCGCCGGTGCGGCAGTGAAGGCGAGGGCGAGGGCGGAAAGGAGAAAAGCGAGCCTGGTCATGCCTCGCCGACTAGCAGCGCGTGCGCGCCGCGCAAAATTGACGGGTCTTGCGGAAAAGCGCTCCGCGCGCTGCAAACCGCCCTTCGACAGGCTCAGGGCTGGCGGTTGTTTGCTCCAGTCCGCTGGGGTGGAGAGGTTGCTCCAGATCCCGCGGGCAGTGGTCGGTGCGCTGCAACCCGCCCTTCGACAGGCTCAGGGCTGGCGGTTGTTTGCGCCCGCCTGTCCCGGTTTATCCCACCCCGCCAGGGCTGAGCTTGTCGAAGCCCGGTTCGCCTCGCGGGCGTCTGCGCGCTGGAACCCGCCCTTCGACAGGCTCAGGGCTGGCGGTTGTTTGCGCCCGCCCATCGCGGTTCATCCCACCCCCGCCAGGGCTGAGCTTGTCGAAGCCCGGTTCGCCTCGCGGGCGACTGGGCGCTGCGACCCGCCCTTCGACAGGCTCAGGGCTGGCGGTGTGTTTGCGCCCACCCGTCCGGTTTATCCCACCCCGCCAGGGCTGAGCTTGTCGAAGCCCGGTTCGCCTCGCGGGCGACTGGGCGCCGCGACCCGCCCTTCGACAGGCTCACGGCTAGCGGTGTGTTTAGCGCTCGCCCGTCCCGGTTTATCCCACCCCGCCAGGGCTGAGCTTGTCGAAGCCCGGCTCGCCAGCGCTGCGATTCGACGCTCAGGTCAGCGGGAGCTCGGGCTGTTCCGGTTCGAAGCGGTGCCAGCCGCCCGGGCCGAGCTTTTCGAGCGGGCGGAAGCGCGCCTTGTAGGCCATGCGGCGCGACTGCTCGACCCAATAGCCGAGATAGACGTAAGGGAGGCCCGCGCGGCCGGCGCGGATGATGTGATCGAGGATGATGTAGGTGCCGAGGCCGGAGCGGCGGGCGTCGTCCGGCTCGAAGAAGCTGTAGATCATCGACAGGCCGTCCGCCTGCTGGTCGGTGAGGCAGGCGCCGACGAGGCGGCCCGGGCGGCCGTCGACCGAGGGCTCGCGATATTCGATCACGAAGGTCTTGACCGGGCTTTGCTCCACCATGTCCGAAAAGTCGCTTTCGTCCATGTCGACCATGCCGCCGCCCGGGTGGCGGGCCTTCAGATAGCGGCGGAGGAGCTGATATTGCTCGTCGGTCGTCCAGGGCTTGCAGGCGGTGACTTCGAGATCGGAATTGCGGCGGATCACGCGGCGCTGGCTGGCATTGGCCTGGAACTCGCCGGTGACGACCCGGACCGAGATGCAGGCCGCGCAATCGATGCAGGACGGGCGGTAGGCGACGTTCTGGCTGCGGCGGAAGCCGATCCGGCCGAGCGCGTCGTTGAGTTCGCCCGCATGGCCGCCCGACAGTTCGGTGAAGACCTTCCGCTCCGTCTTGCCGACGAGATAGGGGCATGGCGAGGGCGTCGTCACGAAGAAACGGGGAAAGCGGAAGGGTGCGCTCACGCTCACTCCAAAAAACGGGGCCGGCCAAGCCCGGTTATGGGCCGTGGCCGCGCCGATGAAAAGCCGCTCCATCGGCAAATACAAACGAAGCGCGCCGCCGTTCCAGAAGGGGACGGGGGACCGGCCCGGATTAAGTATCTTTCAGGCGATTTCCACCGGGTGAACGGCGAAACCCGCCTCGCCGATCGCGGCGACCAGCGCCTGGAGCTGCTCGGCGTCGCGGGCCTCGCATTCGACGTCGATGAAGGCGTCCTTGGCGGGAAGCGTGGTGAACACGCGCTGGTGGTAGATCTCCACGACGTTGACCTGATGCTCGTCGAACAGGCGGATGACCGAAAAGAGCGCGCCGGGCCGGTCCTGGAGCTGGATCCGGAGGCGCGCCATCCGGCCGGAGCGGGCGAGGTCGCGCAGGAGCACGGTGGCGAGCAGGCGGGTGTCGATATTGCCGCCCGTGAGGATCAGGCCGACGGTGCGGCCCCGATAGCGCTCCGGCTCCATCAGCAGGGCGGCGAGGCCCGCCGCGCCGGCGCCCTCGACCACCGTCTTTTCCGCCTGGATGAGGAGGCTGAGCGCGGTCTCGATGTGGCGCTCCTCGACGAGGACGATGTCGTCGACGACGCTGTTGATGATGCCGGAGGTGAGGAAGCCGGGGGATTTGACGGCGATGCCTTCCGCGATCGTGTCGCCGCCGAAGGGCAGCTTCTCGCGGCTGAACTTGCAGTACATACTGGGGTAGAGGCGGGCCTGGACGCCGACCACTTCGATCTCGGGCTTCAGCGCCTTGGCCGCCGAGCCGACGCCCGAGACGAGGCCGCCGCCGCCGATCGGCACGGCGAGGAGATCGATGTCGGGCGCGTCCTGGAGCAGCTCGAGCGCGACCGTGCCCTGGCCGGCGATCACTTCGAGATCGTCGAACGGGTGGACGAAGGTCAGGCCCCGGGCGTCGGCGAGCTCGAGGGCGTGGGCATAAGCGTCGTCGAACAATTCGCCGTGAAGGACCACTTCGGCGCCGTGGCGGCCGGTCTGCATCACCTTGTTGGTCGGCGTCGGCGTCGGCATGACGATGGTCGCCGGAACGCCGAGGCGTTTGGAGTGAAAGGCGAGCGCCTGGGCGTGGTTGCCCGCCGAGGCCGCGATCACGCCGCGCGAGCGGGTCGTCTCGTCCATCAGCAGCAATTTGTTGAGGGCGCCGCGCTCCTTGTAGGCGGCGGTGTGCTGGAGGTTCTCGAACTTGACGTAGACGGTGGCGCCGGTCGCCTCGGACAAGGTGCGGCTCATCACCGTCGGCGTGCGGACCACCGCGCCTTCGATGCGGGCCGCCGCCGCCCGGATGTCGGATAGGGATACGGACCCGTCGCTCGCCATGGGCGCGGCTTAGAGCATCTGGCGCATGCGTCAAACAGGGCTTATCGCGCAGGCCCATGGCACATATCGCATTCCTGGGAATGGGCGTCATGGGCGCGCCGATGGCCCGGCACCTCGCGGCGGCCGGGCACCACCTCACCGTCTACAATCGCAGCCCCGAAAAGGCGCGCGACTGGACGGCGCGCCACGGCGGCACCGTCGCCGGCAACGCCGCCGCGGCGGCGGGCGCGGCGGATGCGGTCATCTCCTGCGTCGGCAACGACGCGGACGTCGAGGAGGTGACCGTCGGGCCGAGCGGCGCCTTCAAGAACATGCGCGAAGGCGCGCTCTTTATCGATCATACGACCGCCTCGGCGAAGCTCGCGCGGCGGCTGGCGGAGGAGGGGCGCAGGCTCGGCCTGCTTTGCGTCGACGCACCCGTCTCCGGCGGCCAGGCGGGTGCCGAGAATGGCGCCCTCTCCGTTATGTGCGGCGGGACGGACGAAGCGTTCGCCGCCGCCCGGCCGCTGATGGAGGCCTATGCGAGCCGCATCGTCCATGTCGGCGGCGACGGGACCGGGCAGCTGACGAAGATGGTGAACCAGATTTGCATTGCGGGCGTGCTCCAGGGTTTGTCGGAAGCCATGCACTTCACCAAGGCCGCGGGCCTCGACGGGGGCAAGGTGTTCGAAGCGATATCGGGCGGCGCGGCGCAAAGCTGGCAGATGGTCAACCGCTGGGGCACGATGGAGCGCGGCGAGTTCGATTTCGGCTTCGCGGTGGACTGGATGCGCAAGGATCTCGGTCTGACGCTGGAGGAAGCGCGCGGCAACGGGGCGAGCCTGCCGATGACCGCGCTCGTGGATCAATTCTATGCCGAAGTTCAGGCGATAGGCGGCGGGCGGCAGGACACGTCGTCGCTCGTGAGGAGACTGGTGAAGTGAAGTTCTGGAAGTCTCTCGTCGCCATGGCGGCGGCCCTTGCGGCGGCCACGCCCGCTCTGGCGGATTCGCTGGTGGACAATGTGAACGGCTACACGATGCGCTCGGACGGGCGCTTGTTCCGCTTCACCGGCATGGTGATCGACGATGCCGGGCGAGTGAAGCAGCTCCTCACCGAACGCGACCGCCGTCCCGACAGGATGCGCCAGCGGGTGAACGGGCGCGGGCGCACGCTCCTTCCGGGCCTGATCGACGCCCACGGCCACTTCATGGGCGTCGGCCTCCAGGCAATCCAGCTCGATCTGACCGGCACGCGCACCCTGCAGGAGGCGCTGGAGCGGGTGCGGGCCTATGCCGCCGCCAATCCCAATCCGCGCTGGATCGTCGGGCGCGGCTGGAACCACGAGCTTTGGGGCCTCGGCCGCTTTCCGACCGCGGCCGACCTCGACGCGGTGGTGCCGGACCGGCCGGTCTATCTCGAGCGGGTGGACGGCCATGCCGGCTGGGCGAACTCGGCCGCGATGCGCGAGGCAGGGGTTACGGCGAGCACGCAGGCGCCCGAAGGCGGCCGGATCGAGCGCACGGGCCGCGCGCCGTCCGGCATCTTCGTGGACGCCGCCATGCCGCTCGTCGAGCGCTCGATCCCGCCGCATCAGCCGATCACGCGCGACCTCGCCTTCCGGCGGGCGCAGGACATCTTGCTGTCGAACGGTCTCACCGCCGTGGCCGACATGGGAACAAGCGTCGACGACTGGCTCGCCATGCGCCGCGCCGGCGATTCGGGCGGGCTCAACATCCGTATCTTCTCTTATGCGAGCGGCATCGAGACGATGCTCGCGGTCGCCGGGCAGGGGCCGACGCCCTGGCTATACAACAACCGGCTGCGCATGGGCGGCGTGAAGCTTTATTATGACGGGGCGCTCGGATCGCGCGGCGCGTGGCTGAAGCAGCCGTATCGCGACGCCGCGGGGCAGCGCGGGCTGCCGCTGGTCGGCGAGACGGCCCTGCGCAACCTGATGAGCCGGGCGGCAATGGACAATTTCCAGGTCGCCGTTCACGCCATCGGCGACCAGGCCAATGCCAGCCTGCTGGGCGCCATCGAGGAGCTCGCCGCCACCTATCGCGGCGACCGGCGCTGGCGGATCGAGCATGCCCAGATCGTCGATCCGGCCGACCTGCCGCGCTTCGCCCGGCACGGCATCATCGCATCGATGCAGCCCGTCCATCAGGCATCGGACTGGCGCATGGCCGAAGCGCGCATGGGGCGCGAGCGGCTGGGCGGCGCTTATGCCTGGGCGACCATGCTCCGGAACAACGTGCCGCTCGCCTTCGGATCGGACTTTCCGGTGGAGAGCCCGAACCCGTTCCACGGCCTCGCCGTCGCGGTCAGCCGCCAGGATGCGGAAGGGCAGCCGCCGGGCGGCTGGTTCCCCGAGCAGCGCCTGACGCTTGAGCAGGCGTTCGACGCGTTCACGCGGCGGGCGGCCTTTGCCTCCTTCGCGGAAGACAAGGTCGGGACGCTCGAGGCGGGGCGGATGGCGGACTTCATCTTCATCGATACGGACATCTTCCGCACATCCAACCCGGCGGAGATCCGCGACGCGCGGGTGCTGGAAACCTGGATCGCGGGCCAGATCGCCTGGTCGCGGACGCCCGCCGCGGGCGGGGCGACGCGCTGAGTTCCTCCCCATCGAAGATGGGGAGGGGGACCATGCGAAGCATGGTGGAGGGGTAACTGCCTCAGCCTCGACAGGTCCGCGCCTTCTACCCCTCCACCACCCTACGGGTGATCCCCCTCCCCATGCTGCGCATGGGGAGGAACTAGGTGGCCAGCCCCTTCACCCGTCCCGCGGTCAATATCTGCGGCAGCACCTCCGGCTCCGTGCCCGGGCGATAGAACAGGTAGAGCGGGACGCCGGAGCGGCCGTGGCTTTCGAGGAAGCGGCCGATTTCGGGCTCGCCGCGAGTCCAGTCGCCGACCAGCACCGCGACATTGCCGGCGCGGAACGCCTCGGCCACGTCGGCGCGGGCGAGCACGGCACGCTCGTTGACCTTGCAGGTGAGGCACCAGTCCGCCGTGAAATAAACGAAGACCGGACGATTTTCGGCGCGGAGGGCTGCGAGACGCTGCTCGGTGAAGGGCTCGGCGGCGAGGGTGCCGGTCGCGGCCTGGGCCGGCTCGACGGTGCGGACGAACAGGAGGGCGGCGCCGACCGCGGCGGCGGCGGGAAGCAAGGCGAGCCATGCGCGGCTGTGGCGGCCGGCCCACCAGAGCGCGAGCGCGAGGGCGAGGCCGGCGAACAGCCCCGCCGTCATTCCGTCTACGCCTGCCTGGCGGCCGAGAACCCAGAGCAGGCCGACGGCGGTGGCGAACATCGGAATGGAGAGAATGCGCTGGAAGCGCTCCATCCAGGCGCCCGGCTTCGGGAGACGTCGGCGGAGTGCGGGGACGAAGCCGAGGAGCAGGAAGGGGAGAGCGAGACCGAGGCCGAGGCCGGCGAAAACGGCAAGGGCAGCGAGCGTCGGCAGCACCAGGGCGGCGCCAAGGGCCGCGCCCATGAAGGGGCCGGTGCAGGGCGTCGCGACGAAGGCGGCGAGGGCGCCCGTCCAGAAGGCGCCGCGCGTGCCGCCCTGCGCTGCGAGCGCGTCGCCGGCGCCGATGGCGGGGAGGCGGAACAGGCCGGCGAGCCCGAAGGCGATGGCGGTGACCAGCAGGAAGAGGATGAGGATGACTCGCGGATCCTGGAGCTGGAAGGCCCAGCCGACCGCGCCGCCCGCCGCCCGCAGCGCCAGGATGGCGCCGCCGAGGAGGAGGCAGGTGCCGATCACGCCCGCCGCATAAGCGAGCGCCTCGCGCCGAGCGCTTCGCTCGTCCCCGCCGGCGCGGGCGAGGCTCAGTGCCTTGAGGCTGAGGATCGGGAATACGCAGGGCATGACGTTGAGGAGCAGGCCGCCGAGCAGCGCGCCGATGAGGGCGTAGAGGATGGCGGCGCCGCCTGCCGCCGGTGCGGCTTCGCCGATCGGGGTGCCGGCCGGGGGAACAGGGCTAGGGCGCGCTGTCAGCGCCAGGCCGCGGCCCTCGCCGAGGCTGAGGACGCCGTCGAGCGCGGCAAGGGCGGCGTTCGGCGCGGCCTGCGTTTCCACGATGATCATGTCGCCGGCCCGCGAAACGGCCTGTGCGGCCGAGTAGTCGATGGCGTCGAGCGTCGCGGGGAAGAAATAAGGGTCGGCGAGGCCGACGCCCGAGGGAAGCGGCACGGCGAGCCGGAGGCGGCCGTTCGCGATCTCGAAGGCGGCGGGCTGCTGCAGCGGGCGCGGAAGGGCGCGGCGGAAGGCGTCGAATTGCGTGCGGTTTTCGGCCGAAGCCGCGCCGATGCGGATTTCGGTGGCGACGTCGGTTTGCTGCGGCACGCAGATCTGGTCGGTGCAGGCGAGATAATCGAGCCGCGCCGCGATCGGCAGCACGGCGCCCGTGGACGCGTTCGCGGGCACCTTCAGATCGACGAGCATCGCATAATCGCGCTCGAAGACATAGTTCATGATGCCCGAGATGAGCAGCCGTTCGGGGACGGGGTAGCGCAGGGGGCCGGCTTCGGCGCCGGCGGGAAGGCGCCACGTCACTTCGTTCGGCCGGCCGGCGAGGCCAGGGTTCGACCAATAGCCATGCCAGCCGAGACGCGGGCGCATGACGAAGGCGAGGGTGACCGTCGTGCCGGGCGCGGCCGTGCGGCCTTCGGGAAGAAGCTCGACGCCGATCGCGGGCGGTCCGCCGCCGAACTGGGCGCGCGCGGGCGCGGCGCTGAAGACAAGCGCGAAGAGGCCGAGAAGGAGGAAACCCCACCGATTCATCGGCCGGCTCTATAGCCGTCCTTGCGAGCGTAGCGAAGCGATGACGCGGCGTCAGCGGCGCGCGAATCTCGTAATCTGCGGCCCCAGGCGGTTGCGGTCGATGGTCAGCGTCTCGCCGCTGCGGTCCACCACGAAGGTGGTCGCGTTCGCGCCGGGAGCGAGGGTCGCCTCGTTGTCCGCGATGGTGAGGCCGGCCGAGCTGTTCGACTGCGCCTCCGGGCCGACGAAGATCATCGCCGAGTAATTTTCCTTGTTGCGGCCCTGGACGAAGGCGTTGCGGGCGATCGTGCCGGTGGCGCCGTTGGAAAGATCGATCATGTAGTTGGTGGCGCGGCCCTCGCTGTCGTCGAAGCTCGAATCCACGACTTCGACGCGCGGCGCGCGGGTCTTGACGTAATGGCCGCCGCGGCCGCGCTCGAAGCGGCTGCGCACGACGCTGAGGCTGCCATAATCGCCGATATACAGGCTGTGCGCGCAGCTGCCGTTCTCCGGGCAGGTGCCGAGGCCGGAAAAGGTCGATTGCTCGATCCGGATCGAACTCGCCGGGTCGTCGTGGGTGAGGATGCCCTGCTCCGAATTGCGGAACAGGCTTTCCCGGACGACGAGGTTGCCGGCCTGGAGCCGGATGCCGGCGCCGTTCTGGTCCGGCACGGTGATGTTCTGGAAGACGAGGCCGTCGATGCGCGCTTCGCGGCCGGAGAGGACGAAGGCCGCCTTGCCGTTGCAGGCGACGCCGTCGAAGATGGCGGTCCCCGGCTCGCGCGCGGCATAGCGGATGCTGCCGGCATTCTGGACGGCGCACATCCGGTAGGTGCCCGGCGCGATGGCGATGGTGCCCGCGCCTTCGCCGATCGCGTCCACCGCCTCCTGGAGCGTGGCGAAGCCGCGGCCGGTTTCCTCGACGGTGAACGGCGCGCCGCCGCGCTGCGCGGTGGCGGCGGAGGCGAGAAGAACGAGCGCGAGCGCTGCGAAGGGAGCTTTCCTCATCCTGCCGAACTGGGCTCGCCCCGCGGCGCTGTCGAGGCGGGAAGAGGGTTAACGAGGCGGCTGGCCCGAAGCGGGACGGTATCCGTCAGTCCAGATTCGGCCTCAGCCAGCGTTCGGCCTGCTCCAGCGGGACGCCGCGGCGGGCCGCATAGTCTTCGAGCTGGTCGCGGCCGATGCGGGCGACGCCGAAATACTGGCTGTCGCGGTGGCCGAAATAGAAGCCCGAAACCGCGGACGTCGGCCACATGGCGAAGCTTTCGGTGAGCGTCACGCCGGCCGGCTCGCCGCCGAGCATTTCGAAGAGCGTCGGCTTGAGGCTGTGGTCCGGGCAGGCCGGGTAGCCGGGCGCGGGGCGGATGCCCTGATAGGTTTCGCGGATCAGCTCGGCATTGGTGATATGCTCGTCGGCATAGCCCCAGACGCTGTTGCGGACATGGGCGTGGAGCCGCTCGGCAAAGGCTTCGGCGAGGCGGTCGGCCAGCGCCTTCAGGAGAATGTCGGAATAATCGTCATTCTGCGCCTTGAAGCGCTCGAGGTGCGGCTCGAGGCCGTGGATGCCGACCGCGAAGCCGCCGATCCAGTCCTCGCCGTCCGGATCGATGAAGTCGGCGAGGCTCATGTTGGACCGGCCTTCCCTTTTCTTCACCTGCTGGCGGAGGAAGGGGATTCGGGTCTCCTCGTTGGAGGCGAGGACGTGGACGTCGTCGCCTTCGCGGCGGCAGCGCCAGAGGCCGACGGTGCCGCGCGGCTTCAGCCAATGCTCGGCGATGATCCGGTCGAGCATGGCTTGCGCGTCGGCGAAGAGGGCCGTGGCGCTCTCGCCGACGACCGGGTCTTCGAGGATGGCGGGGTAGTTTCCGTGAAGCTCCCAGGCGCGGAAGAAGGGCGTCCAGTCGATCACCGTGCGAAGATCGCGCAGGGGCCAGTCGTTGAAGCTCTGCACGCCCGGGTGGCGCGGGGCGGGCGCCTTGCCGGAGGGGTCGTAGGGGAAAGCGTTCGCCCGGGCGTCGGCGATCGGCGCAAGCTCGGAATGGCCGCGGCCGGCACGCGTCTGGCGGACCTGCTCATATTCCTCCCTGGTCTTGAGGACCATCGGCTCCTTCTGCGTGTCGGAGACGAGCGAGGAGGCGACGCCGACGGCGCGGCTGGCGTCGAGGACGTGGAGGACGGGGCCGTCATAGGCCGGATCGATGCGCAGGGCCGTGTGGACCTTCGAGGTGGTCGCGCCGCCGATCAGGAGCGGCATGGTCATGCCCGCGCGGCCCATCTCCTCGGCCACCGTCACCATCTCGTCGAGCGACGGGGTGATGAGGCCGGACAGGCCGATCATGTCCGCATTGTTCTCGTTGGCGGCGGCGAGGATCGCCGGCCACGGCACCATGACGCCGAGGTCGATCACTTCGAAGCCGTTGCACTGGAGAACGACGCCGACGATGTTCTTGCCGATGTCGTGGACGTCTCCCTTGACGGTCGCCATCACGACCTTGCCCTTGCCGGCCGTCGCGCCGCTCTTCTCCTTTTCCTCCTCGATAAAGGGGATGAGATGGGCGACCGCCTTTTTCATGACGCGGGCGGATTTCACGACCTGCGGCAGGAACATCTTGCCGGACCCGAACAGGTCCCCGACGACGTTCATGCCGTCCATCAACGGACCTTCGATGACGTGGATGGGACGATCGGCGACGAGGCGGGCTTCTTCGGTATCCTCGACCACGAAGGCGTCGATGCCCTTCACCAGCGCATGCTCCAGGCGCTTGGAGACCGGCCAGCCGCGCCATTCCGCTTCGGCCTTTTCGCGCACCGGATCGGAGCCGCGATATTTCTCGGCCAGTTCGACGAGGCGCTCGGTCGCGTCCTCGCGGCGGTCCATGATCACGTCCTCGCAGGCCTCGCGAAGCTCGGGATCGATCGTGTCGTAGACGTCCAGCTGGCCCGCATTGACGATCGCCATGTCGAGCCCTGCGGGGATGGCATGGTAAAGGAAGATCGAATGCATGGCGCGGCGGACGGGCTCGTTGCCGCGGAACGAGAAGCTCAAGTTCGACAGGCCGCCGGAGATGTGGGCGTGGGGGCAGCGTTCCTTGATTTCGCGGCAGGCTTCGATGAAGTCGATGGCGTAGCGGCGATGCTCGTCGATCCCGGTCGCGATTGCGAAGATGTTGGGGTCGAAGATGATGTCCTCGGGCGGAAAGCCGTCGCCGACGAGGAGGTCGTACGCGCGGCTGCAGATTTCGACCTTGCGCGCTTGGGTGTCGGCCTGGCCGACCTCGTCGAAGGCCATGACGACCACGGCCGCGCCGTAATCGCGGCACTTGCGCGCCAAGCGGAGGAATTCCTCCTCGCCTTCCTTCATGCTGATCGAATTCACGATCGGCTTGCCCGACACGCATTTCAGGCCCGCCTCGATGACGCTCCACTTGGAGCTGTCGACCATCACCGGCACGCGCGCGATGTCCGGCTCCGCGGCGATGAGCTTCAAAAAGGTGGTCATGGCGAACTCGGCGTCGAGCAGGCCTTCGTCCATGTTGACGTCGATGACTTGGGCGCCGTTCTCGACCTGCTGGCGCGCGACTTCCACGGCCGCGGCATAGTCGCCCGCCATGACGAGCTTCTTGAACCTGGCCGAACCGGTGACGTTGGTCCGCTCGCCGATATTGACGAAGGACGAGGAGGCGGCTGCGGCGGGTGCCGGATCGAGGTTCGGTGCGGTGGCCATTCGTGTGTCTTCAATCTTCCGTATTCTGAGCCGTCATGCCGGACTTGATCCGGCATCCATGAACCGAAGCCTGCGAGAACCTGCCGACTCCGTGTTCATGGGCCCCGGATCAAGTCCGGGGCGACGGTTTTTGTGCGGTTCAGGCGGCGAGGACCATCGGCTCGAGGCCGGCGAGGCAGGTGACGCGGGGCGCTTGCGGCACCTTGCGCGGCCGCAGGCCTTCGACGGCCTTGGCGATGGCGGCGATGTGGGCGGGGGTGGAGCCGCAGCAGCCGCCGAGAATGTTGACGAGGCCCTGCTCGCCCCAGGCGCGGACGAACGCCGCCGTCTGCTCCGGGAGCTCGTCATAGGCGCCGAGCTCGTTGGGAAGGCCGGCATTGGGATAGGCCATGATGAGCGTGTCGGCCTTGCCGGCAAGCGCTTGGACGTGCGGGCGGAGCTGCTCCGCGCCGAACGAGCAGTTGAGGCCGACGGTGAGCGGCTTGGCGTGGCGGACCGCGTACCAGAAGGCTTCGACGGTGTGGCCGGACAGGTTGCGGCCGGACAGGTCGGTGATGGTCATGGAGATCATCAGCGGCACGTCCTTGCCGGCGCGGCGCCCCGCTTCGAGCGCCGCGACGATGCCGGCCTTCGCGTTCAGCGTGTCGAAGATGGTTTCGATCAGGATGAAATCGGCGCCGCCTTCGATCAGCGCCGACGCCTGCTCGAGATAGACGTCCTTCAGCCCGTCGAAATCGATTTCGCGGAAACCGGGATCGTTGACGTCCGGCGACAAGGACAAAGTCTTGTTGGTCGGGCCGATGGCGCCGGCGACGAAGCGGGGGCGGCCATCCGCCGCTTCGGCATCGTCCGCCGCCTTGCGCGCAATGGACGCGGAGGCGACGTTGATCTCGCGCACCAGGCTTTCCGCGCCGTAATCGGCCTGGCTGATCCTGTTCGCCGAGAAGGTGTTGGTCGAAACGATGTCAGAGCCCGCGGCGAGATAGTCGCGGGTGATCTTGTCCACGACGTCGGGGCGCGTGATCGCGAGGATGTCGTTATTGCCCTTCTGGTCGTGGCCGGTGTCCAGCGACCCGCGATAATCGGCTTCCCCGAGCTTGCGGTTCTGGATCTCGGTGCCGAAGGCTCCGTCCGTCATCAGGATGCGGGTCTTCGCGGCTTCGAGCAGCTTTTCGCGGGCGGTCATGCGGCCTGCTCCTTCTCATGTTGCCGGGGACGGACGCCGAGCAGGTGGCAGATGGCATAGCTGAGCTCGGCGCGATTGAGCGTGTAGAAGTGGAAGTGGCGGACGCCGCCCGAATAAAGCCGGGCGCACAGCTCCGCCGCGATGGTCGCGGCGATGAGCTGGCGGGCGGCGGGCAGGTTGTCGAGGCCTTCGAACAGGTCGTCCATCCAGCGCGGGATGGCGGCGCCGCACGCACCCGCGAACTTGCGGGTCTGGGCGACGTTCGAGACGGGAAGGATGCCCGGCACGATCTCGGCGTCGATCCCGGCCGCGGCGGCTTCGTCCTGGAAGCGGAAAAAAGCGTCGGGCGAAAAGAAGAATTGCGTGATCGCCCGGTCGGCGCCGGCGTCGATCTTGCGCTTCAGATTGTCGAGGTCGGCGGCCTTGTTGTGCGAATCCGGGTGGATTTCGGGATAAGCGGCGACCGAAATGTCGAAGGGCGCAACCTTCTTCAGGCCCGCGACGAGCTCGGCGGCATTGGCATAGCCCTCGGGATGGGCGGAGAAAGGATCGCCGAGCACGGGCATGTCGCCGCGCAGGGCGACGATGTGGCGCACGCCCGCGTCCCAATATTCGCGGGCGATCGCATCCACTTCGTCGCGGCTCGCAGCGACGCAGGTGAGGTGGGCGGCGGCGGCGAGGCTGGTCTCGCGCGCGATCCGGGCGACCGTGTTGTGGGTGCGCTCGCGAGTCGAGCCGCCGGCGCCGTAGGTGACGGAAACGAAGCGGGGGCTAAGCGGCTCGAGCGTCTTGACGGACTCCCAAAGCGTTTCCTCCATCTTCTCCGTCTTGGGGGGGAAGAATTCGAAGCTGACGTCGATGTCTCCGCGCGCGTCTTCGAACAGCGGGCGGCCGACGCGCTCGAGGGTGGCGGCGAGAGGACTCATGCGACGACCTTCAATTTGGCTTCGGGCCGTTCGCCGGCCCAGATGGTGACGGTGAGCTCGCCGCCTTCGAGCCGCTCCACGACACGGCCGCGAAGCCCGGCATCGTCCAGATAGGACAGCACCGATTCGTCCGAAAAGCCCAAGCGGGCGTGAGCATCGCGGCTGCGAAGCTCCTCGCGCTCGTGCGGCGAGAAATCGACGATCAGGAGGCGTCCGCGCGGGGCGAGGAGGCGGGCGGCCTCGGCGACGGCGGCGGCGGGCTGCTGCGCGAAATGAAGCACCTGGTGGATGATGATCGTGTCCGCCGAGGCGGCCGGCAAAGCGAGAGAATACATGTCGCCCTGGCGCAGATCGGCCTCAAGCCCGGCCTGGGCGAGCTTGACGCGGGCGAGGCGGAGCATCTCGGGCGAACGGTCGACGCCGAGCGCATGCTCCGCGCCGGGTCCGAACAGCTCGATCATCCGGCCCGTCCCGGTGCCGATGTCGATCAAGCGGCCGACCGGGCGGTCGCCGACAGCGCGGGCGATGGCCGCTTCCACTTCCGATTCGGCGATATGGAGCGAGCGAATCTGGTCCCAATGCCTGGCGTGGGCCGCGAAATAGCGCTCGGCCGCGGCGGCGCGGTCGGCGCGAACGGCGGCGAGGCGCGCGGCATCGGCCAGGGTCCAGGGATCCTCGCCGTCGAGATCGGTCCAGCAATCGAGCAGGTCGAACAAGGGTTCGAGCCGCTCGCGCGGGCCGACGCTGAGGAAGACCCAGCTCCCTTCCTTGCGCCGCTCGGCAAGGCCGCACTCGATCAGGATGCGGACGTGCCGCGAGACGCGCGGCTGGCTCTGGCCGAGCACCTGCGCCAGTTCGCCGACGCTGAGCTCCATCGCACGCAGCAAGGCGAGAATGCGCAGGCGAGTCGGATCGGCGAGCGAGCGGAAGATGTCGGGAGCGGCGGACATATTTGCGGACATAAAGATATCTTTATATCCGTCAACAACCAATGCCCTTTACGCAATGCGACGAATTGTTGACTAACCTAGTAGACATAGGAGCCTGCCTCCGATATCTACCAAGCTGCTGGAATGCCGGATGGGGACCTTCGGCACCTCGCCCAGCTCGAAAAGATCGGTCCCCGTGCAAACCCTGAAGGGAAATGCCGTGAAGAACATCGCTCTCACCCTCGTCGCCGTTGCGACCCTCGGCCTCGCTGCCTGCAGCGGCGGCACCGAAGCCAACAACACCGCCGGCAACGAAATCGAGACCACCAACGAAGCCAATGAAGATGTCGGCAACGCCATCGACGCCGAGAACGCCGCTGGCGACGCGCTGAACGCCGTCGTCAACACCGGCGCGGACGCCGTCAATGCGACCAGCAACGCCGCCAGCACGGTCGGCAACGCCGTCGAAGGCGCCGTCGACGGCGCTTCGAACGCGACGTCCAACTCGGCCCGCTAAGCTTCGGCCGACGCGAAAAGGAGGGCCGCGCATCCCAAGGGGTGCGCGGCCCTTTTTCTTTGCGCGCGGGGCGCTACTCTGCCGATCGAACCGAACACGGAGACGAGCCCGATGAAGATCCTGAAGCGCTTCGCCATTGCAGCCGCCCTTCTGACACTTGCCGCCGGCTGCGGCGACCAGCGGGGGCCGGACGGGCTGACGTCCGAAGAGCGGGAGAAGCTCGACCAGCATGCGGCGAACCTCGACTCCGGCGACGTGATCGATGCGTCACCCGACAGCCTGGTCGCCAACGACACGTTGATGGCGACCGAGGGAGAAGAGGCCGAACCCGACGTCAATGCGGGCGACGCCGCGACGGCGCCGGCGGCGAATGCGGCCGCGACCAACGCCCAGTAGCGCCCGTTCGGCCTAGCGCCGGGGCAAAGCGAAGGGCGGCAGGCGTTCGGCGGCAGCGCAGCTCGTATCGAGGCCGCGCACCGTGCCCGTCCGGTAGAGCTGCCGGGCGATCCGATCGATGCAGGGGCTGCCGGGCGTGTGGCCGCCCGGCATGACGAGGTGCACGCTGCTGGGAAAGGTGCGGCGCGCGACTTCGCCCCAGGAGGGCGGCGTGACCGGATCGAGATCGCCCGACACGAGCAGCACGGGAACGTTTGAGCGGAACGGGCGGTAATAATCGGCCGGAACCTCGCCGCGCGGCCAGACCGAGCAAGCGGCGATTTGGCCGCGCACCCGTCCGTCCCCGATGAAGCTTCCCGCCGTCGCGCGCGCGATCTCGTCGCCGCGGATGCGGTGGACGTCCTCGCTGCAGGTGAAGGACAGGAGTAGCCCCATGCGCACGGCGGTGGCGAGGCCGCGGCTGCTCTGGAGGGCGGCGCGTGCGAAGGGCGCGAAATCGCCGGCCCGGGCTTGGGACAGGAGCAAGGGCACTTCGCGGCTTGCTTCTCCTGAATAAAGAAAGACGCGCAGCGCGTCGCCGAAAGCGGAGGCGGTGATGCTCACTTCGGTCGGCGCGTCGGTGACGGGGTGGGGCAGCGTGACTCGGGCGGGCGCGGCGCGGAGGCGCGCGAGGATCGCGGCAAGGTCGCCGCGCACGTCGGGAAAGGCTGAGCGGCATGCCGCATCGGCGGCGCACTGGTCGGCGACCCGCTCGAACGCCCGCTGCGCCGCGGCGGCGTGGAAGAGCGGGGCGCGGTTCTCGATCGGCACGAGGCTGAGCAGGGTCGCAGCGCGGACCCGGTCGCCGAACATGCGGATGTAGGTCATGGCGGCGCGTGTGCCGTAGGAACCGCCTTCGATGACGATCCGCTCGTAGCCGAGCGCCTGGCGCAGCTCGTCCAGATCCTCCATCGCCTTGGGCGTGGTATATTGGGTGAGGTCGGCCCGCGCTGCGAGCGCGTCGCGGCAGGCGGCGTAGGCGGTGCCGGCGTGGAAGAGCGGCTCCAGCCAGCTCTGGATGTCCGCGTCCGATCCGCCCTCGGCGCAATCGAGCCGCGTGCCTTCGCCGGTGCCGCGCACGTCCATCAGGACGATGTCGCGCTCGGCCCGGTGCGGACTTGCCGCAAAGCCGGGCGCGAGCTCGGTCGCGGCCTGGCCGGGGCCGCCGGCGAGGAAGAAGATCGGTTCGGCCGGCGCGGCCGAGCGCGACGGAATGACGATGACCTTCAACGGCAGCATGCGGCCGGGACGGCCCCGATTCTCGGGCACCGAGAATGTGCCGCAGCGCGCCGCTTCGCCGTCGCCGGGAAGAACGGACTGGAAGTCCGGCGCGAGGACCGGCACCCGGCACGTCGCGAGGGCGAGGCGCTGGGCGGGCGAGGCGAGGCGCGATGCGCCGGGCGGGTCCGCTTCGCCCGACGCGCAGCCGAAGAGGAGAAGGGCTGAGACGAACAGGGAGAGCGAGGCTCGCTTGCCGATCCTCATCAATTCCCCCGGCGGAAGAATGGAAAGCCGTTGCCGGCACCGAAGGTGCGGGTCTGATAGGCGTCGATCGCGCGCGACAAGGCCGGCCACGTGGCCGCGGCATGCGGGTCCGACCGCCAGCGCTCCCGGCCCTCCTCCCACGCATCGCCCTTCCGCACCGACTGGACGTCGCGAAGGAGCTCCATCGCTTCGCCCGGCGGGAGCGACTGGAGCGCGCCAAGCAGGTCCGTTTCGATCCAGCGATAGGCGCGCGAATAATTGCCGTTCGCGGAGAAGTAGCGGAGGATGAGGCCGCGGATCGGACGCGCGGCCTCCGCCGAGGTCCAAAGGCGTTCGAACAGCGGCAGCGCGGCCGGATGGCGGCCCTCCACGAGCGACAGCAGCACGCGGTCTCGAACCGGGTCGATCCGCCGCCGGGGCCGGGGCTGGTAGGGACCGTCCATGGCCGCCAGCACGTCTTCCGCAACCGCCGCGGCCGAGCCCGGAGCCGGCGCGACCGCGGGCGGCACGTCTGGCGCCGGCGGTGCCATGAACGGGATCGGCGCGCCGCGCTCGGCGCGGGCATAGACGTCGAGCAGCCACGCCGTCGGCTTCCAGGGAGAGATGTGGCCGAGATGGGCGGCGATGTCGGCGCGCTCGCTTGGCGTGAGCAGGCGTCCGTCGGTGTCCCGCCCGGTCTCCGCCAAGCGGGTGAGCGCGGCGATCTGCTCCATCGGGGCGAGACTTTGCTGCATTGCAAGATAGCGGCGGACGGTGCGGGTCCACGCATTGTCCTCGCCGGTATAATCCTCGTTGACGCGCGCGTAAGCCATGCCGACCTGCGTCCATCCGCCGCTCTCGCCCCGCTGGAGGAACAGCAGATAGCGCTGTCCCCAAGAGAAGGTCGTGCGGTTGCACATCCCGTGATCGGCGTCGGGGTTGACGGTGGAAAGGTCCTGGTTGTCGCTCGGCCGGGTTCGGCCGAGCCTGGTGTCCGGAAGCGCAATGTCCTGCGGGGCCGTTCCCTTCACCGCCGAGTGGGTTCGGAAGACCACCTGCCGTTCGCCGTCGGAACCGCGCGCTTGGCGCCGGGCGGAGGCGATGACGATGGCATCGGCCATCTGGACCAGCTCGAAGTTCGAAGCCGGTATGTAATGCTCGTCGAGCGAGCAGGCGCGGGACGCGGCGGGTGTCAGCGCCGCGGCGAGAGCCGCAAGTGCAAGCATCAGGCGCATCGGCAGGTCCTCTTCGGGGACGAGGATCGGCCGCGATGCCCTGCTGGTCAAGACGGGCAAAGAAAAGGCCGGGGAGGTTAGTCCCCGGCCTTTCCTGATGTCTTTTAGCGTGCGGGCCGGCGCGGGCGAAGCCCGCGCTGGCGTCGGACGGTTCGTGCGGCTGTTGCCGCACGCGCCGCCGGCCGGACTTCAGCGAGTCCCGAGCCAAGGCAGGCCTTGGCCCGGGCCGCTTCGTCAGAAGTCCATGCCGCCCATGCCGCCCATGCCGCCGGGCATGCCGCCGGCGCCGCCGGCAGCCTTGTCCTCCGGAGCGTCGCTGATCGCCGCTTCGGTGGTGATGAGCAGGCCGGCGACCGAGGCCGCGTCCTGGAGGGCGGTGCGGACGACCTTGGTCGGGTCGATCACGCCGGCCGCGACCAGGTTCTCGTAGACTTCCGTCTGGGCGTTGAAGCCCAGGGTCTGGTCTTCGCTCTCGAGCAGCTTGCCCGAGATCACCGCGCCGTCATGGCCGGCATTCTCGGCGATCTGGCGCACGGGAGCGATGATCGCCTTGCGGACGATGTCGATGCCGCGGGTCTGGTCGTCGTTGGCGCCCGAAAGGCCCTGAAGCGCCTTGGTGGCGTAGAGGAGGGCGGTGCCGCCGCCGGGCACGATGCCTTCCTCGACCGCCGCGCGGGTGGCGTGAAGGGCGTCGTCGACGCGGTCCTTGCGCTCCTTGACCTCGATCTCGGACGAACCGCCGACCTTGATCACGGCAACGCCGCCGGCGAGCTTGGCGAGGCGCTCCTGGAGCTTCTCGCGGTCATAGTCGCTGGTGGTGTTCTCGATCTGCGAGCGGATCGCCTCGACGCGGCCCTTGATGCGGTCGCCTTCACCCGAACCGTCGACGATCGTCGTATTGTCCTTGTCGATGGTGACGCGCTTGGCCTGGCCGAGCATGGTCAGGGTGACGGTCTCGAGCTTGATGCCGAGATCCTCGCTGATCATCTCGCCGCCGGTCAGGATCGCGATGTCCTCGAGCATCGCCTTGCGGCGATCGCCGAAGCCCGGCGCCTTGACGGCCGCGACCTTGAGGCCGCCGCGCAGCTTGTTGACGACGAGGGTGGCGAGCGCCTCGCCCTCGATGTCCTCGGCGATGATCAGGAGCGGACGGCCCGACTGCACCACGGCCTCGAGGATCGGAAGCATCGCCTGGAGATTGGAGAGCTTCTTCTCGTGGAT
>DASVQT010000031.1:0-13980 GCA_036388975.1 Allosphingosinicella sp. | reverse complement strand
TGCCGGAAGACGTCTGAGGCTCAGGCCAGATAGGTGCCGAAGAAAGCGAGGCCGCCGAGGAAGTTGGTCGCGAACAGCCGGACATCGTCGGACAGAGCGGGCGCAGCTTCAACCGACGCGGCCGCGAAGGCAGGCGCCGCGGCGGCTGCATGAGCGGCGATTCTGGGCCGGCGGACGATGAGCGGCGACAGGCGGTTCATGACCGCTGTTAAGACTTAAATAACCATTTGGTTGCAAGCGCCGGCGCGTGTCCGATCGCACCTGTCCCGCGGCGGAACAGCGCCGCCGGACGCGGTTAAGCGGCCCCGCTCAGACCATCTTCTTCGGGCTGGAGAAGACCCGGGTGACCTCGGGCGCGAAGCTTTCCAGCGGATCGGCGTCGAAGCCCGGATCGAAAGCCGGCGCGTCCCAGTCGTCGACCAGCTTCACCGCGAAACCGTACCAGCTCTCCCCTTCGAAGCGCGCGCGCTGCTCCGGGTCGATCCCGAGATGCTCGAAATAATAGCGGCCCTGGAACGCCTGGTGGTGATAAACGGCGTGGTAGATGTCCTCCGACACGTAGGGCTTCAGCATCTCCGCCGCGATCGGACCGTGATTGGGGATGGAGAAAAGCTTGCCGATGTCGTGGCAAAGCGCCGCCACCACCTCCTCATCCGGCGCCCCCGCCCGCCGCGCCAGGGTGCCCGCCATCAAACTGTGCTGCAGCTGATTGGCGCCGAAGCCGACTTCGATCGCCTCCAGCCGCGCCAGGCTTTCCATGATCTGCCGCGGCGCGTCCGTCTTCTGGTGCCGCGCATGTTCGGCGGCGATATGCTGCCAGTCCTCGGCCGTGCCGTGCTTCATGTCGGTGAACATAAGCCGCCGTTTACCATGCGCCCGGGCGGCGAGGAAGTCCGCCCGCGCCCGCCGTTCTGCCGTCAGGCCGCGGCGAACAGCGCCTGCTGCCGCTTCAGCTCGTCGGCGAGGGGTGCGACGAGGGTCCGCCGGTCCCCGGCGTCCGGCGCTCCGAACAGGCCGAGATCGACGAGGCGCAAATCGTCCCAGCCGGGATAGGCGGTAACCGGATACAGGCAGATGCCGAGCATCGGCACGCCCCGGGCGACCGCGTCGCGCACTTCGAGGCAGACGTAATGGAGCCAGGCCGGCCGCGCCGAGCCCTGGCACATCGTCTCGGCGATGAAGAGCGGCTTGCCGTAGCGGGCATGCGCTTCGACCAGCATGTCGGACAGCGGGCGATAGTCGCGGTGCCCCATCGGAATGGTCGCGCCGCCGCCGGCATACCATTGGTTCTCCGGGTAGAAATTGAGGCCCAGAGCGTCGACCAGGTCGGCCGAACCGCCGAGCTCCGGCTCCTTGAGGCCGAGCAGGAGGTCCGTCGCTTCGAACTGCGACAGCCGCCCTTCCTCCGCCTTGCGCCGCACCGCCTCGTCATCCTCGAGTTTCGCGGCGACATGGATCAGCGGCTCGGCGGTGAAGAAGCGGCAGTCCGGGTCCGCCACCCGCATCGCCCGGCTGCCGGCGATCGCCGCGCGGACGAGCTGCCGCTTGAACCAGCCCCCCTCGCCCGGCCCCGCCGGGGTGAAGTAGCCGGTGCCGACCGCCCAGGCGAAGAAGGAGATTTCGTTGACCGGAACCACCCGGGCCGGCCGCCCGGTCGCGCGCCTGTGCTCCGCCACCGCCGCCGCCGCGAAGTCCGCATAGCGCGACACGAAATCGGAACTTCCCTGATCGAGATCGTCGGGCGAGCCGTAGTGGAACAAATCCCAGATCACCTCCACCCCGGCCTCCGCCGCCGCGTCCAGCATCGGCGTCCAGCTCGACCAGTCGTAGCGGCCCGGCGCCGTCTCGATCCGGTGCCAGCGCAGCCCGTCGCGCGCGGTGAGGAGGCCGTGATCGGTGCAGCCGCGATAGTCGGAAAGCGCCAGCCGCTCGTGGCCGGTCGCCGCGATGAGATCGAGCCGCACGCCGTCCGGCCGCCGGTGGGACGAGCATTCAAAGCCCGCCATGAAGAAGCTCTGGAACAAGGACATTCCCCCGCCGCCGGTTGCGCATGTTGGTGGAGGCGCGCTCTAGCGGCGGGGAAACGGGCCGTCGATGGCCTGGATCATGATCAGGGCTGCGCCGCGCGCCGCCCTTCGAGCTCGCGGCCGCCTTGGTGGATGACCAGCCGGTTCGGACGCCCGTTCTCGCTGTGGAAGACGATCCGCGCGCCGACGCGCTCCACCGCGAACTCGGTCTCGCTCGTGGCGCGCAGCGGGATTGGGGGCTGGCCGGTGAGCTGCACGGTCAGCACGCCGTCGGCGCCGAGCGCAATGTCCACCGCCGGACCCGGCGTCTGGTAGCGCCCGACATAGGATTCCAGCACCGCCCGCGGCACGGCGGCGGCAGGGGTCTCGGGCGGGATGTCGCCGATGCGCGCGGCGGTTTCGGCCGTGTTGGCGCCGTTCTGGTGCATCTCCATCACCAAAGCGCCGCCGTCGCCGCGGACGAGGCGGAACCAGGTCACGTCGCCGGGATAGAAGAAATGACCGTCGCCCGCGGGCACCACCTCGCGCTCCGGCCCGTCCTCCCGCGCCGTATAATATTTGCCGTCGCGCGCGAGGAAGCGGCGGGTCGCTCCGTCCGCGCCCACCCGGTAGACGCCGAGAAACGGCGCCACCGCCTCCGGCGCGACGTCGGCGCGGGCGAACTCGCGATACGGATCGCCCACCGCAAGCGCGGCGAGGCGCCGCACCACCGCGCCCGGAGACACGGCCGGCTCGTCGCTGTTCGCGAAGACGGCGACGAACACGTCTTCTTCCGGGATGTAGACGCTGTCCGTCTGGAAGCCGAAGATGCCGCCGCTATGGTCGAACGCGCGGTGGCCGCGCAGCTCGCCGATGCCGAGGCCGAAGCCGTAGGGATGCGTCCGCCCCTCCGGCAGCGCCGCGGGCGTGGTCATTGCCTGGTAGAGCGCCGGGCTCACCACCCGTCCGTGGTGCAGCGCCTGCGCCCAGCGCGCGAGGTCGCCGACATTGCCGACCAGCGCGCCCGCCCCGTGCGGAATGCTCATGTGCAGCACCCGAGCCGGGCGGACGGCGCCGTCCGCCATCGTATAGCCGCGCGCCATGTCCGGCCGCGTCTCCCGGTCCACGCCGTAGCCGATGGTGCGGAGGCGCAGCGGCGCGGCAATGCGCTGCTCCACCTGCTGGTGCCAGGGCCGGCCGGTCACCTGCTCGATGATGGCGCCGAGCAGGGTGTAGCCGGAATTGTTATACTGCCAGGCCTCGCCCGGCCGCGTCGGCGACGGCCGGTCGCGGAACACCGCCACGGCCTCAGCGGTCGTATAGGCGCGGCTGGTATTCGCATCGTTGGCCATCCACCCGGGGATGGACGTGTAGGACTGGATGCCGGACGTGTGGTTGAGGAGCTGGCCCACCGTCGCCGACGCGCCGGGCTGCGGATAATCCGGGAAGAAGCGCGAAACGGGATCGTCGAGCGAAATCCGCCCTTCCGCGACCAGCTGCAGGACCGCGGCGGCGGTGAACTGCTTGGTGATCGAGCCGAGGCGGAACACCGTTTCCGGCGTGATCGGCCGCCGCGCCTCCACGTCGGCCAAGCCGCGCCCGGCCGTGTAGATCGTCCGCCCGCCCCGGGTCACGACCACCGCGCCCCCCGGCGCGTCGGCTGGGAAGGAGGAACGCACGATCGCTTCGGCCCTCGCCTGAAAGTCCGGCGGCGGCGGCGCGGCCGCGGCGGCGCTGCTTCCGATCGCTGCGGCCAACAACGCGGCCATCCCCAAGGACTTCATGAGCACCCTCCCTCCAGCGCGAGTCACTGTGTTAGTGAAACAACACGCTAAGCCGGGAAGAGTGCCGCGTCAACAGGCGCGGTTCACCGCGGCACGTCCGGCAGCGGCGCGTCGACCGTGCAGACCACGCCCTCCGGACGGAACTCGATCCCCACCTCGCCTTCGAATTCGGCGGCAAGGCTGCGCTCGATGAGCCGAGTCCCGAAGCCGCGCCGCGACGGCGCCTCGACCGGCGGGCCCCCTTGCTCGCGCCACTGAAAGTGCAGCCGCCCGCCGCGCTCGCCGGCGGTCGGGGTCACCCGCCATTCCACCTCGACGAAGCCGCCGTCGACCGACAGCGCGCCATATTTCACCGCATTGGTCGCAAGCTCGTGAATGGCGAGGGCGAGCGACACGGCGGTCTTGGGCGGCAGCCGCAAATCCTCGCCCGCGATCCGGAAGCGCCCTGCCCCGCCGCGATAAGGCGCCAGCGCATCTTCGACGATCCGGAGCATGGAGGCCGATTCCCAGCTTTCGCGGGTGAGCACGTCGTGTGCGGCCGAGAGCGCCGTCAGCCGCCCTTCGAACGCGGCCTTCGCCTCCTCCATGTCGCGGCCGGCGGAGAAGCTCTGGTGGGCGATGGCCTGGACGATGGCGAGGGTGTTCTTCACCCGGTGGTTGAGCTCGTTGACCAGGAGCCGCTGATAGGTCTCGGCGCGCTTCCTTTCCGAAACGTCGCGCATCACGCCGGCGACGCCGAGCACGCTGCCGTCGCGGGCCAGCATTCGGCTGGCGGTGATCGCCACTTCGATCCGGCGGCCGCCTTTGGCGAGCCGCACCGTGTCGAACTGCACCGCCTCACCGGCCAGCGCGCGTTCGAACGAGGCGCCCTGCCCTTCACCCGCATCTTCGGGAACGAGCAATCGGTAATCGGCGGCGAGCGCTTCTTCCTCGCTATAGCCGAACAGGGCCTCGGCGCCGCGGTTCCAGCTCCGGATCCGCCCGCTGCGCGAATAGCTGATCATCGCGTCGGGCGAAGAGGAAACGATGGCGGCGAGCCGCGCCTGCGATTCAAGGTCGCGCCGCTCGTCCACCGCCGCTGCGAGGAAGAGCATGGTGACCGCGGTGATCGCGATGAATTCCTGGGTGAGCAGCAATTGCTGGGCGACGCTGAGCTCGGCCAGCGCCATCGGCCCGCCGCCCGTAATCGCCGCCCACACCGCCGCCACCGAGGTGATCGCAAGCGCCAGCGTGACTCCGCGCACCTGAAAGGCGATCGCCACCCAGACGAAGGCGGGAAGGATGTGCCAGACGCGCAGCATCTGCGACTCGCCCCAGATGAAGACGAGCCCCGAAAGCAAAGCGGCGGTCGCGAGGGCGGCGAACAGGTGGAGCCAGCTTCGCAGGTGCAGGCCGTCGCCCCGACGGTGCCACCAGGAGAGGATAAGCGGCGCGACAACGACCACGCCGACTCCGAAGCCGAACCACCAGTTGCGCCACGCCGCGAACAATCGGTCGGGCTCGGTTCCGGCAAGCCACAGCGCGGCGGCGCCGATGGTCGCGGAAATGGTCGCCCCGCCCGCTCCGGCGCCGAGCGCGACGCAAGCGACGTCGCGCATGCGCCTCATCGTCGGATCGAGCAAACGGTAGCGGACGAACAGCCAGGCCGGGAACAAGGCGCCCAGCATGGTCCCGAAGGCGAAGCAAAGGTCCGCCCAGACCGGCTGCGGCGAGCCCACCGTCCAGGCGATCAACAGGCGCCCGGCGACGATCGCCGGCCAGAGCCTCAGGCCGCCGATCAGCAGACCGGCAAAGGCCACGCCCGCCGCCGGCCACAGCGCCGTCCCGGCGCCCGGCACGATCGACCAGCGCAGGCCCAGGAACCCCGTCGCCCAATAGGCAAGAACGAGCAGCACGAAGCGCACCGCATAATGATCGAAAGCCGAGCGCGGCCCGCTCAATTCCCCCGATCGTGCGCTCCCCCGAATCATTCCTGCCACTGAAACGACGCGGCGCGCCGCCGCAAGTGCGATTTCATGGCGTCACAAAGCGCCGGTAGGGTTGAGGGGCCTCACGCCGCTATTGACACTGATGTAGACAAGAGCGACGTGCAGACGAGGGAGAGTTCGCCATGTTCCGTCACGCGATCGCCATAGACGCCGCCGACATCGATCATATGGGGCACGTCAACAACAGCGTGTACCTGAAGTGGGTCCAGGACGCCGTGGTCCAATATTGGGAGCGCGCCGCGCCGGCCGAAGCCGTCGCCCGCCACCTGTGGGTCGCGCTCAAGCACGAGATCACCTACCGCCGGCCGACCTTTCTCGACGACGTGGTCGTCGCCGACGTGCTCGCCGAAAAGGTGGAAGGCGCCCGTGCCTTCTTCACTACGGTGGTGCGCCGCGGCGAGGACGTGCTCGCCGAAGTGAAGAGCTGCTGGTGCTGCCTCGACGTCGCGACCAAGCGCCCAGTCCGCCTCGCCCGCGACGTCGTCGACCGCTTCGTCAGCGGCCCGCCACGCCCCTAGTTTAGCCCGCGCGCGCGACGCCGCCGAGCATGAAGCCGGTCACCCGGTCGCCGCGATGCTCGCAGCGGAACGAGCGCCGCGTGCCGCCGACGCCGACCGTGCCGAACACCCGGACACCCTCGCCGCGCGGCAACGCGTCGATGATCCGCACCTCCGTCCCCGCCTGCCCCGCCCGCGCGGTGCAGGCCTCGCGCGCGGCCGCAGGGTTCGGTACCGCCGGCGTCCCGCCGCCGCCGGCCTGAGACACGGCGCTCCCGACCACGCCCGCCGCCGCGGCCGCCACGCAACCGCCGAGCGGCAAGGAGAGAAGAATGAGCGGGAAAAGCTTGGTGGGGATGATCATCGCGCCAGCTTAGCCGCTCGCTGCGCGACCGTGAACCGTGCCCGTGCGCCCGAAGAGCGCCGGCGGCCGGTCATATGGGCTTGGAGGAAGGAAGTGGTGGAGCCGAGGGGGATCGAACCCCTGACCTTCGCAATGCCATTGCGACGCTCTCCCAGCTGAGCTACGGCCCCTGACCCTTCGAAACCGCCCCTGGGAGGGCCGGTGTGCCGCGCCTTTAAGTGAGCATCCGCTCCGGCGCAAGGCTGTTTGATGGTGTTGGCGGTTAGCCGAAGCCAAGGAAGCTCAGCCACCCCACCCGTTCGCTTCGAGCCCAGTCGAGAAGCCCCAGCGAATAATCCTGGGCCTCATCAACCGTTCGGTTCGAGCGAAGTCGAGAACCTGGAGCAGGAAAAGGCTCAGCCTCTCCACCCCGTTCGTGTCGAGCGAAGTCGAGACACGCTGCCGAATATACCCGGTCCTCACCACCCGTTCGGTTCGAGCGAAGTCGAGAACCGCTCCCGAGCGAAGCGAGGACCGGCGCCGGTGCGGGTTGAAGCCTCGAACGCGCTCGGCTGGGTGTCTCGACTGGGCTCGACACGAACGGGTCAGGATGCGGAGCCCTTACGAAGGAGCCCCGCCCCTCTCAAACCTCCTCGTCGTCTCCGCCGGCACCGGGCACGCCGATGTCGTCGTCGCCGCCGAGATCGACCTCGTCGTCGGGATTCTCTTCCGCTTCCTCGTCGATCGCCAGCTCGTCGGCGGCGAGATCCGCATCTTCCGCTTCCGGCTTGTCGGCGACCGCCTTGGCGGGCTCGTCATAAGGAAGCGGCTGCTTCGATTTCAGCACGGGCTCCGGATCCCAGGCGATGCCGCATGCGATGCAGGTCACCGGATCCTCTTTGCCCAGATCGTAAAAGCGGTTGCCGCATTTGGGACAAGTGCGCTTGGTGCCCCATTCAGCCTTCACCATGGGTGAAACGTCTCCGATAAAAGTGAAAAAGGGGCGGCGCCCGGCGGGCCCGCCTCGTTGGCGGCGCCTTGCCATAGCCGGGGGCCGCTGTCAAAAGCCGCGCGCATGGAAGGCGCCGCCCCGCAGCTTATGGAGTTCGGGCCCGCGGGTCCCCTTCGCGGCACCGCGCAGGTCCCCGGCGACAAGTCGATCTCCCACCGCGCCCTCATGATCTCCGCCCTCGCCGTCGGCCGCAGCCGCATCGAAGGCTTGAGCCGCGGCGAAGACGCCGCCGCCACCGCCCGCGCCATGGCGGCCATGGGCGCGCAGGTCCGCTGGCACGAAGACGACAGCGTCGAAGTCGACGGTGTCGGCGTCGGCGCCCTGCTCCAGCCCGAAGCAGCGCTCGACATGGGCAATAGCGGCACCTCCGCCCGCCTCCTCATGGGTCTCGTCGCCACCCACCCGATCCAGGCCACCTTCATCGGCGACGCGAGCTTGAGCCGCCGCCCGATGGAGCGCGTCGCCGCGCCGCTGCGCCGCACCGGCGCCGAGTTTCTGGCGAGCCCGGGCGGCACCCTTCCCCTCACGGTCCGCGGCCTCGCCCCCGCCGTGCCGCTCGCGACGCGCCTCGAAGTCGCCTCCGCCCAGGTCAAATCCGCCCTCCTCCTCGCCGGCCTCAACACGCCGGGCGTCACCCGCGTGATCGAGCCAATCGCCACGCGCGACCATAGCGAGCGCATGCTGAAGCTCTTCGGTGCCGACATCAGGGTGGAAGGCGAGGAGATCGTTATTCGCGGCGAAACCGAGCTCCGCCCCCAAAACCTCCGCGTCCCCGGCGACCCGTCCGCCGCCGCCTTTCTCGCCGTCGCCGCTTCGATCGTGCCGGGCTCCGATATCCTCATCGAAAATGTCGGCACCAATCCGCACCGCACCGGCCTCTACGCGGTGCTCGCCGCGATGGGCGCCGACATCCGCTTCGAAAATGCGCGCGAAAACTCGGGCGAGCCGGTTGCGGACCTGCGCGTCCGCCACGCGCCGCTGAGCGCCGTCGACGTGCCGCCCGAACTCGCCCCTTCGATGATCGACGAATATCCGATCTTCTTCATCGCCGCCGCCTTCGCCCGGGGCCGCAGCACCGCGAGCGGCCTCCACGAACTGCGCGTCAAGGAATCGGACCGCCTCGCCGCCATGGCCGAGGGCCTGCGCGCGATCGGCGCCAATGCCGAAGAAGCGAAAGACTCGATCTCAATCGAGGGCACTGCCGGCGAGCCCCTCCCCGGCGGCCCCACCGTCGCCACCCGCCTCGACCATCGCATCGCCATGAGCTTCGCCGTCGCCGCCCTGCACAGCCGCGCGCCTGTCGCGCTCGACGATTTCGCGCCCGCCGCGACCAGCTTCCCCGGCTTCGCCGACCTGTTCGAGAACCTTCGCGCCGTGGCCCGCCAGGGGCGCTGATCCGCCCCGCAAGGCTGCGCGGCCCGGCGCTATTTGTTCATCCGCCGCCCGATACCAGCCCTTGCGCGACGCCGCTCATGATGCCGTTGAAGCCGGCACTTGCAAGGTCGCCGAGGGGGGCTCCGAAGATCAGCGTGCCGCCGCCGATCGGTCCGGTTGCCGTACGCGATCGGTTATACTCGCCGTCATAAGCCTTGCTCGTCGATCCGGACAGCTTCCGGAAAATGATGTGACACATGCCCATGCCGCCCTTGAGAAGGACCGGATGTGACGACATGTTCACCACCGAGAGGGTCAGGTGTCCCTGATAGCCGGGATCGACGAAACCCTGGTACCACGGAAAGAAGCCGCTTCGCCCGAACTTCGACTTGAGCGAAAGATCTGCTGCAAGGTCGTCCGGCATGTTGACTTGTTCGAGCGTGCCGATGAGCAGATGACTGAATGGCCGCATCACGAATTCTTGCCCGATTGCAATCGGTTTCGATTCACGATCGCCAAGCATCAATGCGGATCCGATCCGCAATTCGTAGCTTGCCGGACCGATGCATCCCGGATCTGCGGGTGCCACCAGATTCCTCTCGTCGATAAGGCCTTTGATGTCCTGATATGCAAGCGTCGACATTGCCAACTCCGTTGCTCGAGCTTTTTCTTCATCCCTGGCTTACATGAAGCGGCGCCGGCCGCAAAGCCGCCGCGCGGAGCCGTCGTAGGGCCTTTTCAGGTTGAGCTATGCGCGACACATGGCGTAGGCACCCGGCAATTCATAACAGGTATGGCGCGAGCATGATCATAGCCGTGGACGGCCCCGCTGCGAGCGGAAAAGGCACTATCGCACGCGCGATAGCGAACCACTTCGGCTTGCCTTACAAGGATACGGGGCTGCTGTACCGGGCGGTGGCTTTGAATCTGTTGAAAACGGGAGGTGACCCCGACAACGAGATCGAAGCAGCCCGTGCTTGCGAGCTGTCCGACTTTGATTTCGCCGACGCCGAGTTGAAGCGTGAAGTCGTGGGTGGGATTGCGGCTCGCATTTCTGGATATCCGAGCGTCCGCAAGTCTCTGCTCGAGCGGCAGCGCCGCTTCGCCGAGCGTGAAGGCGGAGCCGTTCTCGACGGCCGCGACATTGGCACGGTGATCGCACCCGACGCGGACGTGAAGCTCTATGTCACCGCCGACGCGCATGTTCGTGCAAAGCGCCGTTGCGCGGAACTCGAGCGCATGGGGCTGAACGTCCAACTGCAAGACGTGCTTGCCGACATCCATGCTCGCGACGAACGCGATCTCCGGCGCTTATCTTCGCCGCTGCAGCGTGCGCCGGACGCTTATATCATCGATACGAGCGATCTGTCGGTCAAAGAGGCGGTAGATGCCGCCATTGCGACGGTAAGCGCCGCCCTTCGGAAGACTGACGCGAAATGAACACGGCAGTGGGCCGGCTGGAATTCTGCGGCGGCATCGGTAGCGGGAAGTCCACAGTCGCACGTCTCCTTGCCGCACACTATGCTCTTCCCTTCGTAGAGGAGCATTACCAGGAGGTTCCGTTCTGGAAGGAATTCTACCAGGACCCGGAATCGTTCAACTTTGAGAAGAACATCTCGTTCCTGCTGTTCCACAGCAATGCGGTTCGTGCCGTGACGTCCTCCAATCGGCGGCGCCTCCCGGTCTGCGACTTCGCCTTGTTTCAAGACCTGGCGTACGCCGCCATGTCCGGCAAGTCGGCCGATTATCTCGCAACGGTGGCGGTTCATGCGCGTCTCGCCGAACGGCTTGGGCCGCCCGCGCTGATAATTCGGGTGACGTGCCCTATCGAAACGCAGCTCGAGCGCATTGCAATGCGCGGCCGCGAGCCCGAGCGCGCAATCACTGCGCACTATTTGGAAGATCTTGACGAGGCGATTACGAGCGAGTTGGCGATCCACCACGCCGATGTCCCGCTGATCGAAGTCGACACCGCGTCGCTCGATTTCACCCATGATCCAAGTGCCGGGCTCGACTATCTCGCCGGGCGCTTAGCGCCTTGGATCGGCGCCCGTCACTCCTGAGCCGCGCCGCCGAAACCCTTCGCCTCTCAAAGCCCGGGCGACCCGCGCCGGCTGGCCTTTATCGCGTGAGGAGCATGGCAACCTCCGAGCAAGTAGAAGAAAAAAGGGGCAGCCGAAGCCGCCCCTTTCCCCCTGTTCGGATCGGCCGCTTATTTCGGGCCGAAATTCTTGTCGGCCGGCCCCTTGTAGCTTTCGCCCGGAGCGTGCGCCGGGTTGCGGCGGCTCGGGTGCTGGCCCGGCGGAAAGGGATGGCTGGCGGGCTTGTTGCCGGCGCCGGTGACGGCGGTGAGCTCAGCGGTGCCGAGAATGCGCATATCGATCTCCTCTGTCGCGTACCGAGGAAAGTACGCCCGGCCACAATCGCCGGCAGCCGCAGAGGTTCAATCGACTATTTACACATGTCCCGCATCGGGACAGCGCAGGCGGCAAGGCGCGGACGGGCCGAAAGGATGCCGCGGCCAAGCTGCACCGCATAGAAAAGGGTGAGCGAGGCCATCACCAGATAATCCGGCCCCGGCCCGAATGGCGTCGCCATGACGTCCTGTGCAAAGCACATGCTCTCAACCTCCGGCGCAGTCCGATCGCGCACCCTCCGCCTTAGGCTCCGATCCTCACCAAAAGGTTACCGCAAAGTCAGGCGGCGTCCGCGCTCGCCTCCTCGTCGTCGCATTCGCGGCGGTGGCGGTTCAGCATCTCGTCCGAAGCGTCGAGCAGGCGCTGCGTTTCGGTGATGCTGTGGCGCAGGGCGCGCTGGCTGTCCTCCACTTCAAGCGCGTGGCGGTCCTGGCGGGCCTTGCGGTTCTTCGCATCGGGCATGTGGCATCCTGCGTGGGCGGGCGTCGTGCGGCTGCTTAGCGCATTGCCGCGATGCCGCAAGCGCGGGCGATCAACCGGGGATCGCCACTTAAGTTGCACCGGCATGATTTCAATCAACGACACACGGGGCGCAACATAGGATAATGTGCCCATCGCCAGCCGGGACTCGGCATTCTGGCGACTGAGAGATGGTTCGCGCTCCCGCCTTTGTTGTTGCCGGAGACGACCATGGTCCATTACCGATTGTTCTGCATCGATCCGGAAGGCCGCTTCTTCCGCTGCGAGGAGATCGAGGCCGCCGACGACGGCGAGGCTGCCCGGCTGTCCGTTGCGCTGCGCGGCGCCCATGCCGCCGAACTGTGGACGGGCGCGCGTATCGTGACGAGCTTCGTGGCCGAAGCGCCCTCCCCTGGTCCGCAGAAAGCCGCCTTTCGTCCGAACGCCCGCGCCCAGACCTCGGCCTAGCCCCCACACTGCCAGCGTCGCTTAGCCCGGCTCCGCGTCGCCCTGGATCACGGCCAGCCGCAGTTCGTCGATGATCTGGAGCGCGCCGGTGGTGGTGCCGATCGCGCCTTCGAGCCCCGCCTTGGTGGCCACGCCGGCAAGGATCGTCTCGGCCTCGTCGAAGGCGGTGCGGAACAGCCCGTCCAGCCCCGGCCGCTCGCGCACCAGGCGGCGGAACACCGCCATCAGCACCGCCTGCAGGGCAAGCACTTCGGCCTGCAGCACCCTTGCCTCTTCGCTGGTCATCCCTGTCTCCTCGCCGCCGGCGCGGCCTGGCCGCCTGCCCGGCGGTTTACAACAACGCCCGTTCGCCTAACCTGTTGCCGGCCCGAACGGAGGACAAAGCGATGAAGCAGACCGGTCCCGCGCTCATCGCGGCTTTGCTCCTCGCTGCACCCGCTGCCGCATCGCAGTCGCAGTCCGCACCTGCGGCCGAGCCCGACACCACGATCGTCGTCACCGGCGAGCGCGCGACCGGTCTCGTCGTTGATCTGGAGCGGATCGCGCGGCGCTGCATCGCCTGCCGCCGCGCGCTTGCGCAGCTTCGCGCAAACGCCGCCCGCCACGCCCCTCCCGCGGCGCGCCGGTTCGATCCCGGCGAAACCGACCCCGAAGCCGCGGGCGCGCAATGGGGCCGCGGCATCACCGCGCTCGAAGTCGCCGCCGACGATCGCCGGCGCTCGCTGCGCAGCGGCGAAGAGGCGAACCTTCGCGCCGCCCGCGCGCTCAACCGCGCCGAAGCGTCGGACGGCGGCGCCCGCTTCACCGCCAACCTCCTCGCCCTCGTCGATCCGATCGTGGAGCGCATCCGCCTGGAGCGCGGCGCCGAGGCCGTTTACGCGCCGCGCGATCCCGCCGCCCGCGGCCGTCCCTTTCCCGACATCACCGGCGCCGTGATCGACGCGCTCGACCGGGACCACCGCGCCGCGGACCTGCTCGCCGACACACCGGAAGGCCCCTGAGCCGCCGCGCTCAGGCCGCGTCCCACCAGCCCTCCTCGGCCGGAGTCCACCACCGCGCCGCTTCCGCCGTCCGCGCCCCGCGCCCCGGCCGCGGATCGAGCACCAGCGGCAGCCCCGTCTCCCGCGCCAGCGCATCCAGCGCCGCGTCCCCGTCCGCGCCGTCCTCGCCTCCGAACCCGTCCGGCACCCGCCCCTCCGCGCGGCAGGCGAGGCGCCAGAGCTCCAATTCCAGCCCCCAGAAATAAAGCGACGCCGCTTCGATATTGTCCTGCATCCGCCGGACCTCGTCCCATTTCTGCGGCTCGACGAGCTTGGCCCAGATGTCCGCCTGAAGGCTGTCCACCGGCTCGTCCGGCCGCCAGTGCAGCGCGTCGCCTTGCACCACCTCGATCTTGCCGCGCGCCCCGTCCGGCAATTGCTCGAACACGCCCAACGCTTCGACCAGTGAGACCACTTCGGGATCGCGCTCCACCACCGTCACCCGCTCGACCTCCGGCCGAAGCGCGACATTGGCCGCGCACCAGCCCATGCCGAGCCCGAGCACCACCGTGTGTCCCGACGCCGCGGCGATGCCGATCTCCTGGCTTTCGATCTCCACCGGCACGATCGACATCCACGCCGCGCCGTGCGC
>DASVQT010000030.1:0-10488 GCA_036388975.1 Allosphingosinicella sp. | reverse complement strand
TGGTCCCTGAACCAAACCTAAGAAGACCCGAAGCGGCACTAGAAGTAGGTCATATCCGCGCATTCTGAAAAAGGTGGGCAGCCCGAATCCACTCCAATCATGGAGGAACGGATGAGGGAACTCATGTTCCAGACCTACCCCGACTCGTGCCAGCTGTGGCACTGGGTCGCCTTTGGAGCCGAAGGTTCCGAGCCGATCGAATGCAAGCGGACCTTCGACTCCCGAGAGGAAGCCGAATGGGATGCTCGACGGTTCATCGGGGTTTATCACTAACGAGTGGCGGGGCGGCGCAAGTCGTCCCGCCACTTGGATTCCTACGTGCTCGTGCTTTCTTGTGGACCCGAGACTTAGGCGCGCCGCCACTGGTTGATCACTTCGTACGCCGTCACCGCAGTCGCGACGGCCGCGTTCAGGCTGTCGGCATTGCCCATCATCGGGATTTTGACGATGTGGTCGCATTCCGCCTCGTAAGTCTCTGGAAGGCCCTGCGCTTCGTTGCCGACGAGGAGGAAGGTGGGCTTCGAATAGCGCACCTCCTGATAGTCGCGGGTCCGGGGCGAGAGGCTGGTCCCGACCAGTTCGCCCGCGCGCGCGCGCAGCCAGGGCACGAACGCCTCCCAGCGCGCGGCGGCGATGCGCTGGGTGAAGAGCGCGCCCATCGAGGCGCGGACCGCTTCCACCGAAAAGGGGTCGACGCAGTCGTCGACCAGGATCAGCCCGCCCGCACCCACGGCGTCGCCAGTCCTGAGGATCGTGCCGAGATTGCCCGGGTCGCGCAGCGCCTGGGCGACGATCCAGAGCGGCGCCGCGCCGCGATCGACACGCTCGAGCGACGTGTCGAACTGCTCGTAGACGCCGAGCACGGTCTGCGGATTGTCCTTGCCCGACAGCTTGTGGAGGATGTCGGCATTGGTTTCGATTACCTCGCCGCCCGCCGCTTCCACCGCCTCCACAAGCGCGGAGAGCAAAGGGTGCGCCGTGCCCGCGCCGTAGAAGAGGATGCGGGGCAGGCGCCCGGCTTCCCGCGCCTCGGTGAGGATCCGCAGCCCTTCGGCGATGAACAGCCCTTCGTCGCGCCGATGCTTCTTGTCGCGCAGGGAGCGGACCTGCTTCACCAGCGGATTGGAAAAGGCGGTGATCTCGCGGGGCACTATTCCTCGCCGAAGCGGTCTTCGACTAGGCGGACGAGTTCGGACATGGCGGCGTCCGCGCCGTCGCCCTCGGTGTGGATGGTGATGCTGTCGCCGAACGCCGCGCCGAGCATCATCAGCCCCATAATGGACGTGCCGCAGACTCGGTTGCCGTCCTTTTCGACCTCGATCTCCGCCGTCTGCTGCGCGGCCAGGGTGACGAACTTGGCGCTCGCCCGGGCGTGAAGGCCGCGCTTGTTGCGCATCTCGATGGTGGTGCTCGGCATCAGGCGGCGGCCTCGCCGAGGATCTCGGACGCGACGGAAATGTACTTGCGCCCCGCCTCGCGTGCCGCGGCGACGGCGGCCTTTACGTCCATCTTCTCCCGCGCGCCGCCCAGTCGGATCAGCATCGGCAGGTTCACGCCCGCGATCACCTCGATCTTCTCCGACTTCATCAGGGAGATGGCGAGGTTGGAGGGCGTGCCGCCGAACAGGTCGGTGAGGATGATGACGCCGCTGCCGTCGTCCACGGCGGCGATGGCGCCCGCAATGTCGTTGCGCCGCGCTTCCATGTCGTCGTCCGGCCCGATGCAGATCGCCTCGACCTGCGCCTGGCGCCCCACCACATGTTCCATAGCGACGACGAATTCCGACGCGAGCCGGCCATGCGTCACCAACACCAAACCGATCATTCAGTCACCCAAGTCTCTCACTGCCCCCGCAGCGCCCTCGATCAGGTCGCGTGGCGGCGAGGCGAGGTCGCGATGTTCGAGCGTGGGCGAAAAGCCGGCGCCGCGCAACCTGGCCGCGACTCGTTCCGCGACGTGGACCGAGCGATGTCGCCCTCCGGTACAACCGAATGCAACCGTAACATAGGCCTTTCCTTCAACCTCGTAGCGGGGGAGCAAGGTGAGGAGCAGGTCCTCCATGCGTGCAAGCGCCGGTTCGTAGGCTTCGTCGGTGGCGATGTGGGCGGCAACCCTCGCATCCGTTCCCGTCAGCTCGCGCAGGCCCGGCTGCCAGTGCGGGTTCTTGAGGAAGCGCATGTCGAAGACGAGGTCGGCATTACGCGGCAGGCCCCGCGCGAAGCCGAACGACATGACGGTGAGCGTCGGCGCCTTGGTCCGCCCGTGCGAGAAACGGGTGCGGATCTGCTGCTGGAGCTGGTTGGTGTCCGTATCCGTCGTGTCGACGACATGGTCGGCCCAGCGCCTGAGCGGCTCCATCAGCTCGCGCTCTGCAGCGATGCCGTCGGTCGCCGGCCGGTCCGGCGCCATCGGGTGCCGCCGCCTGGTCTCCGAATAGCGGCGAAGGAGCTCCGTTCCCGCGCAGTCGAGGTAGAGCGTCTCGACCGGATAATCATGCTCCTTTTCGAGCCGCTTGATGTGCCGCACGATCCGGTTGGCGTCGAAGCCCCGCGTGCGGCTGTCCACCCCCACGGCGAGCGGCCGCCCACCGCCGCCTCCCGCGCTTCGCGACGGCGGCGTCGAGAGCAGGCTGTCGAGCAAGGCGAGGGGAAGGTTGTCGACAACCTCCCAGCCATTGTCCTCGAGCGTTTTCAGCGCCGTCGATTTGCCCGCGCCCGACAGGCCGGAGACGAGAAGGAGGCGTTGGGGGGTGGCGCTGCGCTTCACGCTCAAATCACTCGTGCTGGAGGCCGAAAAGCCGAAGCGCCGTTTCTACCTTGATCGGCGCCGAAGCCTCAAGCGCATCCAGCCCGAGCGCGGGCACGCTGCATTCGAGCAGCGTCGCCATGCGCGTCACCGGGAGACGCTCCGGCGCGGCGTCCAGGTCGACGAGGAGACAGACCGGCGCCTGTTCCAGCGCGTCCATGTCGACGATGCCGACGCCGCGCACTTCGATCCTGCCGGCGATGGAGGCCGGTGCGGACGCGATCAGCCGGCCGTTCCGGCTTTGCAGAAGCGAGTAATCGTCGCTCACCAGCCGGGCGCCGCGGTCGATCAGGCGCAACGCGAGGTCCGATTTGCCGCGCCCCGAAGCGCCGGCGATCAGCACGCCTCTGCCGCCGATGGCGACGCAGCCCGCATGAACGGTCTCGCTCATGAAGCAGGTGCCGCCGGGAAGCGCATCACGAATCGCGCGCCGGCGCGGCCGTCATGCCGGTCGCCGACTTCCACCCGTCCGCCATGGCCGGTCGCGATCGCCCGCGCGATGGCGAGGCCCAAACCGCTGTGCCGCCCGAACTGCTCGGGCGGCCGGTCGGAATGGAAGCGGTTGAAGATCGCCTCGCGCGCCTCCGGCGGAACGCCCGGTCCCTCGTCCTCGACACTGACGAGGACCTCCGCCCCGGTATGGCCGGCGACGATCTCCACCAGCCCGCCGTCGGGCGAAAAGGAGATGGCATTGTCGACGATGTTGTCGATCAGCCTCACCAGCCGCGCATCGTCGCCCATCACCACGGCCGTGCCGGTGCGCGGGCGCGCAAAGGCGAGGCGGACGCCGCGTGCGCTACCGCGCTCCTCCCAGACGCCGAGCAATTGCTCCACCATGGCGCCGAGATCCACCGCCTCGAAGCGCGCCCGCGACAATTCGGCGTCGAGCCGCGACGTTTCGGCGATCTCCACGATCAGCCGGTCGAGCCGGTGGACGTCGTCGCGCACGACGTCGAGCAGCCGTGCCCGAAGCGCAGGATCCTCGACGCGGTCGAGGCTGTCGGTGGCGGAGCGGAGCGAGGCGAGGGGGTTCTTGAGCTCGTGGGTGACGTCGGCCGCGAATGCTTCGGTGGCATCGATGCGGTCGCGAAGCGCCTGCGTCATGTCGTGGAGGGCGCGGGCCAGCCGTCCGATCTCGTCGCGGCGGGCCGGAAGGAGTGGAACGTTCACCTCCCGGTCGCGCCCGAGCCGCACCCGGTGGGCCGCATGGGCGAGGCTGCGCAGCGGCCGCGCGATCGTGCGGGCGAGAAACAGCGAAAGCAGCACCGAAAGCGTAATCGCCGTGAGCAAAACGAGGCCGAGCGTCAGCCGCTCGTCGCGGACGATCCGGCGGATGTCGCGGGCGTTGAGCGTGAGGAGCAGGACCTCGCCGCCGGCACCGGTCACGGCCGCGGCCGCCGAGACGAACGGCGTGCCTTCCGGCGCCCTGCGCAGGCGCGTCGCGGTTCGGCCGCCTTCGCGCGCCGCCTCCGCTTCCGGCCAGGCGGCGCGCGCATCGGGGGAGGGTTCCACCACCACCGGCGGCTGGGGGGCGCCGACGATCGCGTCGAACACATTGTCGAGAACCAATGCGACGTCGCGGTTCCAGCCTTCGCCGTCCGGATCGTGCAGATCGTAGGTCGGCGGCATGCCGTTCCAGCTGTCGCCGATCTTGCGTCCGTCGCGGTCGTAGAGCCGGACCCGCATGCGCGAATCCTGGCCCATTCGCGCCAGTAGCGCGGCCCGGCGCTCGCGCGGCACGGCGGCGAGCATATGGGCGATCATCGTCGCCTCGCTCGCCATCTGCTCGACACGGGCCTGGGTCAGGCGGCTGCGGAAGCTGTCCAGGTAGAACAGGCTGCCGGCGAGGAGAGCGAGGGCGAAGATGTTGACGGCGAGGATCCGGTGGCGAAGCGCGACCCGGCCCGTCCAGCGCAGGTGAAGGGCCGCCTCCTCATTCTTCTGCAAAGCGGTAGCCTATGCCGTACAGCGTCTCGATCGCGGAGAAGTCGTCGTCCACTTCGCGGAACTTGCGGCGCATGCGCTTGATGTGGCTGTCGATCGTGCGGTCGTCGACATAGATGTCGTCCTGATAGGCGACATCCATCAGCTGGTTGCGCGATTTGACCACGCCGGGCCGCTGCGCAAGCGCTTCCAGGATCATGAACTCGGTGACGGTGAGCGTCACGTCGCGCCCTGCCCAGGCGACGCGGTGCCTTGCCGGATCCATGGCAAGGCGGCCGCGCTCGATCATCGGCTGCGGCGTTTCCGCCTCCACCTCCTCGCCGGGCGGCGTGGCGCGCATCTCGGTGCGGCGCAGCACCGCCTTGATCCGAGCGATGAGCAGGCGCTGCGAGAAGGGCTTTGCGATATAATCGTCCGCGCCCATCGCGAGGCCCAGCGCCTCGTCCAGCTCGTCGTCCTTGGAGGTGAGGAAGATGACGGGCGTGGCGCGCTTTTCGCGCAGCCGCCGGAGCAGCTCCATGCCGTCCATGCGCGGCATCTTGATGTCGAGGACGGCAAGCTCCGGCGGGTTCTCGATCAGCGCCTTGAGCGCCGCTTCCGGATCGGAATAGACCCGGGTCGTGAAACCCTCCGACTGAAGCGCGAGCGACAGGGACGTCAGGATATTCCGGTCATCGTCGACGAGCGCGATCGTTACCGACATGACCTTCTCTTCCGCCCCGTATAATGCCCCGCCGCTTCCATATCCAAGCGGCCGCAAAGGCGCCACCCTTTGACGAAGCAGCGAGGCGCGGCTATGCGGCGCCCATCCGTAAAGCGGCATTATCGCTCGCGAATTTGTCAGATAAAAGTAGGGAGTATTCGACGTGGCCATTCGCATGCCGGCCCACGGGCTTTCGGAGCAGGGCATCATGACTCCGGCCGAGGTCCACTGGAATCTCGAAACGCCGCAGCTGGTCGAGCAGGCGCTTCGCCGCGGCGAAGGCATGCTGGCGAAGGACGGCCCGCTGGTCGTCCGCACGGGGCAGCACACCGGCCGTTCGGCCAAGGACAAGTTCATCGTCCGCGACGGCGAGACGGAGAACACCATCTGGTGGGACAACAACAAGTCCATGTCGCCCGAGCATTTCGCCGCGCTCAAATCCGATTTTCTCGCCGCGCTCGGCACGAAGGAAACGCTGTTCGTCGCCGACCTTTACGGCGGCTCGCAGCCCGAGCACCGGGTGCGCGTTCGCGTCATCAACGAATTCGCCTGGCACAACCTCTTCATCCGCACGCTTCTGGTCCGTCCCGAAGCGGCCGACCTGCCCGGCTTTGCGCCCGAATTCACGATCATCGATCTGCCGAGCTTCCGTGCCGATCCCGCGCGCCACGGCTGCCGCTCCGAGACCGTGATCGCGGTGAACCTCACCGAGCGCACCATCCTGATCGGCGGCACCGCTTATGCGGGCGAGATGAAGAAGTCGGTCTTCGGCATCCTGAACTACATGCTTCCGGCCGAAGGCGTCATGCCGATGCACTGCTCGGCCAATATCGGCCCCAATGGCGACACGGCGGTCTTCTTCGGCCTGTCCGGCACCGGCAAGACGACCTTGTCCGCCGACGCCAGCCGCACCCTCATCGGCGACGACGAGCATGGCTGGTCGGACACGGCCGTGTTCAATTTCGAAGGCGGCTGCTACGCCAAGATGATCCGCCTTTCGCCGGACGCCGAGCCCGAAATCTTCGCCACCACGAAGCGCTTCGGCACCGTGCTCGAGAATGTCGTCGTCGACCCCGACACGCGCGAGCTGGACCTGGACGACAACAGCCTCGCCGAGAATACCCGCGGCGCGTATCCGATCGACTTCATCCCCAATTCGTCGGCCGACAATATGGGGCCGGTGCCGCGCAACATCGTGATGCTGACCGCCGACGCCTTCGGAGTCCTGCCGCCGATCGCGCGCCTCACGCCCGACCAGGCGATGTATCACTTCCTGTCGGGCTACACCGCCAAGGTCGCCGGCACCGAGATCGGCGTCACCGAGCCGGAAGCAACCTTCTCGACCTGCTTCGGCGCGCCCTTCATGCCGCGTCATCCCTCCGTTTACGGCAACCTGCTTAAGGAGCGGATCGCGCGCGGCAACGTGTCCTGCTGGCTGGTCAATACCGGCTGGACGGGCGGCAAGTACGGCACCGGAAGCCGCATGCCGATCAAGGCGACGCGCGCTTTGCTCAACGCCGCTTTGGACGGCAGCCTCGCCAATGCCGAATTCCGCACCGATCCGAACTTCGGCTTCGAAGTTCCGGTCGCGGTTCCCGGCGTCGATTCCGCGATCCTGAACCCGCGCGACACCTGGGCGAACAAGGCGGATTACGACGCCGCGGCTGAAAAGCTCGTCGGCCTGTTCACGTCCAACTTCGCGAAGTTCGAAGCCCATGTCGACGCCGGCGTCCGCGCCGCGGCGCCGCGGGCCGAAGGGCAAGCGGCCGCGCAACAGGCGCAACCGGAGATCGCCACCGTAAACGCGGCCTGACGCTCACTATCCCGCTCACTGCAAGGGAGCGCGTCGGCGAGGCCGGCGCGCTCCTTTTCTTTTGGCGCCCGGCTCCGGCGCCACGGGACTGAGTGGCTTCTAACAAACGCTAGGGCTGAGCCTGTCGAAGCCCGGGCGCGCAGCACGGCAACCCGCCCTTCGACAGGCTCAGGGCTGGCGCTCGCTAAATTGGATCGACAATGGAATATGAACCCAGACTTTTCGCCCGCGCCGCCGACGTCCGTCGCATTGGCGAGGGCCTTCTCGCCCGCACCCTTCCGCGCGCCGACTGGACTCACGAAGCCCACCTCGCCGCCACCGCCTGGATCGTCCTGGAACGCCCCGACATCGCACCTGAGCGTGACCTTCCGGCGATCATCGCCCGCTACAACGAAAGCGTCGGCGGCGTGAACGACGAGACGCAGGGCTATCACGAAACCATCACGCAGGTCTCGACTCGCGGCGTGCGAACGGCGCTCGCCCGCAGCGAAGGGCAGGAACTCGTCGCCCGCGTGAACGCGCTCCTCCTCTCACCCGAGGGCAGCCGCGACTGGCCACTGCATTTCTACTCCCGCGAGCGGCTCTTCTCCACCGAGGCACGCCTTTCCTGGGTGGAACCGGACCTTGCACCGCTGCCCTGAGCCGACGTCTTCGACGCGGCTGGACTCGGCACTGTATTATCCGTATAAGACACTTGCACGACAAAGAGGTGAGGCCATGTTCGAGGATCCCGTTGCTAAGCGCACTGCCGTCGGCGCCGCCATCGGTGCGGTGATCGCCATCCCGGTTCCGATCGTCGGGCCGTTCGTCGGTGCGATCGTCGGCGCCGGGATCGGCTTCTTCTCCGCCAAACGCTGACCGGTGCTTCGTCGAAAAGGCGGGGCGTCCTTCCATTCGATCCGCTACGGTCGGGCGACTCGCCCCGTCGGGACGGGTTATCGGGCTCGGCCGCGTAATCTCCTTTCCGCGACCGGGCCCTTTGTCTGCGCGCGCGAGAACGCCGGCGAAGCCACGCATCCATCCCGCGCCCGGAACGTTCTTGCTCCCGAACGAACCATCAAGGGAGCGAAGACCATGGCCGACCTCAATCAGATCAAGGAACATATGGACGTGATCGGCGCCGACGGCGCGCGGATCGGAACCGTGGACGGCGTCGAAGGCGGGCGCATCAAGCTTACCAAGGCGGACAGCGGCTCGCATGCCGGCCACCACCATTATATCTCCGGCGGCCTCGTGTCCGGGATCGACGGCAACAATGTGCGCCTGTCCGCCAATGCCGATGCGGCGGTGCTGCTCGAAGAAGAAAAAGGCGGGGAGGCGATCGCCGACCGCAAGATGTTCAACTGGCGCAATGCGGGCATCGGCGCCGCCGCCGTCGGCCTGGTCGCCGCCGGCGCCGCTTACTGGAACCGCGGCCGCCGCTCGTCTTCGGACGACGAGCGCCGCTGACCGGTCCTTCGCCGGTCCCGGCGGGCGGTCGGGCGGACCGGGCTCAATGCCCGCCCGCCGCCGCTCCCGGGACCGCGCCCTTTCGCGTGAAGAGAATGAGCGGGAGGAGAAGCGCAAAGGCGAGCGCCAGCGTCACGAACACGTTGTTCAGCGCCATCACCATCGCTTCCCGCTCGACGAGCCCGGCGAGCCGCGCCAGCGCCGCCGCGGCCGGATCGGCGACCCCCTGCGCTTCCAGCGATGCGGCGGTTCCGTCGATCCAGCCCTGCGCATCGGCGTGGCCGGTCGAAACGGCGGCCGCGAGTTCCGTCCGGTGCAGAGCCTGGCCGCTGGTGATCAGCGAGTTGATGACGGCAAGGCCGATGGCGCCGCCCAGATTGCGGGTGAGGTTGAACAGGCCCGACGCATTCTGCACCCGCTCCGGCGGCAGCGTGCCCATGGCGAGGCCGGTCATGGGGATCATGCACATCATCATGCCCGCGCCGCGCAGCGCCTGAGGCAAAGCGAGGTCCCAGAAGCCGCTTTCGGCGGTGAGCTTCGCATTCTCCCACATGCCGAGCGCCACCAGTGCGAGGCCGAGGCCGAGGAGTAGGCGCAGGTCCAGCTTCGACTGCAGCTTGCCGACGATCGGCGCGGTGAGGAACATGGCGGCGCCGGTCACCACCATCACTTCGCCGATCTGCGTGGTGGTGTAGCCGCGCACCCCCCCGAGGAAGAGCGGCATCAGGTAGACGGAGCCGTAGAGGCCGACGCCGGCGATCACCGACACGGCGGCGCCGATCACGAAATTTCGATTGGCGAAGACGCGTAGGTCCACGATCGGCGACGCCGCGGTGAAAGCGCGCCAGAAGAACAGCCCGCCGCCCAGCACCATGACGACGGCCATCCGGAACACGGAAGGCTCCGCCAGCCAGTCGTGCTTGGGGCCTTCTTCCAGCACATATTCGAGGCTGCCGAGGAACAGGGCCATTCCGGCGAGGCCCGCGACGTCGAGCCGCTTGAGAAGCGCCGGCTCCTCGTGGCGGAGCGGGCTCAGAAGCCACACCGCCGCGGCGCAGGCGAAGCCGGGCACGACGTTGATCAGGAACAGCCATTCCCAGCCCATATTGTCGGTGATCCAGCCGCCGAGCGTCGGCCCGATCGACGGCGCGAGGGTGGACACCATGCCGACCAGGACGATGGCCGGCCCGCGCCTGTCCTCGGGGAAGAGGATGAACAGAGCGGCCATGGTGGTCGGGATCATCGCCCCGCCGAGAAAGCCCTGCAGCGTCCGGAAGACGATCAGGCTCTGGATGTTCCAGGCGAAGGCGCAGGCGAGGCTCATCAGCGTGAAGCCGGCCGCGGCAATCACGAACAGCTTGCGCATCGACAGGGCGCGGCCGAGCAGCCCCGACAATGGTATCGCGATTACTTCGGCGATCAGATAGGCGGTCTGGACCCAGGCGATCTCGTCCGCCGATGCGGACACGCCGGCCTGGATCTCGCGCAGCGAGCCGGCGACGATCTGGATGTCCAGGATCGCCATGAAATTGCCGACGATCATGGCGATGTAGCCGAGCCATATGGCCCGCATCGGCACGCGCGCGAGATCCGGCATGGTCGCTCCCTCCCGGCTCAGCCGCGCGTGTCGATAGTGGCTTCGACCGACAGGCCGGGCCGCAGCAGCGCCTCCGAGCCGTCCCGGTCGACCCGGATGCGCACCGGCACGCGCTGAACGATGCGGGTGAAATTGCCGGTCGCCGTGTCGGTGGGGATGAGCGAGAATTGCGCGCCC
>DASVQT010000029.1:0-16898 GCA_036388975.1 Allosphingosinicella sp. | reverse complement strand
GGGACCACCCGAAGGGTGGTGGAGGGATAATGGCTCCGGCGGTCACGGGTTCGTGCGCGATTCTCCGGCTCCAGTGCACCTACCCCTCCACCATGGTTCGCATGGTACCCCTCCCCATGCGCTTCGCGCACAGGGAGGATGGATCTAGCAACCATCTACAACCCTGTTGCGAAGCATTCGCAATAGCGGCTAGACCTCCTCCCAAAGGAGATCACATGGCCGCGCAAACGAAGATACGCCTCCGGGGCGTCTGGTTCACCATGCACAAGTGGATCGGCATCCTGCTTGCGATCGTGATCATTCCGGTCTCGCTCTCCGGCGCGGCCTTGGTGTGGCACGACTGGCTGGACGCGGCGGTGAACCCGGAGCGGCAGGTGGCGAGCGGGCCCGCGCAGCTTCCGTTCCGGCAATATATCCAGTCGGCCCGTACGCAGCTCAGTCCCGAAGACCGGATCGCCAGCATCACATTGCCCGATCGCCAGGGCGCTGTGCATGTGAGCGCGCTTCGGCCGCCGGAGGGCGGCGGCACGCGGCCGGTGCGCACCAATGTCTGGCTCGATCCGGCGAGCGGCGACGTGCTCGACAGGCAGTCGGGCAACGAAGGCGTGGTGCGCTTTTTTCACGTTCTCCACGGCAGTTTGATGATCCCCGGCACCGGCCGGCAGATCGTCGGCTGGATCGGCGTGTTCATGCTCATCTCGTCCCTGACCGGGCTTTGGCTCTGGTGGCCGAGCGTGGGCGGGTTCCGGCGCGGCCTGCGCTGGCGGCGGCAGGACAGCACCAACGCCAATCTCCACCACGTCGCGGGTTTCTGGATCGCCCTGCCGCTCGCCATGCTGAGCTTCACCGGCGTCTGGATCAGCTTCCCCGGCGTGTTCGGCGGCAACGCGCCGCCCGCGGCGGCCGCGAAGGCCAAGGCCGCGCCGCGCGGGCCGACCTTGCCGCTGCAGGACACCCGGCTCGATCCGGAAGTCGCCGCCCTCATGGCCGCGCGCGGCGAAGCAATGCTCAAGACGCTCACCTGGCCGACGACCCAGTCGCCGCAATGGACCGTCGCCGTTCGCGACGCGCGCACCGGCCCGGCCGAGTTCAAGGTCCACGACCAGACGGGCGCCGTCGAGCGCCAGGGCCCGCGTCCTGAAACCACCGCCCGCACCATGCGCCGCTGGCACGACGGCGACGGCATGGGCCCGCTCTGGCAGTTGATCATCTTCATCGGCGGCATATTGCCCGCGCTGCTGGCGGTTACGGGTATCCTGATGTGGCTGAGGTCGCGCAAGTGGCGCGGCGGCGTCGCGAAGCGCCGGCAGGACGTGGGGATCGGACTCAAGACACGCTAGGCTTCCTCTCCATCGAGAGATGGGGAGGGGGACCACCCGAAGGGTGGTGGAGGGGTAAGTGGCTCTGACTACGGAGAGTTCGCGCGACTCTTTTGAGTCCAGCGCCTCCTACCCCTCCACCATGCTTCGCATGGTCCCCCTCCCCATGCGGCGCATGGGGAGGAATTTAGCGGCCGAGCAGGACCCGGGCTTGGGTGGCCAACTGGGCGAGCATCGGGGCGGTCGTGACCGGCGCCGTTCTTGCCCGCTCCACGGTGCGGCGGAACTGGTCGATGCGCGGACCGTGAGCACCCACCCAGCGCTCCACTTCGGCGACCGGATCCGCGCTGCGGCGGCGCTCCAGGAAGTCGAGGCGGAGCTGCTCGAAGTCGCGGGCGAGACCGGCGGTGAGCAGCCGTTCCCACTGGTCGCGCGCCTGGAAGCGGTGCGCGGCGGCGAGCGCCCAATCGATGCCGAGCGCTTCGCCGAGCCGCGTATAGGCATGGGTGAGGGCGATCTCGTCCTCCCCCATGCGCTGGCCGAGCTCGGCAAGTGCGACGGCGCCGTCCAGCTCGATCAAACGGACGACGTCGTCCGCGACATCCTGGGGCGCGCCGAGGCGGACCAGTTCGGCGCGCTGCGCCGCGGCCTGAGCCTGAGGCTCGGGCCTGAGCAGGCCTTCCAGCGCGACGCCCAGTTTCTCGATTCCCGGCCTGAGGCGCGCGACGATCGCGCCGGGCTGCTCGTCGGGCGACGTGCAGCGCAGCAGGTCCGCAATGTGGAGCTGAAGCGCGGTCGAGGCGTGGTCGAACAGTTCCAGCCGCACCTGTTCCGGCACGTCCGCATTGTCGAGCCGCTCCCAGAGCAAATGGAGATCGAACAAGCGCTCCGCCGCGATGAAGCAGGCGGCGGCGTGGCCGAGTGCCGCGCCCTCCTGCTCGATCAGCGCGAACGGCGCGACGATGCCGAGCCGGTTGACGAAGCGGTTGGCGACCTTGGTGGCGATGATCTCGCAGCGGAGGCGATGATTGAGGATCGCCTCGCGCTGCCGCTCCTGCATCTGCGGCGGGAAGGCGGCGAGAAGCTCGGCCTCCATGGTCGGATCGGCGGCGATGCCGCTGCGCTCCACCGCATCCTGCAGCGCCATCTTGGAGTGCGACAGGAGGACCGCGAGCTCGGGGCGGCTGAGCCCGCGGCTTTCATGCTCGCGGCGCAGCAGGTCTTCGTTCGAGTCGAAGCCTTCCACCGCGCGGTTGAGGCGGCCGCTTTCCTCCAGCACTTCCAGGACCCGGACCTGGGACGGCAGCGCCGCGGCGCCGCCGCGCTCGGCGATGGACAGAGCGAGCGCCTGGAGCCGGTTGTCCTCCAATACGATCTCGGCGACCTCGTCGGTCATTTCGGCGAGGAGCGCGTTCCTGTCTTCGAAGGTCAGCCGGCCTTCCACCATCTCCCGGTTGAGCGGGATCTTGATGTTGACCTCATTGTCGGAGCAATCGACGCCGGCACTGTTGTCGATGAAGTCGGTGTTGATCCGACCGCCGGCTTCCGCGAATTCGATGCGGCCGGCCTGGGTGATGGCGAGGTTGGCGCCTTCGCCGATCGCCTTGGCGCGAACGTCGCAGCCGGTGATCCGGATCGGATCGTTGGCGGGGTCCCCGACTTCGGCATTGGTCTCCGAACCGGCGCGTATGTAGGTGCCGATGCCGCCGAACCAGAGGAGATCCACGGGCGCTTTCAGGATGGCCGTGATGAGCGTGGCGGGGTCGACCGCCTCTTCTTCGATTTCGAGCATCGCGCGGATTTCCGGCGAAAGCGGGATCGACTTCTGCGCGCGCGGGAAGATGCCGCCGCCCTTCGAGATCAGCTCGGCATTATAGTCCGCCCAGGACGAGCGCGGCAGGGCGAACAGCCGATTGCGCTCCTCCCAGCTCGCCGCCGGATCTGGATCGGGATCGAGGAAGATGTGGCGGTGGTCGAACGCCGCGACGAGCTTGATCGACTTCGAAAGGAGCATGCCGTTGCCGAAGACGTCGCCGGACATGTCCCCAACGCCCGCCACCTTTACCGGATCAGTCTGGACGTCGACGCCGATCTCGCGGAAGTGGCGCTGGACGCAGACCCAGGCGCCGCGGGCGGTAATCCCCATCGCCTTGTGGTCGTAGCCCTGGCTGCCGCCCGACGCGAAGGCGTCGCCGAGCCAGAAGCCCGCCGAGGTCGCGATCGCGTTGGCGACGTCCGAGAAAGTCGCCGTACCCTTGTCCGCGGCGACGACGAAATAGGGATCCTCGCCGTCGTGGACGGTGACCTGGGCCGGGTGGACGACCTTGCTTTCGACGATGTTGTCGGTGACCGACAGGAGGGAGCGGATGAAGATGCGGTAGCTTTCCGTCCCTTCCGCGATCCAGGCATCGCGGTCCGACACCGGCGGAAGCTGCTTGGGATAAAAGCCGCCCTTTGCGCCGGTCGGCACGATCACCGCATTCTTGACGAGCTGCGCCTTCATCAGGCCGAGAATCTCGGTGCGGAAGTCGTCGCGCCGGTCGGACCAGCGCAGGCCGCCGCGCGCGACCGGTCCGCCGCGAAGGTGGATGCCTTCGACGCGTGGGCTGTAGACCCAGATTTCGCGCCACGGCACCGGGTTCGGCAGGCCCGGAATGCGGGCGCTGTCGAGCTTGAATGCGAGCGCTTCGGCGCCGGCCGGCGCAAAGGCGTTGGTGCGCAGCGTGGCCGCGATCACCGCCCGGAAGAGGCGCAGGATGCGATCCTCGTCGATCGCCGCGACGTTGCCGAGGCCGCGGCCGATCCTGTCCTCCGCCTGGCCGATGGCGGCGTCCCGGTCCCCTTCGAAGGCCGGGTCGTGCATCGCATCGAACAAGGCGATCAGGCTCTTGGTCACGTCCGGCGCGCGGCGCAGCGCCTCGACGACCGTCACCATGGAATAGGAAAGACCGATCTGGCGCAGGTAGCGGAACCACGCTCGGAACAGCACGACTTCGCGCGGCTGGAGGCCGGCCGAGACGATGAGCTGATTGAAGGCGTCGTTCTCGGCGCGGCCTTCGAGCACGGCGGAAATGGCGCGCTCGACGAGGCGGGCGCGCTTCATCACGTCCGACGCTTCGCCGCCCTGAGGCATTTCGAGCACGAAATCGTGAATGTAGCCGAGATCCCCGGCATCGAGCGCGGTCGGCACCTCCTCGAGCACGCGGAAGCCGAAATTCTCGAACACGGGCACCGCTTCGGAAAGCGGAATGATGGCGGCGAGGCGGTAGGTCTTGAGGTGGAGCCTGCTGCCGCCGTCCTCGTCCTTGCGGAACAGGCGCGCGTCGCGGGCGCCGGCGCCTTCGAGATCGCAGATGCGCAAAATGTCCTGCGCGGCTTCCGACGCGCCGGTGCGGATCCGGTAGCCTTCGGGGAAGTCGCCCATGTAGCTGAGCGCAAGGCGCGTCGCCCGGGCGGTGCCGACGACGGAGCCCAGGGCCTCCTCGACGCTCGGCTCCCAGCCGCGGACCATTTCGACGAGCTGCCGGTCGAGCGCCTCGATGTCGGGAAGCGGCCGCGCCGAGTCCATGTCCAGCGTGTATCGGACGAGGGCGAGGTCGCCGTCGCCGAGCTCCACCGCCCAATTGGTGGTGTGGCCGCCGGTCGCCTGTTCGATCATCCTGGCGATGTCGGTCCGGCGGCGGGTGGTGAGCTCGTCGCGCGGGAGCCAGATGAAGGCGAACAAATGGCCCTTCAGCACCGAGCGGGCGAGGACCAGGGTCGGGCGCGGCCGGTCGGCGAGCGACATGGCGGTCATCACCAGCTCGCGCACTTCCTCGGGCTTGAGGCTGACGAGAAGGTCGGGCGGGAGCGCGCTCATCGCATGGCGCAGCGCCTTGCCGCTGTGGCCGGCGGGATCGAATGCGAATTCCGCCTCCAGAGCGGCGAGGCGGGCGCGCAGCAGCGGCACGTCCACGGCCGGCGTGTTGATCGCGTGGCTGGTCCAAAGGCCCGCATAAACGCCGATGCCGGTGATCCGGCCTTCTTCGCGGATGGGGAGCACGACGAGATCGAACGGGACGCGCCGGTGCACGGTCGACTTGCGGTCGGCCTTGGCGAGAAGCGGCTCGGCGCCGCCTTCCTCGAAATAGCGGATCGCATTGCCGCAGCCGCCGGCGTCGGTCGGGTCGCCGGGGAGGCGGAACAGGCCGAGCGCTTCGGAGGGCTGATCGCCCGGCCTCTCGACATGGTAGCCAAGCAGGGTCATCGACCCGTCGGCAAACCAGCGCAGGAGCTCGGCGGCCTCCGGATCGGCGACGGCGGCGGCGTCTTCGCGCATCTTGGTCTGCATCGCGCGCCAGTCGGCGACGGCGGCGCGGACGTCGGCGAGGACGCGGTGGAGTTCGGCGACGAGCTCGCGCCGTTCGCGGGCGTCGGCGCGGTCAACCTCGATATACATGATCGATTCGCGGCGGCGCTCGTCGTCGCAAAGCGGGCCGACGGCTTCGAGGCAGCCGTCGTCGTCGCGCTCGACGCAGACGACCGGGTGGAGCAGGCGGTGGATGGTGAGGCCGCGCGCGGCGATGGCGTTGGCGATCGAATCGACCAGGAACGGCATGTCGTCGTTCGCGATGCAGATGCGCATGCGCCGGTGGCCGACCTGGCCGCCGGCCGATTCCAGCCGAACGAGCGCGATGCCCGGCGGGCGGCGGTTGGCGCAGGCGGCGATGAACGCCGCCGCATCGTTGCATTCGGTCTCGCTGAAGCCGGCAAGCTCGCCGGGGAGGGCGCCATTGCACAGTGCGTGGCTGAGCGAGGCGATCAGGCGCTGGTCGGCGGATGTCGCCGCGACCATGCTGTCCGCATTCATGAACAACTCCCGGAGTTTCGGACGGCAGGGGGAGGCCGCCCTTGACGCGCCGTCCTATGCTCCCGCCGATGCGGAGAGGCAAGGCTTGAGGCGCGCCGGCGTCGGCTCAGCCGCTCGGCAAGGGGTCGCAATCGCCCGCGAGGACGTCGCCGGCGCCGTGGCGTGCGGCGAAGCCGAGGTGCCGGGCGGCCTTTGCGGGCGAGTAGATCCGGCCGAGCGTGGGCGGCAGCGTCCAGCCGCGGCGCCCGAACTCGGCGGCAAGCGCAGGCGCGCGCCGGCGAATGATGCCGGGCGCGTCGCGGAAGACGGCTTCGCGATCCTCGCGCGTGAATACGGGAGGGGCGCTGACGAGATAGGTCTCGCAGCCCGCATCGGCTGTGCGAAGAGCGAGGGCATGCGCTTCGGCGACGTCGCGGCGGTCGATGCCGCGGTGGAGGCGGTGGAGCGCCGTGTCGCGGAGCGGCTCGGGAAAGCAGCGCGACATGCGCAATATGGCCGCCGGAATTCCGGACGCGCGGACGAGCGCCTCCGCCTCGATCTTGGTGATGTCGTATATGTCGCGGGGGCGGGGCTCGACCTCCTCGTCGATCCAGGCGGCGGCGCCGTTCGCGGGCTCGAGGGCGTGGCCGTAGACGGAGGTGGAGCTGGTGTAGACGAAGCGGCCGACGCCGGCGGCAAGCGCGGAGTCGAGCAGGCGGGCGGTGGCATCGACGTTGACCGCGCGGAAGTCGGCGTCGGAGGCGCGGCCGACATGCGGGGCATGAAGGGCGGCGACGTGAACGACGGCGTTGTAACCACGCAGGTCGAGGGCGGCGCGGATGTCGTGAATGAGATCGACTTCGGCCTCAACGCGAAGATCGACCCCGGTCACTTCGTGCTGGCCCCGCAGCCGCGCCGCGACCGCGCTTCCGATCAGGCCCGCGGCTCCGGTGACGAGGATGCGCATGGGTGGGTTATCGAAGAGACCGAGGTCCGGCGCCACCCACAACCGCTAGGGCTGAGCTTGTCGAAGCGCGGGCTCCGATTGCTGCAATCCGCCCTTCGACAGGCTCAGGGCTGGCGGTTCTTATCGCTCCGACCGTTAAGCAGCGCTCTTGCGCACCGCGCGGTCGGTCAGCGTTGCGTCGTCCAGCGCAGCCACCACGGCCACGCGGCCGTCGGGTTCGCGGCGGCCGATGAAGAGGACGAACTCGCCTTCCCCTTCGGCGGCGAGATCGAGGAAGCCGAGCGGGCCTGCCCCGCGGAGGCGCTGGCGGGCTTCTTCGATGGGGTCCGGCCTGGCCTCGGGGCGCTTGGCCTCGCGTTCGGCGCGGACCACGGCTTTCAGGCCGCCGGGCTGCGCGTCGAGCGCGCCGGCGAAGGCGCCGCGCGGCAGCGCCTCGCGCCGCGCCCAAGACAAGGCTGCCGCGAACTCGGCGAGGCGGGTCTTGTCATATTCGGCGCCGAAGACGAGCTTCACCACCGGAGTCATGGGTGCGCGCGCCTGGGCCTTGATCCCGGCATCTTCGAGCAGCTCGCGGTAGTCCTCGGGCTCCGCCTCGGCGGCGAGGGCGAAATCGTAAGCGTCGCCGAGCGCCCGGTAGAGGGCGCCGCGGCTGCGGTGATCGGCGGAGCGCGCGACCTGCGCGCTTTCGCGGGCGGCGGACAGGCGGTCGCCGAGACCGGCATCGTCGGCAAGGCACGGCGCCGATGCCTCGTCGGCCACCGCTTCTTCTTCCGGCCACAGACTGAGCGTGCCGTCGCGATCCTCGGACGGCGGCGCCTTGGCCTTGGGCTCTTCATATTCGGCGTTCGGGCCGTCCGCCCAGATCGGACAATCGGCGACGTGCGGGGCCGACGCCGAGGCGCGGTCCACCTCCACGGCGATCTCGGAGGCGGTGCGGCTGTCGGCCAGCTCCTTCCAGTTGATCACGCCGTAGATGAAGTCGATCGTCTCGCCGTCCGACGAAAGCGGCATCAATATGCCGCGGTACAGGGTGTTGACGCCGCGGCGGTTCACATATTCGGCTTCAAAGCCGATCGGCGCGCAATTGGCGATGATCTGGAGATAATGATCGGTGAGGCGCGACAGGAGCGAGCGCGACGGCACTTCGCTGATTCGGCGTATATTCTGGTCGAGCGCGCACTCGGCGCGAAGCGAGCGGCCGAGGAAGCAGACTTCGGGATCCTCGACGCTGCCCGAAAAGTCGAGAAGCACGCTGTTCGGCCCGAAATCCTCAATGTTCGCCGGATCGAGATCGTCGATCAGCGGATAAGGACGGCCGTCGAGCAGCGACACCCAGTGATTGTAGGCGCGCACGTGCATGCGGCGCTCATCGACGCCGATCTCCGGCGGCCTTTCCATCGCCGGCTCGTCCTCGTGGACGGCATAGGCCTCGTCGTCGAAGCCGCGGAGACTGTCCATGCCTGTGCCCTTATTGCCCCATTTCAGAGCGCGCACCCTGCACAAGCGCGGTTGAAATAGGGTTAAGAGGCGCGAAACAGCCGCGGCGGGCGTCTGCCCAGCCGAGCAGAAGCGAAGCTGGCGCTTGTCACAGCGCGGGACCGCTGATAGTGGCCCCTCACCCCGGATATGCCGCTTTAGCTCAGCTGGTAGAGCACATCATTCGTAATGATGGGGTCAACGGTTCGAGTCCGTTAAGCGGCACCATTCTTTCCGGCATTCTTCCCCGACCGTTCTACGAAAAGCGTAGAAAATCCTCGGTCCGTCCGCCCCGAAACAGTGGACGGCGGCGGAGCCTTCGTTATGGTGGGCGTGCGGCCGCGCTCGACTCGTGCGTCAGGCCCGCGGAGAAGGGGTGCGAGGGGTGCGTGCGTCCGGTACCGAACAGGGGATCAAGATCATGGAAGCGCCCGCCGCGCTGGGGCTCGCCTGATGGACGGTTTTCGCGATCCGTTCGACTGGAGCTTCGATCAGGCCGCCGGCTTCGAGGAAGCGGGCGCCGCGCTCCAGGATCCGGGTGACCGGGGCCGCGGCGGAGACGAGATCGATCTTCTCGGCCGCATCGAACCGCTGCCGCCAGCCGACCTTCTTGCCGCCGCACGGCGGATGGCGACGGCACGGCGAGTCCGCGACGAAGTGTTCGGCAACGGGCAGTTCCTCAATCCCGGCTGGAACATCCTCCTGGAGCTTTTCGTCGCCGGCGAGGAAGGGCGCAACGTCACGATCAAGAGCGCCTGCGTGGCGGCCTGCGTCCCGCAATCGACGGCGCTGCGCCACATCGCCTATCTCGTCGACATCCGCCTCGCCATCCGTGCGCAGCATCCAAGCGACGCCCGCAGCGCTTACCTCAAGCTGTCCGATCGCGGGCGCGCCAAGATGGTCGCCTTTCTCACCCTGTCGGAAGGACGTCCTGCCGCGCCCGGAGCATGACATCCATCGCCATCGCCACGTAAGCCGCCGCCAGGTGGATGCCACGCGCGTCGAGCTGGGCCAACAGCAATTGGGCGGATCGGTGCATGTCGGCCAAGGCCGCGTCTCCCTCCCGCGACGGGCTCGATGCTGCGATCGTCACCAGGGCACGCTCCCGCCTGTCATCCCTCAAACCGACAGCATAGACGTGCACGGGCGGCACGCGAAAGCGGATTATGGTCCATTTCAGTTTGCAATGCGGTGCTGCGTGAGGCGCCGTCGATCCCGTGGCGTGAAGCGGTGAGGCACCGCGGCGCGCTCCTCGCCGCCGGCGTCGCCGCGATCGTCGGCGTTGCCGCCATTCCCTACGCGCGCGATGCGCTGGACGCGCGGCGGATCGCGCGGGAGGGCGAGCAGCGCGCGCTCTGGATCGAGTTCAAGGAAAAGGAGCTGAACTGCCTCGAGCGCCTGCAGGCGAGCGGACTGCCCGACGGCATGGACGTAGGCAAGGAAATCGAACGCTGCCGAAGCCTTGCGATCGATCCGGCCACGGGAAAGACGGTGCAGGCGCCCGGAGAAGCGGGCGCGCCCTAGGCGCCCGGCGGCCTTCGGCTCAGCGGCGCCCGAGTCCGCCCATGCCGTGCGCGGCCCCCGCGCCGACGCCGAAGTGGCGCTTCACGGGCGGCTTGCGCGCGGCGGAGGTGACGGTGTCCAGCGTTGCCGGGTGGAGCGGCGTGACGAATTCGAAGCCGGCCTTGCGCCCGTCGATCCAGACCACGCGGCTCGCGGTCGGCTCCAAACCCGGAAGCTTGAGCCAGATCTGCGCGCCGAGCTCGAGCGCGGCGTCGCTTTCCGCCGCGAAGCCGGTCACGGAAAGATTGAGCACTTCGGCATCGGCGAGGCTCGCGCCCGGCTCGCGCAGGCTCGCGGCGAGATTGAGGATGCGCCGCTCCGCGCGGCGGCCTTCGGGCGTCGGCAGAATGGCGATATGCGCTTTTTGCAACGTGCGGGCTCCCGCGGCAGAAATCGGTTCAAGGGCCCTGAACACCGGTCCCACCGGGCCCTCATGCGCGAGAATGGATAAACATCGGTTAAAACGCTGGTGGAACGCGCGCCTCCGCCGCGACGTTTGAGCGTCGTCCCATAAGGTATGCGTTTGCGTGGAGCGTCCGTGAAAACAAAGTTCAAGGCGGCTGCCGCGGCGGCCCTGCTGGCGCTGGCCGGCTGCGATTACATTTCGGTCGGTGGCAATGGCGGCGGGGGCGGCGGCGGTGCCAGGTCCGCGCCTCCGGAGATTGCCGCGGCCGAGCTTCAGCAGGCCGTGCAGGACGAGCGCGTGCGCCGCTTCTACGAAGCGCGGCAATGGCGCCCGGCCTGGGGCTCGGACGCGCAGCAGGCGCTGACCGAAGCTTTGCGCGGCTCGGCGCGGCACGGTCTCGATCCGCGCCGCTATCTCCAGCCGGTGGAAAGCGCGCAGGGGCCGGCGGCCAAGGAAGCGGCGCTGACCTTGGCGGCGGTGAACCTCGCCGAAGTGCTTTCGCGCGGGCAAACGGACCCGCGGCGCTTGTTCGAAGTCTACGAGCTGCCGCGCCCGGAGGTGGATGTCGTGGCCGGCCTCGCGTCCGCGGCCGAAGCGGGCAATGCGCATGAATGGCTGAACGGGCTGGCGCCGAGCGATCCGGAATATCGCGCCTTGTCCGAAGCCTATGTCCGCTACAGCCGGGCGGCGTCGAACGAGCCGCCGCCGGCGGTGACGGCGGGCGATGCGATCGAGGTGGGCGACAGCGATCCGCGCATTCCGGCCATCGTTCAGTCGCTGCGCATGCAGGGCTATCTGCCTCCGGAAGGGCAGGGGCAGGCGGCTCAGCAGCCGGGCGGCAAGGCCGGCGCGGCCCAGCCGAAGGCGGTGGCGGCGCCCGCTAGCCGCTACACGCCGGAGCTCGCCCAGGCGGTGCGCCGAGTCCAGGCGGACTATGGCCTCGAGACGGATGGCGTGATCGGCGGAGCGACGCTGGACATCGTAAACGCGACGGCGCGCGACCGCGCCCGCCAGCTCGCCGTCAATCTGGAGCGCCGCCGCTGGCTGCGCCGCGAGCTTCCCACGACGCGGATCGACGTCAACACCGCCGCGGCATTCCTGCGCTACTGGCGCGACGGGCAGCTCGCCGACAGCCGCAAGGTGGTGGTCGGCCAACCCGGCTGGGAAACGCCGGAGCTCCTTTCGCCCATCGTCCGCCTGGTCGCCAACCCACCGTGGAACGTGCCCGAATCGATCGAAGAGGACGAGCTCGCCCAGCGCAGCGCTTCCTATCTCGCCCAGAACGGGTTCGAGCGGCGCAATGGGCGGCTCGTCCAGAAGCCGGGGCCGCAGGCGGCTCTCGGCCTGGTCAAGATGGACATGACCAACCGCCACGCCATCTACCTTCACGACACGCCGTCCAAGGCGGGCTTCGCGCGGGCCGAGCGGCACATGAGCCACGGCTGCGTGCGGGTGAGCGACGCGGTCGGCTTCGCGGCCTTACTTGCCGAGCATAGCGGCAAACGGGAGGAGTTCGAGCGCGGGCTCGCCCGGCGCAACGGCGAGAACGAGCCGCAGGAAACCTCCGTGCAGCTTTCCAACCAGATTCCGGTGCGGCTGCTTTATCACAGCGTTTATCTGGACGGCGAACGCCTGCTGTTCCGCCCGGACCCCTACGGCTGGGACGAAACCGTCGCCCAGGCGCTCGGCCTCGCCGCGCGCCAACGTCCGACGCTGCGCCGGCACAGCGGCGACATCGGCCCGTAAGGGTAGGCGCGCCGGAACGTCTCGCCCGGCTCGCCGGTTGATCCGGACGAGGCCGAACAGGGTTTTTCGCGAGGAGAGCAGCCATGGGAGACGATCGGTACCGCGACAACATGGCCGGCGGCGGCGGCGCGCGGCGGCGGAGCAGCTCGATCTTCCCCGACGACGATCATAGCGCACCGCCGCGCGACGGCGGCGGGCGCGGCTTCTTCGAACGGGCGCGCGACGAAGTCGGCAATTGGCTCGGCGGCGGGAACGACGAAGGCGCGGGCGGACGATCGTCGCCGGAGCGCAGCCGCTACGCCCAGGGCCAGAGCGGCTTCGGCGGCGAGCATTACCGGTCCAACAGCAGCGGCGCGTCCCGGGAAAGCCGGGGCGGCTCCGGCACCGGCTCGAGCTCGGCGCGCTATGCCGGGCGCGAGCAATCCGGCACCTCCCATTTCGACGAGAATTACCGTCGGTGGCGCGAACAGCAGATCGCCCGGCTCGACCAGGAATATGAGGATTATTGCCGCGAGCGGCAGCAGCATTTCGAAACCGACTTCCACAGCTGGCGCGAAGCCCGCCAAGCGCGGCAAAGCGAAGCGCAGGTCAGGCCCGGCGCACACGAAGCCGGGCAGGAGACGACCGGCGGTGGCGATGCGTCCGCCATGGACTCGAGCACCGGCAGCAGCCCCGACACGGGCACGGGCGGCCCCGGCCGCGACTGAGGCCGCCAGAAGAAGGAGCAAGCGACATGGCCGATCATGGACGTGACGACCAGGGAAGCGGCCGCCTTTTCGGCGGCGGATGGGGCTCTGGCTCCGGGCATGGCGCGCCCGGCCGAAGCGGCGACGACGAGCGCGTGCACCGCGACCGCGGCGCGCCTCCGGTGAGCCGCAACCGCGGGCCGGACACCGGCCGGGAGCGCGACTTCGGCCATGACGACCGTCACCAGGGCCTCCCCATCGAGGAGACCAGCCGCCTCATCGCGTCCAACAAGGTGGAAGGAACGCCGGTCTACAGCCGCGACAGGCATCGGCTCGGCACCGTCTACAATTTCATGGTCGACAAGGTGTCCGGCCAGGTCGAATATGCGGTGCTGCGCTACGGCGGCTTCATGGGCGTGGGCCAGCGTTACTATCCGCTGCCCTGGAAGGTCCTGACCTATCACCGCGATGCGGGCGGCTATGTGATCGACATGACGGCCGGCGACTTCGAAAGCGCCCCGAGCTTCGACCGCACGGACGAGCCCGAATTCGATCACGATTACGGCCGGCGCGTGCACAGCTGGTACGGCCTGGAATATTGAAGCCGCCCTGCGATCGAACCGGTGCGCGATTGAACCGCTGAGCGTCCGCGCCTAGGAAGAAGCGTGTCCCGCTTGCTCCACCTCCTGGCGCTTCTCGCCATGGCGTTCGCGCCGATGGCGATGCACGGCGCGCCCGCCCGCGCCGCGACGTCCGCGCACCATGTCGAGGCCGGGACGCCGCATTGCGCCGGCGGAAGCGATCGGCAGGACCAAACGGAGCGGGGCCGCGCCGCCGACTGCGCCATCGCCTGCTCGGCCATGCCGGAGCGCACGCACCTCTGCCAACCGGCGCCCTTGCCCTGCCCCGCCTTCGCGGCGGCGCTCAGCGCCTTCGTCGCCGGCAGTGCGCCCGGATCCGACCCGCCCCCTCCGCGAACCGCCTGAAGAGCCTCACCGTTTCGAAGCTTTCTTCAGGAGTTCACATCATGAAATACGTCATTGCGGCCCTCGTGCTCGCGATCGCCACGCCTGCCGCCGCCCAGCAGCCGGCCGCGCCGTCACAGGGCCACGGTCAGCATCAGGGCCACGGCGAGCATCAGGGCCATGGCCAGCATCAGGGCCACGGCCAAGGTCACGGTCAGCATGGCCAAAGTCAGCACCAAGGCCACGGGCAGGGGCGAAGCCAAGGCCAAGGCGAAAGCTGCCCCTGCTGCGCGCCCGGTCCCAACGGCCAAAGGCCCGCCTGCTGCGAGCGCATGCATGGCCAAAACGGCCAGCAGGGCGCCCGGCCCGAGGGCGCTCACGGCAACCATTGAGGCCCGAGCGGGAGGGCGGCGGCGCGCGCCGCCGTCCTCCTCGCGCCCTCAGTGGCAGTTCTTGAGGTTCCGGCGGAGCAGCCACCAGTTGACCGGCCAGGCGGCGATGAAGCCCGCCGGCACGGCGACCAGGATGCCGCGCCAGAACATCCAGCTTGCGACTGACGGCGCGGCCATGCCGCCCATGTGGTAGTCGGCCGCGTTCATCGCGATCTCCATGACGCCGATGGAGACCACTTCGCCGATCCAGATGATCTTCAGGGCGGCAAGCGCGCCGATGCCTTCCCGCTTCATCACGGGGACGAGGCCGAGCGTCATGCCCGAAAGATAGGCGAGGCCGGTGGCGAGCGCGATCGTGACGAAGGGTGACAGGCCAAGGGTGACGCCGATCATCAAGCCGGCAACTTCGCCGATGACGCATCCGGTGAGGCAATGAACCGTCGCGTGAAAGGACGTCGCGAGCGAACCGCCGCTGCCGTGGACATGGCCGGCATGGTGGGCATGGCCGGCGTGGCGGGCATCGGAGTGACAGGAATGAGCGTGGTCGGACATCGAAAAAGGCTCCTTGGGTGGAGCAGCGGATATACGGTGTGGGGGTATCTTGTCAATTACCCCGATGGGGTATATGTGCGCAGTTCAAGGAGAGCATAACGTGGAACATAACGACAAGCCCAAGCTCCTGAACCGCCTCAGCCGGCTGGAAGGCCAGGTGCGCGGCATCGCGCGCATGGTGGAGGAGGACCGCTACTGCATCGACATATTGACCCAGATCCAGGCGGCCCGGGCGGCGCTTTCGCGCGTCGAAACCGAGCTCCTCAAGGATCATCTCAACCATTGCATCGTCACCGCCATTCAAGGCGGCGACCCCGAAGAGCAGCGCCGGAAAGCCGGCGAGCTCATCCAGCTTCTGGAGCGTTCCAAATGAAGAGCCTTCTCCTTGCCGCCACCTGCGCGGCGGCTTTCGCCTTTCCGGGCGCGGCGCGCGCGCAGCATGCCGACCATTCGCAGCACAGCGGCCACGCACCGGCTCCGGCTCCGGCTCCGGCTCCGGCTCCGGCTCCGGCTCCTGCACCGGCACAAGCGGAGGATCATTCGCAGCATGCCGGCCATGCCGGCGCCCAACCTGCTCCCGCCGACGACGAACCTCCCGCGGACGGGGCGGAGGACCCGCATGCCGGCCACGAAATGCATCCGGACTCCACCCCGAGCCTCGGCGGCATGCGCGGCGCGCTCAGCCGCTACTATCCAATGAGCCGCGAAGCGTCCGGCACCTCGTGGCAGCCGGACACCTCCGCCCATGGCGGGCTCCATCGCAATTTCGGCGCTTGGTCCTTCATGGGCCACGGCTTGCTGAACGGAGTCTACGACTGGCAGCAGGGGCCGCGAGGGGACGAGATGGGCTTCGTCTCGGGCATGATCATGGGCAGCGCCCGGCGCGAGCTCGGCGGCAGCCGGGGTCCGACGCTTCAGCTCCGTGCCATGCTCAGCCCCGACCCGCTGATGGGCGCGCGCGGCTATCCGCTGCACCTCGCCGCGGGCGAGACGGCGGACGGCGAGCATGTGCTCGTCGATCGCCAGCATCCCCACGACCTCTTCATGGAGCTTTCGGCGAGCCTCTCGGTGGCGGTGGCCGACCGCGTCAGCGCCTTCGTTTATGGCGGCCTGCCGGGCGCGCCGGCCTTCGGGCCGCCCGCCTTCATGCACCGCATGTCCGCGATGGATTCGCCCGAAGCGCCGATCACCCACCATTGGCTCGATTCCACCCACATCGCCTTTGGAGTCGTCACGGCCGGACTGGTGGCGGGCGATGCCATGGTCGAGGTCTCCCGCTTCAACGGCCGCGAGCCGGACGAGCACCGCTACGACATCGAGACCGGACCTTTGGACTCAACGGCGGCCCGCATCTCCGTCAATCCGACGCGCAGCCTCGCGCTTCAGGCGAGCTGGGCGCGGCTGATCTCGCCCGAGCAGCTCGAGCCCGGCGAGAACGAGACGCGCTGGTCGGCAAGCGCCATCTATACGCGACGCTTCGGCGGGCGGACCTGGTGGTCGACCACCCTCGCTTACGGACGCCGCGACACGGACGAGGACCATCTCGACGCCTTCGCGCTGGAGAGTGCCGTCGGCATCCGCGACTGGACGCTGTTCGGGCGCGCCGAGCGGATCGAAAGCAACGAACTGTCCGGCGACGGCCACGGCCATCACGGCCCGGTCTTCGACGTCGCCAAGGTGTCGGCGGGCGTGCTCCGTGACTTCCGCGTCGGCAACCACGTGCGGCTCGGCGTCGGCGGGCTTTACGCGCTGAACTTCGTCCCCCCCGGGCTCGAAGCCTCCTATGGCGGCGACCCGGACGGCGCGATGGTCTTCATTCGTCTGAAGGTGGACTGATCCGGTCGCCGCCCCGTTTGCGCCTCAGCCGCATCCAGCCGGCGAGGCCGAGGCGGACGGGAAAGAGGACGATGCCGGTCAGCGCCATGACGAGCGCGAGCGCGGTGGCGGCGATCAGGAGCGGCGAGTTGAAATCCTCATGCTCCTTGAAGTCCATGATGT
>DASVQT010000028.1:0-15847 GCA_036388975.1 Allosphingosinicella sp. | reverse complement strand
GACGAGTTCGAAGTGCAGGGGCATCTTTTGGTTCCTAGCCCCTCCCCTTCAGGGGAGGGGTTGGGGTGGGGGTTGTCGTGAGGTGTGTGGCTTGCCGATCTTGTACGGACGACAAGCCCCACCCCTCGATCCCCTCCCCTGAAGGGGAGGGGAGGTATTCTCAGCCTGCTTCGGCGGCGAGGCGCTGGGCCTTTTCGACGGCTTCCTCGATTCCGCCGACCATGTAGAAAGCGGATTCCGGAAGGTGGTCGTATTCGCCGTTCACGACCGCCTTGAACGAGCGGACCGTGTCTTCGATCGCGACGAACTTGCCGGGGATGCCGGTGAAGACTTCGGCGACGTGGAAGGGCTGGCTGAGGAAGCGCTGGATCTTGCGGGCGCGGCTGACGGTGAGCTTATCCTCTTCGGAAAGCTCGTCCATGCCGAGGATCGCGATGATGTCCTGCAGCGACTTGTACTTCTGGAGCGTCTCCTGGACGGCGCGGGCGGTCTCGTAATGCTCCTGACCGACGGTGCGGGCGGTGAGCACGCGCGAGGTGGAGTCGAGCGGGTCGACGGCCGGGTAGATGCCGAGCTCGGAGATGGCGCGCGACAGCACGGTCGTGGCGTCCAGGTGGGCGAACGACGTGGCCGGGGCCGGATCGGTAAGATCGTCGGCGGGCACGTAGATCGCCTGCACCGAGGTGATCGAGCCCTTGTTGGTCGAGGTGATCCGCTCCTGCAGCGCGCCCATGTCGGTCGAAAGGGTCGGCTGGTAGCCCACCGCGGAAGGGATGCGGCCGAGGAGGGCCGACACTTCCGAGCCCGCCTGGGTGAAGCGGAAGATGTTGTCGACGAAGAAGAGCACGTCCTGGCCCTCGACGTCGCGGAAATATTCCGCCTGGGTGAGGCCCGAAAGGGCGACGCGGGCGCGGGCCCCCGGCGGCTCGTTCATCTGGCCGAAGACGAGGGCGACCTTGGAGCCTTCCGGAGTCGGGTTGCCGTCGGCGTCCTTGGCGATGACGCCGGCGTCGAGGAACTCGTGGTAAAGGTCGTTGCCCTCGCGGGTGCGCTCGCCGACGCCGGCGAACACGGAAGTGCCGCCGTGGCCCTTGGCGATGTTGTTGATCAGCTCCTGGATGAGCACGGTCTTGCCGACGCCGGCGCCGCCGAACAGGCCGATCTTGCCGCCCTTGGCGTAGGGGGCGAGGAGATCGATGACCTTGATGCCGGTGACGAGAATGGCGGTCTCGGTCGACTGGTCGACGAAGAGCGGGGCTTCGGCGTGAATGGGAGCCGTGTCGGTGTGGCCGATGGGGCCGCGCTCGTCGATCGGCTCGCCGACGACGTTCATGATGCGCCCGAGCGTCATCGGGCCGACGGGGACGCGGATCTGGTCGCCCGTGTCGCGGACCGGCTGCCCGCGGGTGAGGCCGTCCGTCGAGTCCATCGCGATGGTGCGCACCGTCGACTCGCCGAGATGCTGGGCGACTTCGAGCACGAGGCGCGAGCCGTTATTGTCGGTCTCGAGGGCCGAAAGGATCTCGGGGAGCTGCCCTTCGAAGGTAACGTCGACGACGGCGCCGATCACCTGGCTGATGCGTCCGGTTGCGGTGCTGCCCGTCGGGGCGATCGTGTTTGCGGCGGTGGCCATGTCAGTCTCTTCCTTCAGTCAGTCTCAGCCCGCGGCCGCGTCGTCGAGGAACCACATCTGGGTCTCGATATCGAAGCGGAAGCGGGAGGTGGCGGCGCGCCATGCGGCGGCGCCGGTGCGGGTTTCGTAGCGGCAATTGGCGAGGTCCTCGCCCGCTCGGGTGCAGGCGACGGCGCGCACCGCGACCGCCGGCTGGCGGGCGATGCAGGCGTCGTCGTCGCCGCAGCGCGAGGCGGCGACGTCGGAAACGGCCTGGCGGACGTCGTCCTGGGTCGGCAGCGCCGGAGCGGCGGCCTGGAAGGCGAGAGCGAGTGCGAAATGTGAGATCTGGGCGATCATAGGGCCTCCGCGCCGGAAATGATTTCCACGAGCTCGGTGGTGATAGCAGCCTGGCGGGTCCGATTATACTGGATCGTCAAGCGGTTGATCATGTCTCCGGCATTGCGCGTCGCATTGTCCATGGCAGTCATACGGCTGCCCTGCTCGGACGCGGCGTTCTCGAGCAGCGCCCGGAAAATCTGCACCGCAATGTTGCGCGGCAGGAGGGTGGCGAGGATTTCCTCTTCCTCGGGCTCGTACTCGACGGCCGCGGAGGGGCCGGTCGCGGCGCTGCCGGACGAGGCGGCGCCGGCTTCGGGCATCTTCACGGGGATGATCTGCTGGCCGACGGGCTCCTGGACGAGGGCGGAGCGGAAGCGGGCGTAGAAGAGGTGGACGACATCGATGCCGTCCGACTGGTAGCGCTCCACCACGTCGTTCGCGATCGCCTGGGCGTCGGCGAAGCTCACGAACTTGATCGCGGACGTGTCGTGCTGGTGGATGATCTGCTTGGGGTAAAGGCGCTGGATCACCGCGCGGCCCTTGCGGCCGACGAGGTAGAAATAGACGGTCTTGCCTTGCGCGATCAGCTCGTCGGCGGCGCGGCGCGCGGCGCGCACGATGTTGGTGTTGAACGCGCCCGCGAGGCCGCGGTCCGACGTCGCGACGACGAGGAGGTGGACCTGGTCGCGGCCCGTGCCGGCGAGGAGCTTGGGGCTCTGCGGGCCGATCACCACGCGCCCGGCGAGGCTCGCCATGACGCCTTCCATGCGCTCCGCATAAGGGCGCCCCTGCTCGGCCGCCTGCTGGGCGCGGCGGAGCTTGGCGGCGGCGACCATCTTCATCGCCTTGGTGATCTTCTGGGTCGACTTCACCGAAGTGATCCGGCCCTTGAGCGCCTTGAGAGAGGCCATGTTATCCCCGTGTTGCCGCTAGGGCAGAACCTGTCGAACGCCGCGCCCTGAACCCGCCCTTCGACAGGCTCAGGGCTAGCGGAGTTCGGTTACGCGAACGACTTGGCGAAATCGCCGATGATCGTCTTGAGGCGCGCCGTCGTGTCATCGTCGAGCGCTTTGGTGTCGCGGATCTTGCCGAGCACGTCGCCGTGATCCGAGCGGACGTGGCCGAGAAGCGCGCTTTCGAAGCGCGTGACGGCGTTCACCGGCACGTTGTCGATATAGCCGTTCACGCCCGCGAAGATCGAGACGACCTGCTCTTCCACCGGCATCGGCTTGAACTGGGGCTGCTTCAGCAGCTCCGTCAGGCGCGCGCCGCGGTTGAGGAGGCGCTGGGTCGACGCGTCCAGATCTGAACCGAACTGGGCGAAGGCGGCCATCTCACGATACTGGGCGAGCTCCAACTTGATCGAGCCGGCGACCTTCTTCATCGCCTTGGTCTGCGCGGCGGAACCGACGCGGCTGACCGAGAGGCCGACGTTGATGGCCGGACGGATGCCCTGATAGAACAATTCCGTTTCGAGGAAGATCTGGCCGTCGGTGATCGAGATGACGTTGGTCGGGATGTAGGCCGACACGTCGCCCGCCTGAGTCTCGATGATCGGAAGCGCGGTGAGCGAGCCCGAGCCGTTCTCCTCGTTCATCTTCGCCGCGCGCTCCAAAAGGCGCGAGTGGAGATAGAAGACGTCGCCCGGATAGGCTTCGCGGCCCGGCGGACGGCGCAGCAGCAGCGACATCTGGCGGTAGGCGACGGCCTGCTTGGAAAGGTCGTCATAGACGATGACGGCGTGCATGCCGTTGTCGCGGAAATATTCGCCCATCGTGCAGCCCGTATAGGGTGCGAGGAACTGGAGCGGCGCCGGCTCGGAAGCCGTGGCGGCGACGACGATGGAATATTCCATCGCGCCATTCTCTTCCAGCGCGCGGACTATCTGCGCGACCGTGGAGCGCTTCTGGCCGACGGCGACGTAGATGCAGTAGAGCTTCTGGCTCTCGTCGTCGCCCTGATTGGCGCTGCGCTGGTTGATGAAGGTGTCGAGCGCGACGGCGGACTTGCCGGTCTGGCGGTCGCCGATGATCAGCTCGCGCTGGCCGCGGCCGACGGGGACGAGGGCGTCGAGGGCCTTGAGGCCGGTCTGAACCGGCTCGTGCACGGACTTGCGCGGGATGATGCCCGGCGCCTTCACTTCGACGCGCTGGCGGCTTTCGGCGACGATCGGGCCCTTGCCGTCGATCGGGTTGCCGAGGCCGTCCACGACGCGGCCGAGCAGCCCCTTGCCGACGGGGACGTCGACGATGGTGCCGGTGCGGCGAACGGTGTCGCCTTCCTTGATGGCGCTGTCGTTGCCGAAGATCACGGCGCCGACATTATCGGCCTCGAGGTTCAGGGCCATGCCCTTGATGCCGCCCCCGAACTCGATCATCTCGCCGGCCTGGACGTTGTCGAGGCCGTAGATGCGGGCGATGCCGTCGCCGACCGACAGCACGGTGCCGACTTCCGAGACCTGGGCCTCGGTGCCGAAATTGGCGATCTGGTCGCGAATGACCTTCGAGATTTCTGCGGCGCGGATATCCATTGTTAGCCTTTCATCGCGTGCGCGAGGGTGTTGAGTTTGGTCCGGATCGAGCCGTCGATCATCCGGCTGCCGACCTTGACCACGAGCCCGCCCAATATGGCGGGGTCGACGGAAAGATCGACCACGACGTCGCGGCCGGTCTGGGCCTTGAGATTGGTCTTGAGCGCCGCCACCTGGTCGTCGCTCAGCGGGTGGGCGGAGACGACTTCGGCGGTGACTTCACCGCGGTGATGCGCCGCGAGCATGTCGAAGGCGCGAATGACGCCCGGAAGCTGGGAAAGCCGGCGGTTCTTTGCAAGAACGCCGACGAAATTCCTGGTCAGGGGATCGAGGCCCATCGCAGCCGTGGCCGCTTCGACCGTTCGCGAGGAGTCCTCGCGGCCGACCAGCGGGCTGGTGGTCAGCGTCCGCAGATCCTCCGAGTCGCGAAGCGCCCGCTTCAGCGCGCCGAGGCTGGCGCCGACCGCTTCGAGCTGCCGCTCGTCGCGGGCGAGCTCGAACAATGCCATGGCGTAGCGGCCCGCCAAGCTTGCCTGAATGCCGCCGGAAATATCCACGCGCCTTTTAACTCCTGGATCGGATTTCAGCCCATAGACGGGTGAGCGCACGAGGCGCTCTTATGGGTCGCGGGCGCCCTAGCAGGGGCCTTGCTGCGATGCAAGAACCGGCGATTTGCCGCAGCCGGATAAAGCCATTAGCCTCGCCGCAGGGGGAGGGTGATCATGGGGCTGTTCGATATCTTCAAGCGCAAGCCGGACGCGCCGGCGCCGGCGCCCGTGCCCGCCGCGCCCGCGCCGCCGCCGCCGCCGCCGGCCGCTCAAGCGGGAGAGCGGCGCTTCCACCTCGACCGGTCGCGCATGTTCGACCTTCGGCACACGCAGGCCTTGGCCGAGCTCCTCGCCGTGCCGCTGGAGGCGCGGGACCATACCTGGTCCGATCGCTTCCACGACGCGGTTTGGACGGCGTCGGTCTATATCCCGGAGCCCGCTGTGATCAGCGGGCCGGACGGCATGCCCTATCTCCGCCTCGTCCTGCCGCCGCAGGGCGTGCCCTTCGATTCGCAATGCCTCGCCAACGTCGCGTCGGACTGCGTGGAGGACCTGCGCGGCGCAGCCTTGTTCGCGAGCGAAGGCGATCCGCCGGAAGGGGCGCTCTACGTCTTCCCGATGGGCGTGCTCCACAGCCTGCTCCAATATGATTCGCCGGACGGCGATCCGGTGGACGTCGCCGATATGGCGCTGCCGCCGCCCGAGGAGGGCATGTTCTCAGGGGGCGGCGACGGCCTGCGCCAGGGCCTCGTCGTCGAAAAGGCGCACGACATCCTCGTCGGGTCGCCGTCGGCCGATTTCCTGCCCCCGCACCTCGCCTTCGCGCTCTGGCGCTACGTGACCCAGATCTGGAAGCTCGAGGATCCGCGCGTCGCGATCGTGGTGGACCACCACATGCGCCCGCGCCGCAGCCTCGTCATCGGCCGCAAGGCAAGCGAATTCGGCCCCGACGACGACATTGCCCTCATGGTCCGCTACCTCACCTGGTACCTGCCGCCGCTTCGCATGGTGATGCTGATGCCGGAGGATTGGAGCCTGGAGACGATGACGCCGCTGTCCGAGCTGTTCGACGCTTCACAGGTTTGAACGCAAGCATCGGGACGCGGCGACCGAGAGCCGCGCCTAGACACGCTCCACAGGCAGAGGAGCGAAAAAGATGAGTTACAGGATCGAAGGTCTGGCGCGCGAGCAATTCGCGCCCCTGCTGGGGCTTTCCGAAGCGGCGCTGGCGGAACGCGGCGCGCTTCGCGTGCGCGCGGACAGCGAGCGCGGCTATCCCTGCCGCGTCTCGCTCGACCATGCGGCGCCGGGCGAGAGCGTCCTTCTCCTCAATCATGTCTCGAACGACGCGCCGACACCCTACCGAACGGCCTTCGCCATCTTCGTGCGGGAAGCGGCGGCGGCGCCCGGCATCTATGAAGGGCGGCTGCCGCCGGTGCTCCAAGGGCGCATCCTCAGCCTGCGCGGGTACGACGCGGACGGAATGCTGAAGCGCGCTCTCCTCGCCCAGCCGGGGGAGGCGGAAGCGGAGATCGCGGCGCTGCTCGCCGAGCCGGCGGTGGAGTCGATCCACGCCCACACGGCGGTGAACGGCTGCTTCCTCGCGCGCATCGGGAGGGCTTGAGCCATGGCGAGCCTTGCGCGCACGCCGGAGCGGCCGCACCTTGCGGCGATGGACTGGCCCGCCGCCTCGATCGACGACGCAGCCGCCTGGGCGGCCGTGACCGCGCGCGACCGAGCGGCGGACGGGCGGTTCGTCACCGGCGTGCTCACCACCGGCATTTATTGCCGCCCCTCCTGCGCGGCGCGGCACCCGAAGCGGGAGAATGTCCGCTTCTTCGCCGGCGGGGCCGAGGCGCGGGCGGCGGGGCTGCGGCCTTGCCTGCGCTGCCTTCCCGACGACGTCACGCGGGAGGCGGCGGCGCTGGAAAAGGCGTTCGCGCTGCTCAAGGAGGCCGAGGACACGCCGTCGCTCGACAGGCTGGCCGCCGCCGCGGGCTATTCGCCGCATCATTTCCACCGCCTCTTCCGCCGCGCGACCGGCGTGACGCCCGCGGCTTATGGCCGGAACCTGCGGGCGAAGCGCGCAGAGGTGGCGCTCGCCGGCGGCGGGCGGATCACCGACGCCATCTACGATGCGGGCTATTCGGGGCCGGCGCGCTTCTATGCCGAGGCGCGGGGGCGGCTCGGCATGACGCCGTCGGCTTGGCGCGAGGGGGGCAAAGGCGAGACGATCCGCTGGGCGACCGCGGAGACGCGCTTCGGGCGCATGCTGGTCGCGGCCACCGGCAAGGGCATTTGCCGCCTGTCCTTCGGCGAGGACGAAGAAGCGCTGCGGAGCCGCTTTCCCAATGCCGACATCTTGCGCGGCGGCGAGGCCATGGCAGACCTTCTCGCCCGCGCCGCCGCCGCCGTGGATTCGCCGGAGCGCCCGCACGATCTCCCGCTCGACGTCCGCGGCACCGCCTTCCAGGAAGCCGTGTGGCGCGAGCTCAGCCGCATCCCGCCGGGCGAGAGTTTGAGCTACGCCGCCCTCGCCGCGCGGGCCGGCAAGCCCGGCGCCGCCCGGGCCGCCGGTTCCGCCTGCGGCGCCAATTCGGTCGCCGTCCTCATCCCCTGTCACCGCGCCCGGCGCGGCGACGGCTCGGCCGGAGGCTATGCCTGGGGGCTGGAGGTCAAGGCTTCGCTGATTGAAGCGGAGAAGGGGGCGGGGAAAGGCTGACGCGCTGCAAACGGGCTTCGACAGGCTTAGCCCTGGCGGTTCTCGAGAATGTTCGACTCACCAACACCGCCAGCCCTGAGCCTGTCGAAGGGCGGGTTGCAGCTCTGAAGCTCACGCGCTGCAAGCCGGGCTTCGACAAGCTCAGCCCGAGCGGAGGGGGAGTAGCTGCGGGTGATCACATTGCGCACCAACCAACACCGCCAGCCCTGAGCCTGTCGAAGGGCGGGTTGCAGGGCTCGGCCTCATGGAAGCACTTTGCACGGCGGGGAACCTTTGCCCCCGAAGCGGCATATCCCGGCAAACCAGCATGGGAGTGCAATCATGGCGGACTTCGGCGCGATCCGGCCGCGGATGGAAGTGAAAAGCTCGGACGGCGAGGTGATCGGCCACGTATATTCGAGCGAAAACGGGCGCCTGTCGGTCAGCCCGCTGGACGGAGTCGGTGCCGGTTCGGGCTTTCCCGTCGATCCGGACTGGGTGACCCGCGTGGACGAGCATGTCCACCTGCGCCACAGCGCGGCCGACATCCGCGGCCGCTGGCACGGGGTCGACGCGCAGCCCGCTCAGCAGATGGGCAAGGCCAAGGTGCCCTGGGTGATCGGCCTAGTGCTGCTCGCCATCGCCGTCCTGCTCCTCATCTGGGGCATGATGTATGCCGGCTCCGACGGCGGAGACACGACCCGGCCCATCCCGGCGACGGGCCAGGACGCGGCGGATACGGGCGGCTGAACGAAACGGCCGGGTCAGCCCGCCGCGGCGCAGTCGTAGACGAGGCGCTCGTTGGGAAGCTCCGGCAGCATTTGCCGGATCTGCTCCTGTCCCGCCGCGAGCGCGTTCCGGCGCGGCTCGTCGGCGGTGCAGGCGGTGATGTCGATCCGGCGGCGCAGCGCCCGGGCGCGGGTCATCGCATCGGCGGGAAGCAGATACCGGTTCACGACATATTCGCGGCTGCCGGGATGGACTTCGAGCACGGAGACCGTCTGGTCGGCCTGCGGCACGAGGATGCGCCGCCAGACGTCGGCATCGCGGGCATATTGCGTCCGTCCGTTGACGCAGCCCGCTTCGGACCATTCGAGCTCCACCCGCTCCGACGAGGATACGGTGATCCGGCTCCGCTCCGGCACCAGGCGGCAGAGATGGCGTCCGGCGAATGCGGCGCTCGGATTGGCACCGGTGGCGGCCGCGCGCGGCGCCGGCTGCGCGGCCTCGACATCGTGATAGCCCGGCCGCGTCACGAAGACGGCGGCGGCGGCGGCGATCAGGACGGCGCCCAGGCCGAACAGGATGTAAGCGGGCCTGAGCTTGTCCTTGTGCAGCATGACCAGCGCCCCGCCCAGCGCGACGAGGGCGAGCGCCATGAGCAGGACGGCGAGCGCCATCCGGTTCTCACGGCTTTCCTGGACCTGCGCGCGGGCATTTTCGATCTGCTGCTGGCGGGTGCGCTCGGCGGCGGCAAGGGCGGCCTCGCGCTCCCGGTTTTCCGCCTCGCTGCGCTGCCGGTCCAAAGCGAGCCGCTCCGCCATGCTGACGCAGGCGCTGGAAACGGCGTTGAAGCTCTGGCCCGACGCGCGGAGGAACGCAGCCAGTTCGCGGTTGGCGATGGCGAAGGCGAAGGTCGAATCGCCTTCGTCGGCGCGGGTGATCGCGGTGTTCACGCCGATCACGCGCCCGCAGGGATCGAGCAACGGCCCGCCCGAATTGCCGCGCGCGATGCTGGCCGTGTGAAGCAGGGCCGCGACGCCGTTGATCGTGCGCTCGTTGGAATAATTGCCGCGCGAGCGGGTGGCGGGGAGGGGGTTGATGTAATCGTCCGCCGATTGCGCCGTGGCGAGATCGACGTTGCCGGGATAGCCGAGCGCGACGACGTCGCTTCCGTCCGGTATGCGGCCGAGGAAGAGCGGCACCGGCGGAAGCGATCCCTGCTCCATTTCGAGAAGCGCGAGGTCGCGCCCCGCATCGACGCGCACGACCCGCGCGCCGTAGGAGCGGCTGCCTTCCGACGGCACGACGCCGACGATCACGTCCTTGGGATATTGCACGGCCAGCGCCACGACATGGGCATTGGTGACGATCCGGTTGGGCGCGACCGCGAAGCCGCTGCCGTGGCCGAAGCCCACCACCTCGCCATTCTCCACCGCGACCACGACGACCCGAACCACGCTCCGGCTGGCCGCCGAAATGTCGTCGCCCTGCGCGCGCGCCGGCGCGGAAAGGGCGAACAGGGCCACGGCCAGCAGGAGGAGCAAGCGGATCATGGCCGCATCTTTGGGAAATTCGCCGCGCCCTGACAAGCGCGCGGCCTAGAGGAAGCTGTAGGGATCGACGTCAACGGCGACGCGGACGCTGCGCGGGCGCTCGACCTTGGCGAGCCAGTCGCGAATCACGTCCTGCACGTCGAGGCTGCGTGCGGCGTGGACGAGGAGGCGCTGGCGGTGGCGGCCGCGCAGCATCGCGAGGGGTGCGGGGGCGGGGCCGAAGACGGCCATGTTGTCGACCTGGGGCGCGGCGCGGCCGATCGCCTGCGCCGTCGCCGTCGCCTCCCGAAGATCCTCGGACGAGACGATGATCCCGGCGAGGCGGCCGAAGGGCGGCATGGCAGCCTCGCGCCGGGCGTCGGTCTCCGCCTCGTAAAAGCCCTCGCGGTCGCCGCGGACGAGGGCGTCGATGACCGGCGCGGAGGGCTCGTGGGTCTGGATCAGGACCCGGCCCGGCTTGTCGCCCCGCCCGGCGCGCCCCGACACCTGCATGATCTGCTGAAAGGTCCGCTCGGCGGCGCGCAGGTCCCCGCCGGTGAGGCCGAGGTCCGCGTCGACGACGCCGACCAGGGTCAGGTTCGGGAAGTGATAGCCCTTGGTGACGAGCTGCGTGCCGACGACGATGTCGATGTCGCCCGCCTCCATCCGCCCGACGAACTCGGCGGCTTTCAGCGGCGACCAGATGGTGTCGGACGTGACGATCGCCGTCCGTGCGGCGGGAAGCAAAGCATGGACCTCGTCCGCGATCCGCTCGACGCCCGGGCCGCAGGGGACGAGGCTGTCCTCCTCGTGGCATTCGGGGCAGGCTTTGGGCGGCGGCATGATGTGGCCGCAATGGTGGCAGGCGAGCCGCGCCGTCAGCCGGTGCTCCACCATCCAGGCGGTGCAGTTCGGGCATTGAAAGCGATGCCCGCAATTGCGGCAAAGGGTGAGCGGCGCATAGCCGCGGCGGTTTAGGAACAGCAAGGACTGCTCGCCGCGCTCCAGATTCGCCTCCAGCTCGCGCAGCAGAGGCGGCGCCAGCCAGCGCCCGCGCGGCGGCGGCTCCTCGATCAGATTGACCGCGGCGATGTCCGGAAGCTCCGCCGCGCCGTAGCGGCCGGCGAGCTTCACCTCCTTGTAGACGCCGATCTCCGCCATGTGCCGCGTCTCGATCGCCGGCGTGGCCGAGGCGAGGATCACCGGCACGCCCTCCATCTTCGCGCGCATCACCGCGACGTCGCGGGCGTGATACTGGACGCCGTCCTCCTGCTTGAAGCTCGCTTCATGCGCTTCGTCGACGACGACGAGGCCGAGGTTGCGGTACGGCAGGAACAAAGCGGAGCGCGCCCCCACCGTCACCTTCGCCTCGCCCGTCGCGATCGCCCGCCAGGCGCGGCGGCGCTGCGATTGCCGGAGGCCCGAATGCCAGGCGACCGGCTCGCAGCCGAACCGCGCGGAAAAACGCTTCAGGAACGGCTCGGTGAGCGCGATCTCCGGAAGCAGCACCAGGCACTGCCGCCCCTGCCGGATCGCCTCCGCCACCGCTTCGAAATAGACCTCCGTCTTGCCCGAGCCGGTCACGCCGTCGAGCAGGAAGGGCGCGAACGCCCGCGCCCGCACCGCCTCGATGAACTCCCCCGCCGCTTCCGCCTGGGCGGGCTCCAGGTCGGGCGCGCCGAAGGCCGGATCGGGCTCCGGAAACGGATCGTCGATCGCGACCTGCACCGCTTCGATCGCGCCCGCCTTGCAGAGCCCGCGTATGACGCCGTCCGACACGTCCGCCGCCATCGCAAGCTCGCGCACCAGCCCCTGCCGCCCCGCGATCCGCTCCAGCGCCTGCGCCCGCTGCGCCGTCAGCCGCTCCGGCACGAACCCGGTCGCGCGATATTCGGTGACGGTCCGTGCCCCGTCGAGCGCGCTGGACGACGCCAGCGCCATGCGCAGCACCGCGGCGAGCGGCGCCAGGTAGTAATCCGCCGTCCATTCGATCAGGCGCCGGAGCGGCTCCGCCAGCGGCGGCAGGTCGTAGACGTGGAGGAGGGGGCGGAGGCGATTGTCGCCCACCTCCTCGGCCGGCAGCCGCTCCGCGTCCCAGACCACCCCCGTCACCTGCCGCGGCCCCAAAGGCGCGAGCACGATCGAGCCCGGCGCGATCTCCTCGCCGCCATAAGGCACGCGGTAGTCGAGCGGCCCCAGAGCGGCGTTCAGAAGGATGACGCGGACGCGGTTCACGTCCCGTAGATCGAGTCTCCGGCGCGGAAACGCAACCAGCGCGGTCGGCGGGTCAGAACTTGGCGCCGACCTTGGGCGCCTCGCCGTCCGAGCCTTCCGGCGCCACCCAGCTGTCGTCGATCATCTTGATGATGCCGGAAAAGTCCTTGCCGGCGCCGCCCAGCCGCTCGGCGAAGCGCGTGTAGAGCTCCTCCGCATGCGCGCCCATGGGCGTGTAAGCGTCGACGCTCTGCGCCGCTTCCATCGCGAGCCGCAGGTCTTTCAGCATGAGAGCCGCCGCGAAGCCGCCTTCATAATCGCGGTCCGCCGGAGTCACCGGCCCGACGCCCGGCACCGGGCAATAGCTGGTCATCGACCAGCACTGGCCCGATGCCCGGGAGGAGATGTCGAAAAAGGTCTGCGGATCGAGGCCCAGCTTCTTCGCCATCACGAACGTCTCGCAGGTCGCCACCATCGAGGCGCCGAGCAGCATGTTGTTGCAGATCTTGGCCGCCTGGCCCGCGCCCGGCCCGCCGGCGTGGATCACCGCCTTGCCCATCAGCGACAGAAAGGCTTCGGCCCGCCGGAAGGCGTCCTCCGTCCCGCCGACCATGAAGGTGAGCGTGCCCCCTTCCGCCGCCGCGATCCCGCCCGAGACGGGCGCGTCGACCATCGCATAGCCGGAGCCTTGCGCCTTTCCGATCTCCTCGCGCGCGGTGCCGACGTCGATGGTGGAGCAATCGATCAAGATGGCCGAGGGCGGCGCCTTGCCGATGACGCTCTCCTCATAGACCTGGCGGACGTGCTTGCCCGCCGGAAGCATGGTCACCACCGCCTCGGCGCCGGTCACCGCTTCCTCGGCGGAGGAAGCGCGCAGACACCCATTCTCCTCGGCCTTGGCGAGCGCGGCTTCCGAAAGGTCGAAGGCGCGGACGTCATGCCCCGCCTTGGCGAGGTTCGCCGCCATGCCGCTCCCCATGTTGCCGAGACCGATGAATGCGACGCGTGCCATGCTGACTCCGATGTGAGAATGTGGACGAAGAGACCCGCTCGCCCTGAGCTTGTCGAAGGGCTGTCCTTCTCCCCTGCGCGGAAGAAATCAAGGGCAGGGCTGGTTCAGCCTGCGCGATCCCGGGGCATCACTGCAGTGGGTCCGCACCCAAACCGCTAGCCCTGAGCCTGTCGATGGGCGGGTTGCAGTGCTCGGCGCCCGCGCGCTGCAATCCGGGCTTCGACAGGCTCAGCCCTGCGGGGGGGGGGCTTCAGAAGAGAGCGGTGGGAAAGCGAGCGGGTTCATTGATCCGGAGCGACCCCGCGCGTCCTCACAAATCCGGCAAAACCTGGCTCGCTTCGCCCCAGCCTTGCAGCGCGCGGCTCGACGCGCGTTCCAGCAGCAATTCCGCGTCGCGCACGGTGTAGATGTTGCCGCCCTTCAGATCCTCCAGCTCGTCCCAGGTGATCGGCGCCGACAGCGTCGCATTGTCGCGCGCGCGGACCGAATAAGGCAGGATGGCCGTCGCGCCGCGCTGGTTGCGGAGGTAATCGAGGAAGATGCGGCCCTTGCGCCGCGCCTTGGCGAGGTTGGCGGTGAAGCGATCGGGTTCGGCGGTCGCCAGCGCCACGCAGAAGCGCTGGGCGAAGTCCTTGACCTGCGGCCACTCGGCCTCCGGAGTCAGCGGCACGACGACGTGCAGGCCCTTGCCGCCCGTGGTGAGGGGAAAGCTCTGCAGGCCCATGTCGGCGAGGTAGCGGTGGAGGTCGCGCGCGGTTCGCTTCACTTCGGCGAAGCTCAGTCCCTCGTCGGGATCGATGTCGAAGACGAGCCGGTCGGGCTTCTCGATGTCGGCCACCGGCGAGCCCCAGCCGTGAAATTCGATCGTCCCCATCTGGACGCAGGCGACGAGCCCCGCCACGTCCTCGACATAGACATAGTCGACCCGGTCGCCCTTCTTCTCCTCGATCTCGATCTGCTTCACTTCGGGCCCGAAGGTCGCCGTATTGTGCTTCTGGAAGAAGCATTTCTTGGAGCGCCCCTGCGGGCAGCGCACCAGGCTCAGCGGCCGGTAAGCCGACCAGGCCGTCATCACCGGGCCGATCGTGCGGTAATAATCGACCAGCTCCTGCTTGGTGATTCCGGCTTCGGGCCAGAGCATCCGGTCCGGATTTGTGATCTTGATCCGGTCGCCGGTCGCTTCCGCGGGCGCCGCGGCCGGGGCCTTTTGCGGCAGCTCGCGAACGACGTCCCTGGCCTTCTTGTCGGTGCGCAGGCCCAGGAAGCTGCCGTGGCGGATCACGCCCTCGGCCGTGAACTCCGCAAAGGCGATCTCGCAGACCAGCTCCGGCTTCACCCAATGCGCGCCGCGGGCGTCCGCGCGCGGAACGGCGACCGCCGGCTTTGCGGCGGCGAGCGCGTCCATCTTTTCGCGCAGGTCATGCTGCACCTGCACCGAAAAGCCGGTGCCGACCTTGCCGGCATAATGCAGCTCCTTGCCGTCGCGCGTCGCGAGCAAAAGGGCGCGGAACGCGCGGCCCTTTTTGTCGCTCTCCGCCCAGCCGACGATCACGAACTCCTGGCGGAGCGTGCACTTCACCTTCAGCCAGCATTTCGTCCGCCGCCCGCGATAGGGCGCGTCGGCGCGCTTGGAGATGATCCCTTCCTGGCCCGCCGCGCACATGGCGTCGAACAGCTTCTCGCCGTGGCCGACGATATGGTCGGCGTAGAGGATGTGCGGCGGCCGCCCGGGCCCGACGAGCGTCGCAAGCCGGCCCTTGCGCTCGATATTGGGGAGCGGCGCCAGATCCTCGCCGTCGATCTCCAGCGCGTCGAACAGGAAGAGGGTGAGGCCGCGCCCGCCTTCCGAGATCGCCTGCTGGAGCGCGGAAAAGCCGGTATTGCCCTGCTCGTCGAGCTTGACGATCTCGCCGTCGAGCAGCGCGGTGTCGCATTCGAGCCCGCGCGCGGCTTCGACGATCTCCGGGACCTTGTCCGACCAGTCCAGCCCCGAGCGCGTATAAACCTTCGCCACGCCGCCGCCGATCGCGAGCAGGCAGCGATAGCCGTCATATTTCATCTCGTGGATCCAGGCGGACCCTTCCGGCACGTGATCCACGAGCGTCGCCTTCTGCGGCTCGCGGAAAGGCGGGGGCGGGGCGGCCTTCCTGGGTCCTCCCCGAGCTGTGCTCGGGGCGGGGGACCGCGCCGCAGCGCGGCGTGGTGGAGGGGCCGTCTCGGCGTTAGGCCCCTCCACCGCACTGCGTGCGGTCCCCCTCCCCGAGCGAGCTCGGGGCGGAATTGAAGGCTTCAGCCCCCGCTTCCACCCCGCCAGCTCCTTCGCCTTCTTGCCGGAAGCGATCTCCTGCATCGTCCGTCCGGTCTTGATGCTCGTCAGGTACGTCTCGGTCAGCCCCATGCTCCCGCCGACATGCTCGTCGCGAACCTTTTTCAGCATCCAGTTCTCGACGCCGCGCCGCTCGTTCGGCTTGGGCTTCAGCCGGAACATCACCCATTCGCCCTGCATCCGCTCGCCGTGCAGGGTGAAGTGGAGATGGCCTTCCAGGATCGTCTTCCGCGGATCCTTGCCGGGCGCTGGGGTCCAGGTCCCGCGGTCCCACATCATCACGGTCCCGCCGCCATATTCGCCCTTG
>DASVQT010000027.1:0-3210 GCA_036388975.1 Allosphingosinicella sp. | reverse complement strand
AGATAAAGGTGCCGTCGCTCATATTGGCCGTGAACCCGTCGAAGCTCCCCGCTTCGTAGCCGCAGGCCTGCTCGATCACGGCGCGCTCCTCAGCGGTGAAGAACGGCCCGCCGTCGCGAATGCCGGCATCGACCAGCCGCTGCAGCCGCCGCTCGGCCGCGTCCATGCCGCGCTCGGTGCGGGGCTCATGCGCCGCAGACGCCGCGCTTGCCGCGCCGCCGGCGCTCGCCGCCGCCAGCCCGATCGCCGCAACGCCGGCCGCGAACGCCGCCGCCCGCACCGCCGCGTTTCGAGTGAGTCGCTTCATGATCGCCTCCATAGCTGCTACATCTGTAGTGCTACATATGTGGCAGCTTCAGCTGAACGCCCGATGAACGAAGGCGCGGCGCGGGCCGCCCTGCCTCAGCTATGCGCCGCCAGCGCCGCCAGGCCGACCGCCAGGAAAAAGGCGAGCACCGAGATGAGCTGCCACGGCATGAAGCCGACCCGGTCGAGATTGCGGCGCCGGTTCCGCGCCCATTCGGCGAGGCTCGCCGAGACGGCGAGAAAGGCCGCGGCGCCGGAGGCGGTCCAAAGGGCAGCTTGCGCGGTCATTTCGCTTTCGTCATGGGATGGGAGACACGCCATGTAGGGAAGGAAAGAGAATGCGGAAGACCGGACGCTTCGTTTTCGCGGCCGCCGCGGGGGCCCTCGCGCTCGCCGGATGCGCCACTTCGGGCAGCAGCGGGAGCGGGAGCGGCAACGCATCCGCCCTTTCCGCCGCACATCGCACCGCGCTCGCCGCCGCGATCGCCGCGCCGACCCGCACGCCCGCCAACGTCCTTCGCGACCGGTACCGCCACCCGGCCGAGACCCTCGCCTTCTTCGGCGTGCGCCCGTCCGACACGGTGGTCGAGATCTGGCCCGGTGGGGGCTGGTATACCGAAATCCTCGCCCCCTATCTGCGCTCCGGCGGCGGCACCTATTACGCGGCGGCCATGGGCGCCAACGGCCACAACGCCCTGCGCCGCATGATGGAGGCCAATCCGGCGCTCTACGGCGCGACTCGCCTCGCCGCCTTTCCGGCGTTTGAAGCGACCGACACGCGCGTTCCGGACGGGACGGCCGACGTGGTCCTGACCTTCCGCAACGTCCACAACTGGCGCATGGGCGCCGGCCGGCAGCAGCAGGATTATTCGGCCGAAGCCTTCGCCCAGATGTTCCGCATGCTGCGCCCGGGCGGTACGCTCGGCATCGTCGACCACCGCCTGCCGGAAGCCGCCAGCGACGAGCGCGAGCGCACGTCCGGCTACATCAAGCGCTCCACGGTGGTCCGCCTCGCCGAGGCGGCCGGCTTCCGCCTCGCCGCCGAGTCGGAAGTGAACGCCAACCCGCTCGACACGGCCGACTGGCCGAGCGGCGTCTGGACACTCCCGCCCGCGCTCCGCCTCGGCGATCAGGACCGCGCCCGCTACCAGGCGATCGGCGAAAGCGACCGCATGACCCTGCGCTTCGTGAAGCCGCGGTGAGGCCAAGATCCCTCTCCCGTTTCGGGAGGGGGAAACCATCTATTCCTCGTAGAAGGTGAAACCCTTTAGAGACCCGCGTGACCATGACGCGAATTTCACGCGCGACGATTCCTCCACATCGACATTGATGAGGATGTGACCGTCCGTAGCCAATCCCCTATCGGCGAGCTCCTGCCTGATCTTGTTTCTTCCATCATCGGCAGCATCGCCGAACGAGCGGGCTCGAATTCTTCTCGTAGCGTAGAAGCCATGTATCGGCCCACCTTCCGAGAGAATAGGGACGGCAAGGTCCGGCGCCTCGATCCCAGAAAACCATCCGTGAAACAAAATTTGATAGAGCGGCATCGAAGTCGCCTTGCCAGCTAGAGCAGTCGATCCTGACCTCCGTGGAGGCAAGAAGATCAGCCGCCCAGCTTGTCGAGCTTCTTCTGCATGTCGGCGAGCTGCGCGCGCAGCTCGGCCAGCTCGTTCTTCTGTGCATCCTCGCCGGACGGCTCGGCGCCCGCGGCCGTTCCGCTCGCTGCAGCCGCGAACATCTCCATGTTGCGCCGCGCCATCTCGGCGAACGGATTGACCGCGAGCGCACCGGCCATGGCATCGGTAAGCTGCGAACGGTTCTTCTGGAACGCTTCCAGGCTCGCCTCCAGATATTGCGGCACGGAAGATTGCATCGATCCGCCGTACAGGCCGATCAGCTGGCGCAGGAAGTTGACCGGCAGCATGGTGGTGCCGCGCGCTTCCTCCTCCATGATGATCTGGGTGAGGACGCCGTGGGTGATGTCGTCGCCTGATTTCGCGTCCACGACTTTGAATTCGCGCTTCTGGCGCACCATTTCGGCCAGATGCTCGAGCGTGATGTAGCTGGAGCTTTCGGTGTTGTAGAGGCGCCGGTTCGCGTATTTCTTGATGGTGACGATGCCGTCGCCCGAACCGGATGCCGCCATGGAGAAACTCCCGCGTGGATGAAGAATCCGCTTTAGCACCGAAGCTTGCCGCACCGCAACATGGCCCGCGGCCGCTGCCCTTGTTCCTGGACATGCTGCGCAGCGAAACCGCAGCAAGGCCGGAGCGCATGCAGCGGGCGCTGGAGGGCCTGCGCCGCTATCAATCATGGCCTAGGAGCCCGGCGCCGGAGCCGATGCCGGCCGTCGCGGAAGAAGGCGGCGCGGCGCTGAGGGACTATGGCGGCACGGGCGCGCCGGTCGTCTTCGTCCCGTCGCTGATCAATCCGCCGAGCGTCCTCGACCTCGCGCCCGATCGCTCGCTGCTGCGCTGGCTCGCGCCACAGGGCCACCATATTCTCCTCCTCGACTGGGGCTGGCCAAGCGAGACGCGCCGCGCGCTTTCGGTGACCGGCTACGTCGAGCGCATCCTCCTGCCGCTGGTCGGACGCCTCGGGGAACCGCCGGTCCTTGTCGGCTACTGCCTGGGCGGCACCATGGCGCTCGCCGCCGCCCGTCCGGCCGGCGCCCGTGCGGTCGCGACCATCGCCGCGCCCTGGCGCTTTTCCGGCTTCGGCGCGGAGGCGCGCGCCCGCCTCGCCGCGCTTTGGGCCGCCGCGCGCCCGCCGTCCGAGTCGCTCGGCGTCCTCCCGATGGAAGCGCTGCAGAGCGCCTTCTGGAGCCTCGACCCGGCTCGCACGGTCGCCAAGTTCGAAGCCTTCGCGGCCGCGGAAGGCGCCAAGGCCGAAGAGTTCGTGCGC
>DASVQT010000026.1:0-16576 GCA_036388975.1 Allosphingosinicella sp. | reverse complement strand
GACTTGCGAGGCGAGGCCGGCACTGAGTGCGACTACGATCGGCGTAAACTTCATGTCGGTCCTACCTTATTGCAGCGAACAGGACTTGATTCCCGTATCGACGTCGTTCTTGTCATACACGCGCGTCTTCCAGTCTTCGTTGGTATAGACGTACATCAGGAGCTTTGGATCGACCGATACGCCGTCGGGAACGCGGAGCTCTCCGGCGAGAAGCCTCTCGTAAGTTCGCCAATCCGGCGAGCTCGGGATGGAGTCCTTGACGGTCGGTTCCTCAGGATGGTTTTGAACGAGAGCCAGAACGACGGCTCCTGAAGGTATTTGATGGAAGGGGTAAACCACGCCGTCAGGGTTTTGCTGCGTAACAACACTCGTGGCACGTATCTCGCCATTCAATGCATATATCACTGCGCCATACTCCCACTCGTCGTCATTTTGAGCCGCAATGTCCCTGGACAATGCGAGCGCGACACGATTGAGATCGGACAAGTTAATCCCATCAGGCGATGCAGATACGCATGGGGTATCTTTCGGAACACTGAAGTCACCCGTGCCTGTGCCGCCCGTCTCCGGGTTCGGGCGATCGTCCATCGTGTAGCCGCCCTCGTCGTCGGAACCCCCGCCGCCGCCATCGCCGCCGCCGCCGCCCGTGATCGGGTCCCATCCAGTCACGAAGATATCGGGTCCCCACGTAACCAGACCGCCCCCGACTTTCGTCAGCTCTTCGTCGGACAGAAGTCGCAGGTCACGGTTCGCCATTCCCGATTGCTGTTTCATAGATGATCCCTCCTGTTGTCGGTGTCATTGCTCTTTCAATTCGGCACCTCGCGACCTTGATGCGGGTTCGAGGATTTCGGGACTTTCCGTGCACGTTTCGCTGCCCACAATGGCCAAGCCCGTGACTGACCGTACCGGGCGCACGATGCCGCCGTTGACTTGCAGCACCCGATCGGCGGCGGCGATGGCGCCGGAGCGGTGGGCGACGACGATGCGGGTGATGTCGAGGGCGGCAAGGGAGCGCAGGACCTGCTCTTCGGAGGCCGGATCGAGATGCGCGGTGCCTTCGTCCATGAACAGGATGCGCGGCCGCCCATAAAGGGCGCGGGCGAGGAGGAGGCGCTGCTTCTGCCCGCCGGAAAGGACCGATCCCATGTCGCCGACCAGAGTTTCGTAGCCGAGCGGCATCCTCCTTATATCGTCGTCAATGCAGGCAAGCTTCGCCACCTCCACGACACGTGCCATGTCGATCTCCGGATCGAAGAAGGCGACATTCTCGGCAAGCGTTCCCGCATAAAGCGTGTCGTCCTGCTGCACCGCGCCTATGCTGCGCCGCCAAGCGGTCAGTCCGAAGCTTTCGAGGCTTTGACGGCCGTCGACCAGAACGCGGCCGTGGACTGGCTCGAACAGGCCCATCATGATCTTGAGAAGGGTGGTCTTGCCGCCGCCCGAGGGGCCGGTCAGCGCAACCATCTCGCCGGGCTTCACGGCGAGATCGACGCCGCGCAGGACGTCGGCATCGCCGGTGCCGTAGCGATAATAGAAGCCTTGCAATGTCAGGCCGCCATCGATCCGCGATCCGACGTCCGCGCGAGGCGTTGCGCCTTTTTCGGGCTCCGCGAGCGCGATGTCCGCGATGCGGCCCAGATGGAGGCCGAGCATGCGATAGTTGATCGCCTGCTCGATCAGCCGCGTACCGGCATCGAGGAACTGCTGCTTGTAGGCTTGAAAGGCGAAGATCATGCCGACGGTGAAGGTGCCCGACATCGCCATCGATATCGCGACGTAGACGAACAACACGCGCTCGCCTGCAAGGATGAATAAGCAGGCGGCGTCGAACCCGGCACCGAGCCGCCCAAGTCGGATCTCCGCATTGACGGCATCCGCCTTCGTCCGCTGCCAAATGCGCTGCCGGTTCGCCTCCTGTCCGAACGCCTTCAGCGCAGCGATCCCGCGCACGCTTTCGATGAAGCTGCTATTCTCGCGAGCCGCAGTCGTGATCGCATCGATGTTGCGCATGCGGAGCGTGTGAAGGAATGCGGTTCGCAGCGCCGCGTAGAGCAAGAGCGCCGCAAGGGCGATCATGCCGAGCTGAGTGGAATAAACGAACATCAGCGCCAGGGTGGACAAGGCCATGAGCCCATCGACCACCGATGCGATCAGGCCGCGCGAGAGCAGATCGGCGATGGGCTTCGTCGAGCCGAACCGAGAGATGGTGTCGCCGACATGGCGCCTTTCGAACCAGCTCAAAGGCAGGCGCAGCAAATGGCGATAAAGGTTCACGATCACTTGATAGGTGAGTGCACTGCCGAGGGAGACCAGCACCAGCGAGCGGAGCCATGCGGTTGCCAAGTTGATCAGTGCAAGCCCGCCGAAACCCAGAGCGAGCATCAGCAGAAGATCGCTGTCGAAGGCGGGAAATGCCGTATCGACGGCGAGCTGGAGATAGAATGGGGCGGCGAGCGCCGCCACCTGCAGCACGAGGGAAAGCAGAAGAAGGTTGCGAAGCGAAGGCCACAGGCCGTCGAGTTTCGACCAGAGCTGCGTGATGCGCAGGTCGGAGCGCACCTTGCGCGCGTGGAAACGGTCCGACGGCGTCAGCTCGAGGATGACTCCGGTGAAGTGCCGGGAAAGCCCCGCCTCGTCAATCGTGCGCTGGCCGCTTGCCGGATCATGGATGCGGAAGCGACGACCACGCGGGCCGCGGCTGATGCTGGCGAGGACCACGAAATGCTGCATGTCCCAGTGCAGGACCGCCGGCAGCGCCAGCCGTTGGAGCGCGTCCGGCTCGCCCCGCAACGGCCGCGCCGTGAAACCGATTTGCTCGGCGATGTCGATCAACGTCTTCAGCGTCGCGCCTTTGAGCGACAAGCCGAAACGCCGCCGCAGCGCCGGCATGTCGATCCGAAGACCATGACGTCCAGCAACCATCGCCAGACATGCAAGGCCGCATTCAGAGGCTTCGCTTTGATGCACAACCGGTATGCGTCGCGCCCCGCCGAGGTCCAGCAGGTCGACAGCCCTCATTCTGACTGCACTTCCGGGTTCATGGCGGCAACCAAACCTTGGATCAGCGTGCGAATCGCTACGTCCGCTTCCATCGCAACTTAGATAGGCGCCTGTGTTTTCGCCAAACGGATAATGATCCATTTTGACTTGTTACGGAACGGGCCATGCGCGTCGGGCGGGATCGGTTGCTGACCTTGCCGGAGGCGGGAGCGCGGCGCCGCGGCGCTTGAGCCCTTGCGTAATCGAGGGCGAAGGGTACGGGAGCAACTCCGACCGGCGCAGGCGCGTTTCGGAACAGGACTAATCGAAGTTAGCGGCGCCTGGAGCCGCGATATTCTTGCAACAGTTGGGCTTATGCTTGGCGGTGCGGCCGCTCTTTTCCATTGCTTTTCAGTTGAAAACCGCTGATCTCCCGGCTTGTGGAAGCTTGTGCCAGCCAGCGATCGAGGGGGCGTTCCTGTTGCGGCCGGTTCCAGGTCCTGCTCTGGCGGGGCCCGGCCGATCCGAGGCTGCAAGGTTCGTAATCCGCGCGAACGCGAATGTGACATCCGTCGAACAAGGGAGACATCTGATATGAATCTGAACTTTACCGCGAAGACCCTGGTCAGCGCCGCGGCTCTCGCCGCCGCCATGGCTGCGACCCCGGCCGCGGCGCAGTGCGTCCCCGGCGCCACCCCGACCAGCACCGAGTGCGACACGCCGACCGCGAACGCGACGGCCGGCGGCGCCCGCGCGACGGCGACCGGCATCCAGGCGAATGCGGCGGGCGAAAGCGCCTCCGCCTACGGCGACCGCGCCTTCGCCACCGGCAACTTCTCCACCGCCGCCGGCCGCCTCGCCGCCGCGGAGGGCGTGTCCTCGACCGCGATCGGCGACGTTTCGAGCGCGCTCGGCACGAACTCCACCGCCGTCGGCCGCGACGCCAATGCGACCGCCGCCAATGCGACCGCCTTCGGCTTCGACTCGGACGCGACCGCGCTGAACGCGACCGCGGTGGGCTCGACCTCGCGCGCGACCGGCGCCGCCGCCACCGCGACCGGCTTCCGCGCCACGGCGGGCGGCGCTTCGGGCGCTGCCTATGGCGACCGCGCCTTTGCGACCGGCGCCTTTTCGACCGCGGTCGGCCGCCTCGCCGCGGCTGAAGGCGCGTCCGCCGTCGCCGTCGGCGACGTGTCGAGCGCGCTCGGCGTCAATGCGACGGCCGTCGGCCGCAACGCCAACGTGACCGTGGCCGGCGTCGCCGGCGTCGCGATCGGCAATGCCGCCCAGGCGACCGACGAGGACGCCGTCGCGATCGGCGACCAGGCGCTTGCGAGCGGCTTCCACTCCACCGCCGTCGGCGGCGAATCGGTCGCCAGCGGCCGCGGCGCCCAGGCGTTCGGCTGGCAGGCCCGCGCCACCGGCGAAACTTCGCTGGCCGCCGGCCACCAGGCCCAGGCCACCGCGCTCAACGCCACGGCCGTCGGCAAGAACGCCAATGCGGCGTTCGCCAACTCGACGGCGGTCGGCTTCGGTGCGACCACCACCGCGGCCAACCAGGTCACGCTCGGCAACGCCGCTTCGACGGTGCGGCTCGGCGGCACGGCCTACAACCAGGCGGGCGTGCTCGTGAACGACGCCAACGGCAACGTGACCACCAACACGCAGCTGCTCGGCACCGTCGCCAGCCAGGGCGCGTCGATCCTGACGCTCCAGGGCCAGACCGCCGAGCTGTTCAACCTGGCGGACGTCAACCGCCGCGACATCCGCGTCGCCAACGAGGGCGTCGCCATGGCGCTGTCGATGGAAACGCCGTACCTCCCGGCCGGCGCGAACTTCGCCGTCGCGGGCGGCGTCGGCTACTTCCAGAACCGCACCGCCGGCACCGCGGCCTTCGCCGCGCGCGTCGGGCCGATGACGTCCTTCTCGGCCGGTGTCGGCGTCGGCTTCCGGAGCGGCGAAGTCGGTGCGCGGGCAGGGTTCCAGACCGCGTGGTAAACCGGTTTCGGCGACTTGATGCCTTGTGCCTGAAGGCCGCCGGAACGATGCTTGCCGGCGCGGGCCTGCTCCTTGCGAGCAGTCCCGCGCCGGCCCAGGCGCAGGCGCCGGCGCAGGCCGGGCGCGCACCGGCTCCGGCCGGGGCGCAGGCCTTTGTCGACGATTTCACGGCGGCAAGGCTGGTCTGGTCGACCATGGCGGCGCTGGATCATGCCAACCGGACCGGCAATTATTCGGTCATGCGGGATCTCGGCTCGCCGAACTTCCAGGCGAGCAATTCGCCGGCCACCCTGGGAGGCATCTTCCAGGACGTCCGGTCCCAGCAGATCGATCTCAGCTATGCCTTGAACGTCAGCCCGGCGTGGGAGTTCGCGCCGACCGTGCTGGCGAACGGGCTGCTTCGGACGCGGGGCACGTTTCCGCTCCGTCCGACGGCGATCGGCTTCGACATGTTGTTCGAGAATGTCGGAGGCCAGTGGCGGTTGTTCGGCATTTCCGTCGCGCGCGTGAACCCGCCCGCGGCGCCGGCGCCGACGCCAGCACCGAGGCGCCGCTAAGATTGAACGATACCAAGGGCTTGCGGCACAGCGAGGCCGTGATAAAGAGATCAATGAAGGAGAAAGTACGTGAACAAGATCGAGACCAACGAGAAGAAGGTTTGGGCCAAGCCTGAGCTGAAGCGCCTCGAGGCCGGTTCGGCCGAAACCCAGGCGGGCCCCCAGGGCGACGGCGGCGGCGGCGCGCAGGGTTCCTAAGCTTCGCTGCGACATTGAAAGCCTCCCGTCCTGACGGGAGGCTTTTTCCATGACAGGCATAGGCGGTGTCTGGAGCTTCGGCGGCGGCGCGGATTCCGCCCGCGCATGCGGCGCGATGCTCGCCGCTTTGCGCCCTTACGGGCCGGACGATGCCGCCACGGCGAGCGCAGGCGACGCCACCTTCTGCCGCGCGTTGGCCAGGCTGCTGCCCGAAGACGACTTCGACCGGCAGCCGCTCGCCCTTTCGGCCAGCCGCTCGCTCCTGGTCGCCGATCTCCGCCTCGACAACAGGGACGAACTCGCCGACGCGCTGGGGATCGCGCACGCCGAGCTTGCCCAGCTTTCCGATTCGGCGCTGCTCGCCCGGGCGCTCGAGCGATGGGGCGAGGCGGCTGTGCCGCGCCTTGTCGGAGACTTCGCCTTCGCCTGGCTCGATGCCGCTCGGGGCCGCCTTCTGCTCGCCCGGGATGCGCTCGGCCAGCGGCCGCTCTTCTGGCATTCCGGCCGCGGCTTTGCAGCCTTTGCGAGCATGGCGAAAGGCCTGCACGCTTCCGGCCTCGTCCGGCGCGCGTGCGACGAGGACACGCTCGCCCGCTACCTGATCGGCCTGCCGCCACGCGGCGACGCGAGCTTCCACAAGGACGTCCGGCGCGTGCTGCCCGGACATGTCGTCTCGATCACCGCCGAAGGCGCCCGCGCGACGCGATATTGGCATCCGTCGTCCGAGATTCTGAGGCTCCGGACGTTCGACGATTATGTCGAAGCCTATCGCTTCGAGCTCGACCGCGCCGTCGCCTGCCGCCTGCGCCGAAACTCAGGCCCGGTCGCCACGCATCTGAGCGGCGGATGGGACAGCAGCGCCGTCACGGCCACGGCCGCGCGTCAGCTGAGCGCAAGCGGCGACAGGCTCCTCGCTTACACGGCCGTGCCCGCGCCCGGTGCCGCCGCGGCCGATCCGCGCGACCGCTTTTCCGACGAGGGGCCGCTGGCGGCGGCCACCGCGGACGCTTATCCCAACATCGCGCATCGCATCGTCCCGGGCGATGGCCGCTCGCCGCTCGCCGATCTCGGCCGCTGGGCCGAGCTGTTCGACCGGCCGGTCTTCAACCTGTCGAACCACGTCTGGCTCGCCGACATACGCAGCCGCGCCAAGGCGGAGCGCGCAACCGTGCTGCTGACCGGCGAGCTCGGCAATTGGACGATCAGCGCCGCCCCGAACAACGCCTTGGCGGAGCTGCTGGCCCAGCGGCAATGGCGGGCCTGGGGCCGCGAAGCGGCGGCCATGATCCGGCAGAAGCGCGCGCGCCTTCGCGGCGTCGCGGCCTCCTCCTTCGCGCCGTGGCTCCCACGCGCCGCATGGCGGCGGCTTCGCGGCCTGTCGAGCGCGCCAGACCCGCGGCGCAAGACCGCCCTTCATCCGCGCCTGCTCGGACCTTTGCTGGAGGAGGAGGAAGCGCGCGAGCTCGGGCCGGTCGGCCGTCCGAAAAGCCGGTTCGAGCGCATCGCAGCTTTGCTCGGCGAAGTCGATTTCGGCGAATATCGCAAGGGCGTGCTCGCGGGGTGGAGCATCGACGAGCGGGACCCGACGGCGGATCGCCGGCTCGTGGAATTCAGCCTGTCGCTGCCCGTCGAGACGATCCTTCGCGACGGGGTGCGGCGTCCGCTCGCCCGCGCCGCTTTGTCGGACCGGCTGCCGAGCGCGGTGCTGGAGGAACGGCGGAAGGGCTATCAGGCGGCCGATTGGAGCGTGGGCCTGACCCGCGACCTCGACACCATCCGCGCGCTGACCGAACGGATCGGCGCCGACGAATGCGCCGCGGGCCTCATCGACACCGACCTGCTGCGCCGCCTCGTGGACGACTGGCCGCAGTCGGGATGGCACGAGCTGGACACGATCGGCCGCTACCGGATCGGCCTTCTCGATGCCCTGACCGGCGGCCACTTCCTGCTCAGCCGCGGCGAGGGCGGTCCCCACCGCTGAGGGGTATGTACGCCCCCGCGCACCCGACCGGACCGCACCGGCTGCGTGGCTCCGCAGCGCTCTTCCCGAAACCCGGGTTTGCAAAATAGGGTTTGAAGGCGAACGTTACCGGAACAAAGCGGGAGGCGAGTCGCGGTGGCTGGGACATTCACTTCGGAGCAGAGGCGCGAAAATTCCCGGTTCGTCGAGATCCTCGGGCGCACCGGCAACGCGCGGCTGGCCGCCCGGGAGATCGGCCGCAAGCCTTCGACCATGCACCATCGGCGCAGGGTTTGCGCCGCATTCGCGCAGAACTGGGCCGCCGCGGTGGCGGCCGCGCATGCGCGCTTTCACCTCGCCGGGGGGCGGCGGGGCCCGGAAAGCGGAACGGAAAAAGCGGGCGCTTCGGCGCCGGCTGCGCAGCCCGGCTCAGGCTCGCGGACCGCGGGCGGGGAGGCGGTGGTTGTGCGCTCGCAGAACGGCAGGCTGCAGATGCGGTTCGCCCATCCCGGCAAGCTGACACGGACGACCGAACAGGTGTTTCTCGCCTCGCTCGCCGCGACGGCGAACGTGCGGCTCTCGGCGGCAGCGGCGGGGGCTTCGCCCGCTGCCTTTTATCGCCGGCGGCAGCGCAACCGCGCCTTTGAAGAGGAGTTCCGGATCGCGCTTCGGACCGGCTACGACCGGCTTGAAATCGCGGCGATCGAACGGACGCTGGCGACGATCGGCGGCGAATGGATCGGCGAATGGCACGAAGCGGCGCTTGGCAACGCGCTGCCGCCGATGAGCTGGGATCAGGCGTTCCAAGCGCTGTGTCTGCACCGAAACACGGTGCGGCTCGGGCTCGAGGCGCCGCGCAAGCCTTATGGCGGCGAGGAGGATTTCGTGAAGTCGCACTTTGCGCTGGAGCGCACGATCGAGGCCTTCGAACGGCGGGCGGCTTATGAGGATGCGGGCAATTGGCGGCTGGCGACCGAGCCGGCGCCGACGCCGCTGCCGCCGCTCGACCTCGTCACCGGCTGGAGCAGGGCGAGCGGGCGGGCGCCGCACCATGAGGGAAGGGCGCTGTTCGGCGGGTGGCGGATCGCGGACATGAAACGGAAGATCGGCTGAACGCGGCGCTTTCAATCGGGTCATGAAGGCTTGGGGCTCACGCGGAGGCGCGCCGGGCGCAGCGTCCGTTCAGGCGCGGCGAGCGCGCCAGCGCTGCCAGAGGTGGAGGGCAAGCGCGGGGAGGATGATGAAGGGCGGCGAGAGGATCATGAGGAGGCCGAGACCGAGTTCGCCGCCTTGGTTCGGCGGAATACCGGCGGCGACGGCCAGGAAGAAGATCCAGAGGGTGAGCGTCAGGACGAGGGCGACGACCCAAGGTGCGCGGCCGGCGCGCAGCAGCGCGAGAAGCAGGAACGGAGCCGCGATCCAGAGGATGACGAGCGGCAGCGATTGTACGTCCAGGCTCCAATTGCCTGCGGGTGCGACGCGTTGGACGAGAAAGTTCGCTGCACAGGCGATCGCCGCCGAGACGGCGAGCGCGACGGCGAGGGCTGGAAGTCTTCGCGGTCTGGTCTCTTGCGCCATGCCGAGACGCTAGGGGCGCGGGCGGCGCCGAACAAGCGGGCGCGGGGCCAACGAAAAAGGCCGGAGCGTTCCCGCCCCGGCCTTTCTTCTATCTACCCGGCTCCAAGTACCACTTGGAGACGATCACTTCACGCGTTCGACTTGTTCGAATTCGAGTTCGACGGGGGTGGCGCGGCCGAAGATGGAGACGCCGACCTTGACGCGGCCGCGGTCGAAATCGAGCTCTTCCACCAGGCCGTTGAAGCTGGCGAAGGGGCCGTCCAGGACCTTGACCTGATCGCCGATCTCGTAATCGACGCTGATCTTCTGCTTGGGCGCGGAGGCGGCAGCCTCTTCCTTGGTGTTGAGGATGCGCGCGGCTTCGGCGTCGGTGATCGGCTGCGGCTTGCCGGACGAGCCGAGGAAGCCGGTGACCTTGGGCGTGTTCTTGACGAGGTGGTAGACGTCGTCGTTCATGGCGAGCTTCGCCAGCACGTAGCCGGGGAAGAACTTGCGGTCGCTCGTCACCTTCTTGCCGCGGCGGACTTCCGTCACCTTTTCGGTGGGGACTTCGACGGATTCGACGAGCGTCTCGAGGCCGAGGCGCTTGGCTTCGGACTGGATCGACTCGCGGACCTTGTTCTCGAAGCCGGAATAAGCGTGAATGATGTACCAGCGGGACATTAGCTGTTGCTCACGAGGCTGAGGAGCGCCTGGACGATCTTCGAAAAGGCCGAATCGACGCCGAAGAAGAAGAGGCCGAGAAGGGTGGTCATGATGACGACCATGAGGCCGGTCATCATCGTCTCGCGCCGCGTCGGCCAGACGACCTTGGCGGTCTCGGTGCGGACCTGCCGCAGGAATTCGCCGGGATTGGTGCGTGCCACGTGTCTTTCTCGGTCCTCGGATTGGGCAGGGGCCGGGGGCCGGAAAGGGCCGTCCGAGAGTCTGCCGATGTAAGCGAGGCTTGGGAGATAGCGGGGGGCGCGGGGTTGCGCAAGGGTGCGGGTTGGAGGTGTGTGGGCGTGGCCGCCGCGGGAGTAACCCTCCGCCGCCATTCCAACGATGCTTCGCATCGTCGTAACCTTGGGCGGCTCCGCCCGCGGCGTCGGTCGCGCTGCGCGCGCCGGCCGCCGGCTTCGCGTCCGCTGCGCGGACCGGCCGCTAACTGCGTTAGCCGGCCTCGCTTCGGGGTTGCGCCAGGCGGGTGCGCGGGCTAATCGCGCCTGGCTGCAGGAGTGTAGCTCAGTTGGTAGAGCATCGGTCTCCAAAACCGAGGGCCGTGGGTTCGAGTCCCTCCACTCCTGCCAAGCCGCAGCGAGGCGCGTAGCGAAGCAGCGCGCCGGTGCCCGAAGGACACGCGGAGCCGCCGGCCGGCCTGCGCGAGAGCAACGAGCGACAGGACCGACGTCACGGGATTTACTCCCGTGACCTTTCCTACCTTTTTCTTCTCCGCGTCTTCGCGCCTCTCAACATATCGGGCGTTCGCGAGGGCTGTGGCTTCGTTTGGTTTCACGCGAAGGCGCCAAGGCGCGAAGAGGCTGAGGTTCCGGCGGGGTTTCGGATCGGTTCGGGATTGGTCGCGCTGCGCGCGGAGGTTGGCGGGGGCTCGAGGCCCCCTCCACCGCACGTCGTGCGGTCCCCCCCGTCTCGGGGAGGAGCTTTACACGGGTCTCGGGCCGTCACGGGAGCAAGTCCCGTGACGTCGGTCCTGTCGCTTCGCGCAGGCCGTCCGGCCTTCGCGTCCGCCTTGCGGACCGGCGCGCTGCTCCCCTGGGTCGCTGCGCGCCTTGCTCAGGCTGCTATATCGTAGGTCTGGATCTCGCCGCTGAGGTAGAGGCTGCGCGCTTTGGCGCGGGACAGCTTGCCGGAGCTGGTGCGGGGGAGTGTCCTCGGGGGGACGAGTTCGACGACGCAGTTGATGCCGGTGATGGCGCGGACCCGGTCGCGGATGGAGTCGCGCAGGCGCATGCGTTCGGCGACGTCGGAGGTGCGGCACTGGACGAGGACGGCGGGGGTTTCCTCGCCCCCGGGCGTGGTGATGGCGAAGGCGGCGATGTCGCCGGCCTTGAAGCCCGGCAATTGCTCCACGGCCCATTCGATGTCCTGGGGCCAGTGGTTCTTGCCGTTGATGATGATCATGTCCTTGGCGCGGCCGACGATGTAGATGTAGCCGTCCGACATGTAGCCCATGTCGCCCGTGTCGAGCCAGTTGTCGGCGTCGAGGCAGGCGTCGGTCGCGGCTTCGTCGCGGAAATAGCCGACCATGACGGACGGGCCGCGGCAGAAGACCTTGCCGATCTCGCGCTCGCCGAGCGTCTCGCCGCTGTCGCCGCGGATCGCGATCTCCATGTCGCGCACGGGCTTTCCGCAATTCACGATCGCGCGGTAGCGCTGGGGCCGGTCGCGGTCGTCGGCGCTGCCGCCGGCGAGGAGGGTTTCCTCGACCAATTCGACGACGATGCCTTCGCCCGGCGGCATGATCGAGACGGCGAGCGTCGCTTCGGCGAGGCCGTAGGAAGGGGTGAAGGCCTTGGGATCGAAGCCGGCGTCGGCGAAGGCGTCGACGAAGGCCTGCATGACGTCCGGGCGGATCATGTCCGCGCCGTTGCCGGCGATCCGCCAGCGCGACAGGTCGAAGCGCTCGGCGACGTTGGACTGGCTGCCGATACGGCGCGCGCAGATGTCGTAGCCGAAGGTTGGCGAATAAGAGAGGGTCGTGCCCGTGTTGCGGCTGATGAGATCGAGCCATGCGAGCGGGCGGCGGGCGAAATCCTCGGTCTTGAGGTAATCGGTCGAAACCTGGTTCGCGACGGGGGAGAGCAGGCAGCCGACCAGGCCCATGTCGTGGTACCAGGGGAGCCAGGACACGCAGCGGTCGCCGTCCCGGACCTGCATGCCGTGGCTGTGCGCGGCGAGATTGTTGAGCAAGGCGCGGTGGGTGATGGCGACGCCGTGCGGGAAGCGGGTCGAGCCGCTCGAATATTGGAGATAGGCGATGTCGTCGGTGCCGGCGGAGGGGAGAGCGGCTTCAGGGGCCTCGCGGGCGCCGAAGCTTTCCCAATCGATGCCCTTGACGCCGACGGCCTGGGCGGCGGCGCCGGCCATGGAGGCGAGCTCGGCCGGGTAGATGAGGGCGACGGGGTCCGAGCTTTGGAGCTGGACGGAAAGCTGGTCGATATAGCTTTCGCGGGCGCCGAACGAGGTCGGCAGCGGCAGCGGCACCGGCCAGGCGCCGGCATAGATGGCGCCGAAGAAGAGGGCGGCGAATTCCGGCCCGGTTTCGGCGATGAGGGCGACGCGGTCCTCCGGCTGGACGCCGTCGGCGATCAGGCGGCGGGCGGCGAGGAGGGCGTCGGCGCGCAGCTCGGCGAAGGTGTAGGCGCGCACCAATGTGCCGCGCGGATCGTGGAAGTTCAGGCCGCGGACGCCTTGCGCTGCGTAGTCGAGCGCTTCGCCGACGGTCTGGAAATCGGCGAAACGCCGGGGAAGGCGATCGTCGGTCGGGGTCGGCTCGAGCGGGTTCTTGTCCTCGCTTAGTCGTTCAACCACGTCCGTTCTTGTCCTTCTGCGCTGCCGGAGACGCGTGGGATGCGCTCCGGACCGATTTTGCTCTGCGGGGCCGAGGCGTTCATATTCCGGCTCGACTGTGGCACAATCATGGCGCGTGCCACATGAACCCAAGCGAAAGCCCCCGAGGCTCGAAGCCGAAGCGCTCGAGCGGCTCGCCGTCCATTATCTCGGCCGCTTCGCCACGACGCGGGCGAAGCTGCGCACCTATCTGAAGCGCAAGATCGCCGAGCGCGGGTGGGACGGGGACGGGGAGCCGCCGGTGGAGCGGCTGGTCGAGCGGTTCGCGGCCTTGGGCTATGTCGACGACAAGGCGTTCGCGGCGAGCAAGGCGGCGGCGCTGGGGCGGCGCGGCTACGGCGCGCGGCGGGTGTCGGATGCACTGAGGGCCGCGGGGATCGCGGAAGAGGACGGAGCCGAAGCCCGGGGCCAGGCGCGGGACGGGGCCTGGGGCGCGGCGCTTCGCTTCGCCGAGCGCAAGCGGATCGGGCCCTATGCCCGCGCGCAGGCGGAGCGGCCCGAACGCGAGAAAGCGCTGGCCGCCATGCTGAGGGCTGGACACCCGCTCGACCTCGCCCGCCGGATCGTAAACTCTTCCCCCGGCGACATCCCGGAACAGGACGCATCCTGAAAAACCAACGCAAGCAGTTCACAAAGCGGGAAAGCATGTTAGTCCTACGCGCCAATTTCCTCCTTCACGGCCCTTGTTCTCGATGACGTCACGCCGCGAGATGACAGCAGATGAGAACGCTTCCGGCGACGGGCGCGGCGGGGACCCGCGTGGCGCGGCGATGCCGGCGCCGGGCCCGGACGACGAGGCGCTGCTCAAGATCACGGGGACGATGAAGTGGTTCGACGCGACGCGGGGCTTCGGCTTCCTCGTTTCGGACCAGGCGCGGGGCGACGTGCTCGTCCATTTCAGCGTGCTTAAGGAGCATGACCGGCGCAGCCTTCCCGAAGGCGCGGTCGTGGAATGCCTCGTCGCCGAGCAGGAGCGCGGCCTCCAGGCGCGCAAGGTGCTGTCGATCGACCTTTCCAACGCGGTCATTCCCGATCCGACGCGCCAGCCCTCGACCGCCGAGCGGGTCGACCCCTCCGCGCTGATCGACGAAGCGGGGGAGTTCGAGCTGGTGCTCGTCAAATGGTTCAACCGTTTGAAGGGTTACGGCTTCCTGGTCCGCGAAACTTGCGATTCGCAGGACATCTTCGTGCACATGGAAACGGTGCGGCGCGGCGGCCTCCAGGATCTGGTGCCCGAACAGCAATTGCGCGCCCGCATCGCCGACGGCCGCAAGGGACCGCTCGCGGTGGAAGTGGCGCCGGTCGGTTGACGCCGGGAGCGGCCGGGGGAGAACCGATATGATTGCGATGCTGGCCTTCTACGTCGTCATGACGATCTTCTCCTTCGGCCTGTTTCTGCGGCCCGAGCGCGAAGCGCAGCGCGTCAAGGCGCGGATGGAGTCGGGCGAAGACCGCTTCTTCGAGGAGCGCCGCGCCTACCGCGCCTATCCGTCGCTGCGGGTGCCGCGCCGCATCCGGATCGGGGGCGCGGTCGGAACCCTGCTCGGCATCGCCCTGTGCGTCATGGAGATCGTGCGGGGCTAACGCCCGCTGCGCCCGGACCGCGGCGGACGCCGGCTCTCGCGCTCGCCGCCGTAGCGCGCTAGGCTGGCGCGAACGGCGGGGGTCGGGGTAGGATGCACGGGACGGGTGAGGGCACGGCAGGTCCGCGCGGCGAAGACTTCGCCGCCGCTGCCGACCTGTTGCCCGTCATCTGCTGGAAGGCGGACGCGGACGGGCGGCCGAGCGCGTTCAACCGATGCTGGCACGATTATGTGGACGGGTCCGAAGACGCCGCCGCGGCCAATGCCGGGCTGCTCGCCGCCGCGATCGAATCCGCGCCGGACGGAGCGCCGTTCAGCCTCACTGTGCAGCTGCGCGGCGGCGACGGCGTCAGCCGGCCGTTCGTCACCCATGTGCGCCCGGCCCGCGGCGAAGGCGGCGCGAAGGCCGGATGGGTCGGGACCTGCACCGAAGTCTCGCAGCATGTCGCGTCCGAGCGCTCGCAAGCCTTTCTGCTCCGGCTCGGCGACGAAATACGCGACGAAAGCGATCCCGAGACGATCCTGTCGCTCGCATCGGAAGCGGTGGGTCGCGAGCTGGGCGTCGACCGGATCGTCTATGCAACGGTGAACTGGGACAGCGGCTTGCTCCACGCGCGGCGGGATTGGCGGGCGAACGGAGCGCCCGTACCCGCGCACCGCTTCCCGATGACCGATTATTCGCAGGAATATCTGGAGACCTATTCGCGCGGCGAGGCGATCCTGTCGACGGACGTCTGGAAGGACGATCTTGTCCCGGAAACGATGCGGGCGCGCTGCCTCGAGGCCGGGATCCTCGCCTTCATGAGCGTGCCGCTGGTTAAGAGCGGAACGCTCACCGCCTTCATGGCCGCCCAGCAATTCTCGCCGCGCGAATGGACCGCCGCGGAGCTGCGCCTCCTGGCCGAAGTCGCCGACAGGACCTGGGCGACGCTGGAGCGGGCCGAAGCCAATGCGGCGCTTCGCGAAAGCGAACAGCTCTTCCGGACGGTGACCGAAGGGCATCCGATTCCGGTGGTGATTGCGCAGGACGGCGGCATCGTCCTCGCCAATCCCGCCTTTTACGAAATGATGGATGTGGCACCCGGCGCGGCGCGGACCGGCATGGATCCGCGCAGCTGGTCGCCGGGCGGGCGCGGCTGGGAGGAGTTCGCCGCCTTCGTCCGCGCCCATCGGCGCTACGACAATTACGAGACCTGGGTGGTTCGCGGCGGCGCCCGGCTGCCCGTGGCGGTGAGCTGGCGCCACATCGGCTATGGCGGGGCCCCGGCCGTGATCTGCTCCATCGTCGACCTGAGCGACCGAAAGCGGAGCGAGGAGGAGCTCGCCCGCTCCCGCGAGAAGCTCCACCAGGCCGAGAAGCTCACCGCGCTCGGAAGCCTGCTCGCCGGGGTGAGCCACGAGCTCAACAATCCGCTCACCATCGTCACCGCCCAGGCGGCCCTGCTCGAGGAGCTGGCGGCGGGTTCAGCTATGGCGAGCCGGGCGGCGAAGGTGCGCGTCGCGGCCGAGCGCTGCTCGCGCATCGTCCAGACCTTTCTCGCCATGGCGCGGCAGAAGGAGCCGGAGCGCCGCATCGTCGAGATCGCCGACGTGCTCGGCGCGGCGCTGCGGCTCAACGATTATCCGCTCAAGACCGCCGGTATCGACGTGTCGCTGGAGATCGAGCCCGGACTGCCGCCGCTCGACGCCGATCCCGACCAGCTCCACCAGGTGTTCGTCAATTTGATCGTCAATGCGCAGCAATCGCTGCAGGAGCAGGCGGGCGAGCGGCGCCTCGCCGTTCGCGCCAAATCGGCCGGGGAGGGGCGGCTCGCCGTCGACGTGTGGGACAATGGCCCGGGCGTCGCGCCGGAGATACGCCGCCGGGTCTTCGACCCATTCTTCACGACCAAGCCGGAAGGCGTGGGCACCGGAGTCGGTCTCAGCTTCTCGCTCGGCCTCGTGGAAGCGCATGGCGGGCGCCTCGAACTGGTCGATGCGCCGGAAGGCGGCGCCTGCTTCCGCGTGACTTTGGACACGGCGCGGCGCCCGCCGGCGGCGGCGCTCCCCGCGCCCGCGGCGGCGCCTTCGGTGCCGGCGAAGGGGGCGGCGCTGATCGTCGACGACGAGCCGGACGTCGCCGAAGTGCTGGCCGTCATCGCCGAGCGGGC
>DASVQT010000025.1:0-1559 GCA_036388975.1 Allosphingosinicella sp. | reverse complement strand
GGCGCGAGGCTGATGATCTTCATATGCTTCTTGGCGCGCAGCTCGCGAACGACCGGGCCGAAGATGCGGGTGCCGATCGGCTCCTGGTTGTTGTTGACCAGAACAGCGGCGTTCGAATCGAAGCGGATCGTCGAGCCGTCGGGGCGGTGGATGTCCTTGGCGGTCCGGACGATCACCGCCTTGTGAACATCGCCCTTTTTGACGCGGCCGCGCGGCGCCGCCTCCTTGACGGAGACGACGATGATGTCGCCGACGCCGGCGAAGCGGCGCTTCGAGCCGCCCAGCACCTTGATGCACTGGACGCGCTTGGCGCCGCTATTGTCCGCGACGTCGAGATTGGACTGCATCTGGATCATCGATCCATTCCTTCTTCAAACCCTGCCCCGGCCGGGGCCGGGTTCATCCTCAAAATGTCACCCGGCGAACCGGAAACCTCTTCCCGTTCGGGCTGAGCTTGTCGAAGCCCTCTCCTCCTCTTCTTCAACGAAGAAGGAAGGCCCTTCGACAGGCTCAGGGCGAACGGGTGCGTTTCCCGTCAGCCCAGCCTTTCCTCAAGCGTCCGCCGGCTCGGCTTCCGCCTTCGCCTTGCGGCTCTTCGCCTTGGTGGCCGACTTCTCTTCCGCCGCGGCATCGGCGGCGGCGGCGTCGGCGCGGCTCAGCACCCGCCACGTCTTCAGCTTCGAGATCGGCGCCGTCTCCTCGATGCGGACGATCTCGCCTTCCTTGAACTCGTTGGCCTCGTCATGGGCGTGGTACTTCTTCGACCGCTTGATGATCTTGCCGTAGAGCGGGTGCTTCACCCGCCGCTCGACCCGGACCACCACGGTCTTGTCGGTCTTGTCGGACACCACAGTGCCGGTCAGAACGCGCTTTGGCATCTCGTCTCTACTCCTTACGCCTTGGCCGTTTCGCCGGCGCGGGCGCGCTCGTTCTGAAGCGTCTTGATCTGGGCGATGGCCCGCCGGACCTCGCGCACCCTCGACGGCTTCTCGATCTGGTTGGTGGCGGCCTGGAAGCGCAGGTTGAACTGCTCGCGCTTCAGCTCCGCCAGCTGATCGGTCAGCTGGTCGTCGGTCTGGTTCTTGAGCTCGTCGAACTTCGCCATCTTACGCGTCCTCAAGCAGCGATTCACCGAGGCGGGCGACCACCTTGGTCTTGATCGGGAGCTTCTCCGCCGCCCGCTCGAACGCGGTCTTGGCGAGCGGCCCGGGAATGCCGTCCAGCTCGAACAGGATGCGGCCGGGCTTCACCCGCGCGACCCAATATTCGGGGCTGCCCTTGCCCGAGCCCATCCGGACCTCGGCGGGCTTCGACGAAACCGGCACGTCCGGGAAGATGCGGATCCAGAGACGCCCCTGGCGCTTGATGTGGCGCGTGATCGCGCGGCGCGCCGCCTCGATCTGGCGCGCGGTGATCCGCTCCGGCTCCATAGCCTTGAGGCCATAGGCGCCGAAATTGAGCGCGGTGCCGCCCTTGGCGTCGCCGTGAATCCGGCCCTTGTGCGCCTTGCGGAACTTGGTGCGTTTGGGTTGCAGCATTTCTCTTTTTCCTTAGCGGCG
>DASVQT010000024.1:0-6342 GCA_036388975.1 Allosphingosinicella sp. | reverse complement strand
ATCGCTGGATTGCTGGGGACGGCTCGCAGGCCGAGATCGAGAGTGCGCTGACCGGCGAGACGATGGCGCTGACGGGGTCGGGCGGGATCGATTTCGCGGCCATGCTCCACCACGCGCGAACCGTCGGCGGCCCGGCGCTCAGGAAGCTCACGTTCCACGAGCGCGCCTGGATGCTCAAAGACCTCGCCAATGCGATCATGGCGCGCAAGGAAGAGCTGTACGAACTCAATTACGAAACCGGCGCGACTCGGACGGACGGCTGGATCGACATCGAGGGCGGCGCGGGCACGCTCTTTTCCTTCTCGTCCAAGGGCCGGCGCGAGCTTCCCAACCAGCGCGTCCTGATCGACGGCCAGATGGAGCCGCTTTCGAAGGGCGGGACCTTTGTCGGCCAGCATGTCTGGACGTCGCTGCAGGGCGTTGCGGTCCACATCAACGCGTTCAACTTCCCCGTCTGGGGCATGCTGGAAAAGCTCGGGCCGACGCTTCTCGCAGGCGTGCCCGCGATCGTGAAGCCGGCTTCGGCGACGGGCTATCTCGCCGAAGCGGCGTTCCGGATCATGATCGAGGCGAACGTGCTTCCGCCCGGCGCGCTGCAGCTCATCATGGGCGGGACGGGCGATCTGTTCGACCACCTGACGCTGCAGGACGTGGTGAGCTTCACCGGTTCTGCGCAAACGGCGATGAAGCTCCAGACCCATCCGGTGATCGCGCGGGAAAGCGTGCGCTTCATCGCGGAGCGGGATTCGCTCAACGCTTCGGTGCTCGGGCCGGACGCGGGGCCCGGGACGCCCGAGTTCGACCTGTTCGTCAAGGAAGTGGCGCGCGAGATGACGGTGAAGGCGGGGCAGAAGTGCACCGCCATCCGCCGCGCCATGGCGCCGGCCGAGCATATCGACGCTGTCGAGGAGGCCCTGCGCCAGCGGCTGGGCAAGGTGCGCATCGGCAACCCGCGCGAGGAGGGCGTCACCATGGGCGCGCTCGCCAGCCGCGCGCAGCTCACGTCGGTGCGCGAGGCGGTGGCGGAGCTTTCCAAGTCCGCGCGGATCGTCTCGGGCGATCCCGGCACCTCGCCGGTCGGCGGGAGCGGCTTCTTCATGTCGCCGGTTCTGCTCCGCTCGGACGATCCCTGGGGCTCGCCCGCCGTGCACGACGTCGAAGCCTTCGGACCAGTTTCGACGATCATGCCGTACAAGGATCTGGACGATGCGATCGCGCTCGCCAACCGCGGCATGGGGAGCCTTGCGCTTTCGCTCTTCACCTACGACCGGGGCGTGGCCGAAGAGTTCGTGCTGGGCGCGGGCGCCTATCACGGCCGCATGATGATTCTCGACCGCACCTCGGCGAAGGAATCGACCGGCCACGGCTCGCCCCTCCCCGTCCTCGTCCACGGCGGCCCCGGCCGGGCCGGCGGCGGCGAGGAGATGGGCGGGGTACGCGGCGTCACCCATTACATGCAGCGCACCGCCCTCCAGGGCTCCCCTGCCCTCCTGTCCGGCATCGTGCGGCAATGGCTTCCCGGCGCCGAGAAGCCGGAAGGCGACGTCCACCCGTTCAGGAAGCGCATCTCGGAGCTGGAGGTCGGCTACACGCTCAAGACGGCGAGCCGCACCGTCAGCCTCGAAGACATCGAGCATTTCGCCCACTTCACCGGCGACACCTTCTACGCCCACATGGACGAGGAGGCAGCCAAGGCGAGCCCGATCTTCGGCGGGCGCGTGGCGCACGGCTACCTGATCCTGTCCTTTGCCGCCGGGCTGTTCGTCGATCCGGCGCCGGGGCCCGTGCTCGCCAATACCGGGCTCGAGAGCCTGCGTTTCCAGACGCCGCTCTATCCCGGCGACACGATGCGGGTGGAGCTGACGGTCAAATCCAAGAGCGTGCGCGATGCCGAAAAAGGCGAAGTGCGCTGGGCCGTTTACGTCTACAACCAGAAGGAGGAGGTGGTCGCGACCTACGACCTCCTCACCATGAACACGCCCTAGGAGCCGCGACGTGGCCGCACAGGACCAGCAACCGATCGGCTCCGGCTTCGGCCACGGCAGCACGGCGCGCGAGGTGCTCGCCGGCATCGACCTGTCGGGCCGGACCTATATCGTCACCGGCGGCTATTCGGGGATCGGGATCGAGACGGTGCGCGCGCTGGCGGAGGCGGGCGCCGCGATCGTCGTTCCGGCACGCCACCCGGACCGGGCGCGCGCGGCTTTGGCCGGCATTGCGAACGTTGAAGTGGAGGCGATGGACCTCGCGGACCTTTCCAGCGTCCGCGCCTTTGCGGGTCGATTTCTGGAGAGCGGCCGTCCGCTGCACGGCCTCGTCAACAATGCGGGCGTCATGGCCTCGCCGCTGCTGCGCGTCGGGCCGGGCTGGGAGTCGCAATTCGCCATCTGCCATCTCGGCCATTTCGAGCTGACGCGGCTTCTGGAGCCGGCGCTGAAGGCTGCGGGCGGCGCCCGAGTGGTGGCGCTGAGCTCGACCGCCCATGCCGTCTGCGACATCCACTGGGACGATCCGCACTTCCACAGCCACGATTACGACAAGTGGCAGGCGTACGGGCAGGCGAAAACCGCCGACGCCCTGTTCGCGCTCGGGCTCGACCGGCGCTGGCGGGGCGACGGCGTTCGCGCCTTTTCGGTGCATCCCGGCGGCATCTTCACGCCGCTGCAGCGCCACCTTCCCGACGAGGAGATGGTCGCGCTCGGCTGGAAGAATGCGGACGGAAGCCTGCCGCCGCATGTCGCTGCCTTGTTCAAGACGCCGGAGCAGGGCGCGGCTACGACCGTCTGGGCGCTGACCAGCCCGATGCTGGACGGCTTGGGGGGTCTCTACTGCGAGGATTGCGACGTCGCGCGGCTCGCCGGCGAGGACAGCCAGCGCTGGCACCATGTTCGCCCGTGGGCGTGCAGCGAAGAAGGCGCCGACCGGCTCTGGACGATGAGCGAGCAAATGATCGAACAGGCCGACGCAGCAGGCACGGCGGAGGAGAAATGATGCGCAGCGCTTTCGCCATGTTCCTCGGCCTCGCCGCCTGCACCGAAGCGCCGGCGCCGAGCCAGGCGCCCGCGGCGGCGGCGGCGCAGGAGCCGCCGGTCCAGGCGGTGCGCGTCGTGCGCGCCTATCCGCACGATCCCGACGCCTTCACCCAAGGGCTGATCTGGCTCGACGGCAAGCTGTACGAAAGCACCGGGCTCGTCGGCCGCTCGACTTTGCGGGAAGTGGATCTCGAAACCGGCCGCGTGCTGCGCCGTCAGGACATTCCCGCCGGCCTGTTCGGGGAAGGCATTACCGACTGGGGGAACGAGATCCTGTCCATCACCTGGCAGGACAATGTCGGCTTCCGCTGGGACCGGCGCACCTTTCGCCAGACCGGCACCTTCAATTACAGCCACGAAGGCTGGGGCCTGACGCAGGACGGCCGCCATGTCATCCTGAGCGACGGGACGGACGTGCTGCGCTTCCTCGATCCGACCACCCTGCGCGAGGTGCGGCGGATCGCGGTCACGTCCGCCGGGCAGCCGGTGCACCGCTTGAACGAGCTCGAATATGTGAACGGCGAGATCCTCGCCAACGTCTGGATGTCGCCGCGCATCGCCCGCATCGATCCGGCGACCGGCCGCGTCACGGGCTGGCTGGATCTCGCGCCGATCGTGGAGCAGACGGCGCGGGGCGACGGCGACAACGTCTTGAACGGCATCGCCTACGACCGCGCCGGCAACCGGCTGTTCGTCACCGGCAAGAATTGGGCGCAGCTCTACGAGATCGACATCCCGGCGGCGCGGGCGGCGGCGAGGCGCTAGATCAGCCTTTGCGCATCGTCACCAGCGGGTAAGGTCGGCCGGCGCCGTCCACTTCGCTGCGGGAGACTTCCTCGAAGCCGAGGCGGCGATAATATTCGACCGCGCCGCTTTGCTCGTTGGCATGAAGCTCGATCACCGGGCTGAGGCGCGCCGCATGGGCCATCAGCGCCTTGCCGGCGCCGCGGCGGTGGCAGGCCGGATCGACGAACAAGGCTTCGAGCTTGTCGCCCTGGAGGTCCATCCAGGCGACCGCGCGGTCGTCGCCGTCGGCCGCGACCCAGAAGCTGCCGGCGGGCAGCATCTCGTCGCGGACCAGGGCGCTGTAGAAGTGGAAATCCTCTTCGGCGAGGAAGCCGTGAGTCGCGCGGACGGCGCCGGCCCAGATGTCGTGAAGGCGCTCCCGTTCGTCGGGCCGCGAGCGCCGGATCGTCCACGCCGGCGGGCCCATCAGCGGCCGTCGCGGCTGTAGCGGCCGACCTCCTCGCTCAAAAAGACGTTGTTCTTCTCGCGAAGCTCCGCCGCCGCCTCGTCGTAAAGGAAGGGGAGAAAAGCGTAGCGTTTGCCGTGCACGACCGGCGTCGCTTCGTGGAGCAGCGAGCAGGAGAAAACGATCGCGCCGCCCGGCGGGGCGCGATAGGTGCGCGGTCCGAATTCGGGGAAGCGCAGGTCCCCGCCCTCATAGTCGCCGTTGAGGTTGATCGTGACGGCGAAGCGGCGGTGGGCGGTGCCCTTGGTCGTATTGTCGCGGTGCGGGCGGAAGTGGCCGGCGCCGGCCTCGTAGCAGGCGACGAGATAGCGCTCCATCCGGGTCGGATCGAACTGGAAGGCGCGTCGGACCACCGGCACGAGGCGGCGGTTGATGCGCGCGACGATGGCGCGGCGAAGGTCCTCGTCGGCGATGTCGAAGTCGCGCCGCTGCTTGTGGTTCGGGTCCTTCAAGAGGACGGTCTTGCCGTCCACTTCGCGCATGAACCCGGATTCCTCGCCGCCATTCGCCTCGTAAAGGGCGACGAGCTTCCGGCAGAAAGCGGGCTCGAGAACGTTCGGCGCCATGGCGACAGGTGCCCAGTCCGGCAGCGAGGGTCCGGCAGCGAGCGCGGCGAGCGCCTGGAGGGCGGCGTCGGCAGCCGCGAGCGGAAAGCGGGCCGCGACTCGCAAGGTGCGGTCGAGGAGCAGCCAGTGCGTGCGATAGTCGCCGGATGCGTCGCTTGGCGCGGCGCCGAACAGGCGGCTGACGGCGCGGTCGTAATCGAGAAAGAAGCGGATGCCTGGCAGCGCCTGGGCGATGCGCCTTTCGGCGGCGTCGGCCGGATCGCAGGTGATGCCGAAAAAGCAGGCGTTGGTGTCGTCGAACAAGGCGCGCCTGGCGGCGACCGCGGAAAGCGCGGCCTGTGCTTCGGGCAAGGCGGCACTCCCGAAGAACAGAAGCAGCATCGGCCGCCCGGCCGCCGTGTCGAACGCATAAGCCGGCGCGCCGTCCAAAGCCGCCGCGCGGAACCAGGGCGCGGTGTCGCCCGGATCGAGCAGGCGCGGCGCGGCGCCCTGGGCCGGAGGCGGCGTTGCGCTCATTCCGCCGGCCATGTCTCCAGCACCTCGACGAAGCGGGACAGCCAGGCGTTGGTCTGGTGCCCGTCGACGACGCGGTGATCGATGGTGAGCGACACGAAGGCCATGGGGCGGATCTGGATGGTGTCGATCCCGCCGACTTCGCGCACCACGACGCGTTTCTCGAGCTTGCCCACGCCCAGGATCGCCGATTGCGGCTGGGCGATGATGATGGGCGAGGCGAAGAGGGAGCCCGAAACGCCGTGGTTCGAAATGGTGAAGGTGCCGCCCGACACGTCCCGGGCCGTCAGCTGCTCGCCCCGCGCCTTTTCGATCAGCTCTTCCAGACCCGCGGCGATGCCCTTCAGGTTCAGCTTCTGGACGCCGCGCAGGACCGGGACGATCAGACCCTTTTCGCCGAGCGCGGTGCCGACGCCGATATTGACATCGTCGAAGATCTCGAGCCGGTCGGGGTGCCAGCGGCTGTTGATCGCGGGCGCGACCTTCATCGCCTCGGCGCAGGCGGCGACGATGTAGGCCGTGTAGGTGAGCTTCACGCCCTTCTTCGCCCAGGCCGCCTTGTGGCGCTCGCGATGCGCGATGATGGCGGAGAAATCCGCTTCGAACACGGCGGTGACGTGCGGCGCGGTGGTCACCGAGTTCAGCATGTTCTCGGCGATGCGGAGGCGCATGCGGTCGTGCGGGACGGAGTGTGAGCGGATCGAAGCGTCCGTGGGCGCGGCGGCGGGAGCCGGCGCCGGGGCCGGGGCGCGCGCCGCGGCTTCGACGGCGCGATCGACGTCGGCGCGGGTGACCCGTCCGTCGCGGCCGGTGCCTTCGATCGTGCGCGGATCGACATTGTGCTGCAGGCATGCCCGCTTGACGGCCGGCGAGAGCCGAAGCTCGGGGGTGAGATCGGGACGGCCAGGAGCCTGGTTCGACGCATCATCGGTCCCGTCGATCGGATCGACGTGGGAACCGTGCTCCGGCGGAGGCCGGA
>DASVQT010000023.1:0-10691 GCA_036388975.1 Allosphingosinicella sp. | reverse complement strand
CAGAGCGTGCGCCCCTCGACTACGCTCGGGACGAACGAGGCCGCTGAAGTGGCTTAGGCTCCCGCGGCGGCCCTGAGCCGCGCAACCGTTTCCTCCCGCCCGATCAGCGGCAGCAAGGCCGCCATCTCCGGCCCACTGTCGCGCCCGGTGAGCGCGCGCCTCAATGGCAGGAACAGCGCCTTTCCCCCGCGCCCCGTGCTCTCCTTCAGCGAGGCGGTGAGCGCCTTCCATGGCGCCTCGCTCCACGCGATTCGCCCGGCCGCCTCCGCGGCCGCGGCGAGGAAGTCGCTGTCTTCCTCGCCCGCCGCCTGCTCGACATGGCCGTGGAGGATCTCCCACCAGTCCGCCGCCTCGTCGACCCGCGTTAGATTCGGCCTGAGCGCCTCCCAATCCTGCGCCGTCATCCCCGCCGGCAGCCGCTCAGCCACCGCGTCGAACGCCAGCTTGTGGACCACCCGCGCATTGAGCCCCGCCAGTTCCTCCATGTCGAAGCGCGCCGGCGCCCGGCCGAAGGTCGAAAAGTCGAAGCTTTCAATGAGCGGCGCCATGTCCGTGACCGGCTCCACCGGCAGGCTCGTCCCGATCCGCGCCAGTTTGGCCGCAATGGCGATCGCCTCGATCCCAGCCTCCCGCATCGCATCGACGCCGAGCGAGCCCAGCCGCTTCGAAAGCTTGCCCTCCGATCCGACCAGCAACGCCTCGTGCGCAAAGGCCGGCGGCGCCGCGCCCATGGCTTCGAACATCTGCACCTGAAGCGCCGTGTTCGTGACATGGTCCTCGCCGCGCACGACATGCGTCACGCCAAGCTCGACATCGTCCACCGCCGAAGGCAGCATGTAGAGCCACGACCCGTCCTCGCGCCGGATCACCGGATCGGAAAGCAGGGCCGGATCGAAGCGCTGGGGCCCGCGCACCAGGTCGTCCCACTCGATCGGCGCGCCATGATCGAGCCGGAAGCGCCAGTGCGGCCGCCGTCCTTCCGCTTCCAGAGCCGCCCGGTCCGAATCGCTGAGCGCCAGCGCCGAGCGATCGTAGACGGGCGGCAGCCCGCGACCGAGCTGCACCTTGCGCTTCAAATCCAGTTCCTGCGCCGTCTCGTAAGCGGGATAGACGCGCCCCGCCGCCTTCAGCCGCTCCAGCGCCGCGTCGTAGCGATCGAACCGCGCCGACTGCCGATGCTCCTCGTCCGGCACCAGCCCCAGCCAGGCGAGATCCTCCCTTATGCCGTCGGCAAACTCCTCCCGGCTCCGCTCCCGGTCCGTATCGTCGAGCCGCAGGATGAACTTGCCCCCCGTCCGGCGCGCCCACAGGAAGTTGTGGAGCGCGGTGCGGATGTTGCCGACGTGGAGCCGGCCGGTCGGCGCGGGGGCGAAGCGGGTGGTGACGGTCATGCCCGCGCTCTAGGCCCCCGCCCGGCGCGCTTCAACTCAGCCCAGCAGCCAGGTCCAGAGCAGCCGCCCCGGCGCGAAGGCGAACAGCCCGGCGACCACCAGGCCGATATAGGTGCTGGTCATCGCCCGCCGGTGCCGCTCGAGATTGCCGCGCCGGATCCAGAAGATGCCGAGCGGGATCGAGACCAGCGTGATCACCGAAAAGACGTGAATGAAGCTCAAGCCGCCATTCTCCTGCAGCCAGAAACTCGAGATCGCGGTCGTCACCATCATCGCGCCCCAGACGCGCCCCAGCAGCCGGTGCAGCGCGCCCCCCTTGCGCGCCACCAGCAGCCAGGCGCCGAGCGGCAAAGCGGGCAGCACCGTGCCGAGATGGATGATGAGCGCCGGTGACATGGACGCGTGCCCCTGCACGCCCGCCCCGGACCCGAAGGACAAGGCCGTCAGCCCGAAGGTGAGGAGAAGGATCGCCGCCGCGACGATCAGGTAATTGCCGCCCTTCCATGCCCGCGCCGGTTGCGCCGCTCTTGTCGCCATTGCCCGCTGCCTCCAATGTGCTCGCTCGTGCCGTGGCTGGAGGGGCGAACGGGGGCCGTAAAGCGCGGCTTCGCGAACGGCAGGGGCGCCTTCGCGAAGTGCATTTCACGAAGCGCGAACGGCGTTGGAGGCGAAGAATTGGGACGCAAGCTCGCCGTCGAGATCCTGCTGATCGCGGCCATCGGCCTCGCCTTGGCGGCGCTCGGCCCGTTCGGAAGCTATGCCGTTCCGTTCGGCACACGCGCGGCCTGGTGGATCGGCTTCATCCTCGCCGGCTACGCGATCTTCCGGCCTTTGCTGGTCGTCGCGGGCTGGCTGGACGAGCGGCTCCGCATCGGCCGCTTCGCCGCCCAGCTCCTCGTCCTCGCCATCGGCGCCGTCCCGCTCTCGCTCCTGATCGACCTCTTCCTCGATCGCATGCTCGCGCCTGGAACGAGCCGCTTCCCGCTCCTTTATGGTCAGGTCCTCGGCATCGGGATCGTCGTCGGGTTCCTGATGGATCGCCTGCTCGGCACTCCGGCTTCGACTTCTCCCCCTGCGGAGGCCGCCGCTCCTTCCCCGCTCCGCCTGCGCTTCCTCGCCCGCCTGCCCCCCACCATCGGCCCCCGCCTCCTCTGCCTCTCCATGGAGGACCATTACGTCCGCGCCCACGGCGATCTCGGCAGCGCCCTCATCCTGATGCGTTTGCGCGACGCCATCGCGGAGCTGGACGGCCTCCCCGGCCTCCAGGTCCACAGGAGCTGGTGGGTCGCCGCCGACGCCGTGGAGCGGGTCGAGCGCGACGGCGCCCGCCTACGCCTGCGCCTCGCAAACGGCCTCCTCGTTCCGGTCGCTCGCTCGCAGGAAGGGGCGGTGAAGGCGCAAAACTGGCCGCAAGGCTGAGAGCCCCCGGCTCTTGCCATCCCACCCCCCACAGGCCAGAGAACCGCGCATCCCTGACGCCACCGGAAAGCCGCACTCATGAAGCTCATGTCGGGCAATTCGAACCTGCCGCTGGTGAAGGACATCGCCGCCTATCTCGAACTGCCTGTCACCGAAGCCAGCGTCCGCCGCTTCGCCGACGAGGAGGTGTTCGTCGAGATCATGGAAAATGTTCGCGGCGAGGACGTGTTCGTGGTCCAGTCCACCTCCTATCCCGCCAACGACAATCTCATGGAGCTCCTGATCTGCATCGATGCGCTGCGCCGCGCCTCGGCCAAGCGGATCACGGCGGTCGTTCCCTATTTCGGCTATGCCCGGCAGGACCGCAAACCCGGCCCCCGCACCCCGATCTCGGCCAAGCTCGTCGCCAACCTCATCACCGTCGCCGGCGCCAACCGGGTCCTGTCCGTCGATCTCCACGCCGGGCAGATCCAGGGCTTCTTCGATATCCCGACCGACAATCTCTACGGCGCCCCCGTCATGTCGGCCGACATCCAGTCGCGCTTCTCGGGCCGCCCGGTCACCGTGGTTTCGCCGGACGTCGGCGGCGTGGTCCGCGCCCGCGCGCTCGCGAAGCGCCTCGACAACGCGCCGCTCGCCATCGTCGACAAGCGCCGCGAGCGGCCCGGCGAATCGGAAGTGATGAACATCATCGGCGACGTCCGCGGCCGCTGCTGCATCCTCATCGACGACATCGTCGATTCGGCCGGCACCTTGTGCAACGCCGCCGCCGCGCTTCGCGAAGGCGGCGCCGCCGAAGTGGTCGCTTATTGCACCCACGGCGTCCTGTCGGGCGCCGCCGTCGCGCGGGTCGAAAGCTCCGTCCTCGCGGAACTCGTCATCACCGATTCGATCCTCCCCACCGAGGAAACCCGCGCCAGCGACCGCATCCGCGTCCTCACCATCGCCCCCCTCCTCGGCGAAGCGATCAAGCGAATCGCCGACGAGAGCAGCGTCTCGAGCCTGTTCGACTGATGCCCACGATCCTCATCACCGGCGCGAACCGCGGCATCGGCCTCGAATTCGTCCGCCAATATGCCGCCGACGGCTGGCACGTCATCGCCACCGCCCGGAGCGACTCGCCGGAGCTGGAAGCGCTCGGCGTCCGTGTCGAGCGCCTCGACATGCGCGATTTCGCCGCGCTCGAAGCCTTTCCCCGGCGCCTCGGCGGCGCCAAGCTCGATCTCTTCATCGCCAATGCCGGCATCACCGCCGGCCGCCGCGTCGACACCGCCGCCGACGCCGAGGCCGCGCTCGAAGTGCTCGCCGTCAACGCCGTCGCGCCCACCTTGCTCGCCCGCGCTCTCCTGCCCAGCCTCGCCGGCGGCAAGATGGCCGCAATCACCAGCCGCATGGGCAGCATCGCCGACAGCTCGGGCGGCTATCTCGGCTACCGCGCGTCCAAGGCCGCGATGAATGCCTTCTGGTACAATCTCGCCGCCGAGACCGACGTGCCGCTCATCCTCTTCCATCCCGGCTGGGTGCAGACCGACATGGGCGGCCCGAACGCGCAGGTCGCCCCGCCCCAGAGCGTCGCCGGCATGCGCCGCTTCCTCGACGAGCTGACTCCGGAGCGCTCCGGCGCCTTCGTCGATTATACGGGCGAGCCGATCCCTTGGTGACGCCCGCGCTCAGGCGGCGAGCTGCAGGTCCTCGGCGCGCTCCGCCTCCGGCGCCGGCTCCTTCTCGGCGGCGGCGGCAGCCGCGGCGGGAATGACCGGTTCCGGCACGACCAGGCGGGCGAGAATTGCGAGCACGAGCGCGAGGCCGTAGCCGGCGAGCGCGGCCGCCGGGCTCCAGAACAGGATCGCCGCGAATCCGACACGCATCCAAAGCGGATCGATGCCGAGATCCTCGCTGATCGCGAAGCAGGCGCCGAGCATCGTGTCGTCGCGCGCCATGACCGAAAAAACAGTCTTCATGTCTCGCTCCATCGCGGCGGGCCGCAAGCCGGCGGCCGGCCGATGGTGCCTTGTTAGACGCGCCATGTTGCGCCCCGATGCCGCCGCCCCGCCCGGATGGTTTCAATTGTAACAAGCAGCAGGGGAGAGCGGCGGCGGCGGCCGCATGGGGGCCTAGCGCACGAAGGCGATCCCGAACCGGAAGCGCGTGGCTTCGCGGTCATAGTCGATCAGCGTTTCGCCAAAGCCGGTGAAAAGCTGCCCGAAGAGATGGAGCGCGGGCAGGCGGCTCCAGATCCGGCGCATCGGCAACGATCCGTTGAGTTCGGCGCTCCCTCGGCCGGTTTCCAGCCCCCGCAAGCGCGACGACAGGCGCGGCCCGCCGCGCTCCCCGATCGCGAGCTCGAGCGACGTGTGGCCGCGATAATCCTCGATGCCCGGCGGTCGGTCGGCCGGCCAGTCGATATAGTGCCACAGGCTCGGCGCGATCGTCAGGGTCCAGTCGCCGCCGAGCGGGACGTCCGCGGCGGCGCGGACAAAGACGCGGTTGACGTCCCGAGAGCGGCGCCCGGCCTCGCCGCTCGAATCATGCGCATAGCCGACCGACACGTCCATGGGGATGCGCCCGCGCGAGACCAGCAGCGTGTGATAAAGGCTGGGGCTGTAGATGGTGGACGTGAACGGCCAGGAGGGGGCTCCCGTGGCCCAGAACATTGTCTGAGTGTAGCCGAAGCGCAGCGCGCCGCCTCCCCCCGCGTCGAAGAAGCGGAACGCGAAGCTGAACTGAAGCTTCGTCGCATCCTCGAGGTCGCCTGCGATGACGTAGACCGGTTCATAGGCTTCGAACCGTTCGATCAGGCCGCCGGCGGCGGTGCCGCCGCTGCTGGACGGACCTGCCGTCGGTCCGGCCGTGTGCGGCGCCTCCGCGCGCGCGTCCGCCCCGGCATCGGCCCGATCCGCCGCCACTGCCCGTCCCTGCGGCTCCGCCTCGGCGAGCGGCGCGGCATAGACGATCCTGGCAAAGCCTCCGGGCTCCAGCGTCAGCCGCGCTCCGGCGGGAGCCCGGAGCGTCACCGTATCGCCGCTCCCCCGGCGCACCGCCTCGATCGTCGCCGGCGGCTCCATGTCGATCGGCCTTTCGCCTTCGTTCAGGAAAAAGACCGAACCGTCCGAGGCCCCGGGCGCCAGCGGCTCCACGACCGTGCGCACCTGGGCGGCGCAGGGCGTGGCAACGAGCGCGGCGATGCAGGCGATGGTGAAACGCATGGCTCGATCCCCCCAAAAGACAGCCGGTGTGCAAGCCAGCATGGCGGCTCCGCCATGGCAAGCTTGATCTGCTCCCCATCCCCCTCTATAGGCGCCGCTTCTTTCCAGCTTTGGAAGAATCGAACGGCCCGGCTCACAAGGGCTGCCGTGGCTGTTCCTAAACGTCCGCCCCCGTGGTGGCCAAGGAGACGAAAATGCCCAAGTTGAAGACCAAGAGCGGCGTCAAGAAGCGCTTCAAGCTCACGGCGACCGGCAAGATCAAGCACGGCGTCGCGGGCAAGCGCCACCGGCTGATCAGCCACAACGCCAAGTATATCCGCCAGAATCGCGGCACCTTCGTCCTCGCCGACGCCGATACGGCGCGCGTGAAGGCGTGGGCGCCTTACGGCCTGAAGTAAGGAGAACCCGACATGGCAAGAGTCAAGCGCGGGGTCACCACCAAGGCCCGTCACAAGAGGATCCTGGAACAGGCGAAGGGCTATTACGGCCGTCGCAAGAACACGATCCGGATCGCCCGCCAGGCCGTCGAAAAGGCCGGGCAGTACGCTTATCGCGACCGCAAGGTGAAGAAGCGCAGCTTCCGGGCTCTCTGGATCCAGCGCATCAACGCGGCCGTTCGCGCCGAAGGCCTGACCTACGGCCAGTTCATGCACGGCCTGAAGCTCGCGGGCGTCGATCTCGACCGCAAGGTCCTGGCCGATCTCGCCATGCACGAAGGCGCGGCCTTCAGCGGCATCATCGCCCAGGCCCGCAACGCCCTCCCGGCGCAGGCGGAAGCCCAGGCCTGAGCTTAAGGTTCAGCTGAAAAGAAACAGGCGCGGAGGCTTCGGCCCCCGCGCCTTTTCTTTTTGCCGCTCTTTCAAAATAGGATTTGGCCTGCTTCGCTGCCCGGTCATGCCGATCCAGACTTGCAACCCTGCCGCCCTTCATCTGCTCGCGCCGGCCCGCCGCAGCCGAAAGTTGACAAAGGTGACGGGATTCGCCCGTTTAAGCTCCATCTTTGTCAACGTCCGCGTTCCGGCCCGGGGTTTCACCCCGGCGCCAATCTCGTCTAGAGCGCGCGCCATGACGACCGATCTCGAAGCCACCAAAAGCGAACTCCTCGCCCGCATCGCCGCCGCGCCCGATCTCCTTGCGGTGGAAGCGGAGCGCGTCGCCGCGCTCGGCAAGCAGGGGGCGATCACCGGGCTACTCAAGACGCTCGGCAAGATGAGCCCGGAGGAGCGGCAGGTGGAAGGGCCGCGCATCCACGGCCTCCGCGAGGCGGTGACCGAAGCCCTCGCCGACCGCAAGGCCGCGCTCGAAGCCGCCGAGCTGGAGCGCCGCCTCGCCACCGAGCGGCTGGATCTGACGCTTCCCGCCCCGGCCGCCCCGCAGGGCAGCGTCCACCCGGTCAGCCAGGTGATGGACGAGCTCGCCGAAATCTTCGCCGATCTCGGCTTCTCGGTCGCGACCGGCCCCGAGATCGAGGACGATTGGCGCAACTTCACCGCGCTCAACATTCCCGAAAGCCACCCGGCCCGGGCGATGCACGACACCTTCTATTTCCCGGACCGCGACCCCGAAGGCCGGCGCATGCTGCTCAGGACCCACACCTCGCCGGTCCAGATCCGCACCATGATGACGCAGAAGCCGCCCATCTACGTCATCGCGCCCGGCCGCACCTACCGCTCGGACAGCGACGCCACTCACACGCCGATGTTCCACCAGGTCGAGGGCCTGGTCATCGACCGCGGCATCACGCTCGGCCATCTCAAATGGACGCTGGAGACCTTCCTCAAGGCCTATTTCGAGCGCGACGACATCGTCCTGCGCCTGCGCCCCTCCTATTTCCCCTTCACCGAGCCCTCGGCCGAGGTCGACGTCGGCTACAGCCTCATCAACGGCCGCCGCGTGCTGGGCGGCAGTGACGGCTGGATGGAGTTGCTGGGCTCCGGAATGGTCCATCCCAAAGTCATCGAAGCGTGCGGCCTCGATCCGGAGGAATATCAGGGCTTCGCCTTCGGCTGCGGCATCGACCGCCTCGCCATGCTCAAATACGGCATGGACGACCTGCGCGCCTTCTTCGACGGCGACGTCCGCTGGCTCAAGCATTACGGCTTCTCCGCCCTCGACGTGCCCACCCTCAGCGGGGGAGTGGGCGCATGAAGTTCACCCTCTCCTGGCTGAAGGAGCATCTCGAAACCTCCGCGAGGCTCGACGAGATCCTCGAAGCGCTGACCCGCGTCGGCCTCGAAGTGGAAGGCGTCGAGAACCCCGCCGAAAAGCTCGCCCCCTTCACCGTCGCCAAGATCCTCACCGCCGAGCGCCACCCGCAGGCGGACAAGCTCCAGGTCCTGTCCGTCGATGCCGGAACCGGCGAGCCGATCCAGGTCGTCTGCGGCGCCCCCAATGCCCGCGCCGGAATGCTCGGCGTCTTCGGCGCGCCCGGCGCCTACGTCCCCGGCAGCGACATCACCTTGAAGGTGGCGGCAATCCGCGGCGTCGAAAGCCGCGGCATGATGTGCTCGGTCCGCGAACTGGAACTCGGCGACGAGCATGACGGCATCATCTCGCTCCCCGAGGACGCCCCCGTCGGCGCCAGCTATGCCGAGTGGGCCGGCCTCGACGATCCGGTGATCGACGTCTCGATCACGCCCAACCGCCAGGATGCGATGGGCGTCCACGGCATCGCCCGCGACCTCGCCGCCGCCGGCATCGGCACCCTCAAGGCCGTGGAAGCGCCCGAAATTCCCGGCGCCTTTCCCTGCCCGATCGCCATCCGCACCGACGATCCCGAAGGCTGCCCGGCCTTCTACGGCCGCGTCGTTCGCGGCGTCAGCAACGGCGCCTCGCCCCCCTGGCTGCAGCAGCGCCTGAAAGCCGTCGGCCAGCGCCCGATCAGCGCCCTCGTCGACATGACCAACTACGTCATGCTGAGCTACGGCCGCCCCCTGCACGTCTACGATCTCGCCAGGCTCCGGGGCGCCATCGTCGCTCGCCGCGCCGCCGACGGCGAGGAGGTGCTGGCCCTGAACGGCAAGACTTACAGGCTCGACCCCTCCGTCACCGTCATCGCCGACGATGCGGGCGTCCACGACATCGGCGGCATCATGGGCGGCGAGCATTCGGGTGTCACGGAGACGACCACCGACATCCTCATCGAATGCGCCTATTTCGATCCGGAGCATATCGCGCTGACCGGCCAGAAGCTCGGCCTCACCTCCGACGCGCGCAGCCGCTTCGAGCGCGGCGTCGATCCCGCCTTTCTCGACGCTGGCATTGCCCTCGCGACCCGCATGGCGATCGATCTCGCCGGCGGCGAGCCCTCCGAGATCGTCCGAGCCGGCGAGCCGCCGCTGGACACGCGCACCGTCTCCTATCGCCCCGCCCGCTGCCTCGAACTCGGCGGCCTCGACGTGCCGGAGCCCCGCCAGCGCGAGATCCTCGAACGCCTCGGCTTCGGCGTCTCGGAAGGCGAAAGCTGGGCGGTTTCAGTGCCGTCCTGGCGCCGTGACGTCATCGGTTCCGCCGACATCGTCGAGGAGGTGATCCGGATTCACGGCATCGATCACGTTCCGTCCACCCCGCTCGCCCGCGCCCCCGGAGTCGCCCGCCCGACGGCCACCCCCGAGCAACTGCTCGAACGGCGAGTCCGCCGCACCGCGGCCGCGCGCGGCCTCAACGAAGCCGTCACCTGGAGCTTCATCTCCGAAGCCGAGGCGGCGCCGTTCGGCGGCTCCGCCTGGGTCCTCGAAAACCCGATTTCGGAGGAGATGAAGGCGATGCGCCCCTCGCTCCTCCCGGGCCTCCTCGCCGCCGCCGCCCGCAACGGCGCGCGCGGCGCCGGCAGCGTCCGCTTGTTCGAGATCGGCCGCCGCTACCTCGCCGATGCCGAGCGGCCGACCCTCGGCCTCGTCCTGGCGGGCGACCGCACTCCGCGCGGCTGGCGCACCGGCCGCGCCGCCGGCTTCGACGCTTATGACGCCAAGGCGGAAGCCCTCGCCATCCTCGCCGCCGCGGGCGCCCCCGTCGACAACCTCCAGGTGCTGAGCCCCGCCTCGGGCATCTACCATCCCGGCCGCTCCGCCCGCCTCGGCCTCGGCCCCAAAAACGTCCTCGCCGAATTTGGCGAACTCCACCCCTCCACCCTCAAGGCCTTCGACCTTTCCGGCCCCGTCGTCGCCGCCGAAATCTTCCTCGACGCCTTGCCCCAGAAGCGCGGGCAGAGCGGCCGCATGCGCCCGGCCTACGCCCCGCCGGCGCTCCAGGCGGTCACTCGCGACTTCGCCTTCCTCGTCCCCTTGGACCTCGCCGCCGACCAGCTCGTCCGCGCCGTCCGCGGCGCCGATAAGCAGGCGATCGCGAGCGCGGCGCTGTTCGACGTCTTCACCGGCCAGGGCGTCCCCGAAGGCCAGAAGTCCCTGGCCGTCGAAGTCACCCTCCAGCCCTCGGAGAGAAGCTTCACCGAAGAGGATCTGAAAGCCGTCTCCGACAAGATCGTCGCCGCCGCGGCAAAGCTCGGAGCGGTGCTCCGCGCCTGAATTCCTCCCCATCCGCGATGGGGAGGAACTATTGAGTCTGCACCTCTTCCTCGGTGACCGCCCAGCGCCCGTCGAGCCAGTCCACGATCTCCCGCGCGCCCGGATGATCGAAGGCCGCGTAGCGCTCCCGAAGCCGCTCCACCCGCTCGCCG
>DASVQT010000022.1:0-19214 GCA_036388975.1 Allosphingosinicella sp. | reverse complement strand
AGGGCGACCAGTTCAGCAGCGGCTTCGTCGAGGTAAACCCCAATTCCAAGATCCCGGCGCTCCTCGACCGAAGCGGCGCCGAGCCTGTCCGAGTCTTCGAATCCGGCGCGATCCTCGTCTATCTCGCCGAAAAGTTCGGCGCCTTCCTTCCTTCCGAAGGCGCGGCGCGGGCGGAATGCCTGTCCTGGCTCTTCTGGCAGATGGGGAGCGCGCCCTTCCTCGGCGGCGGCTTCGGCCATTTCTACGCCTATGCGCCGGTGAAGATCGAATATGCGATCAACCGCTACGCCATGGAAGCCAAGCGCCAGCTCGACGTCCTCGACCGCCGCCTCGCCGAAAGCGAATATGTCGCTGGCCCCGACTACACCGTCGCCGACATGGCGATCTGGCCCTGGTACGGCGCGCTCGCCCGCGGCGAAGTCTACGGCGCGGCCGAATTCCTCCAGGTCCAGGAGTATCGCAACCTGCTGCGCTGGACCGAGCAGGTCGGCAGCCGCCCGGCGGTCCGCCGCGGCCGGATGGTGAACCGGGTCATGGGCGACCCCTCCGAGCAGCTCCACGAGCGCCACGATGCGAGCGACTTCGACACGAAGACGCAGGACAAGGTGGCGCCCGCCGCCGACGGCTAGGCCGCTTCGCTCTCCGGAGCGAGGAACGGGTAATCGACATAGCCGTGCGCGTCGCCGCCGTAGAAGGTTGCGCGGTCCCCGGCCGCCAGCGGAGCGCCGCTGCGCAGCCGCCGCGGCAGGTCCGGATTGGCGATGAAGGGCGCGCCGAACGACACGAGGTCGGCGCGGCCGCTCGCGATCTCGGCCTCGGCGCGGTCCAGATCGTAGCCCGAATTGGCGATCAGCGTCCCTTCATACAGGCTGCGCGCTGTGCCGAGCACGTCGAAATCGAGTGGGTGGACGACGAGGTGGAGATAAGCGAGGCCGCGCGTGTTGAGCTCCGCCGCGGCGTGGCGAAGCGTCGCTTCCGGATCGGCGTCGGATATGCTGTTGAAGCTGTTGCCCGGGCTGAGGCGCACGCCGACCCGCTCCGGCCCGATCGCCGCCGCCGCCGCATCGACCACGGCGAGGAGAAAGCGCGCGCGCCGCTCCGTGCTGCCGCCCCATTCGTCGTCCCGGACGTTGCTGCCCGAGGCGAGGAATTGCTCGGCGAGATAGCCGTTCGCGCCGTGGACCTCGATGCCGTCGAACCCGGCCTCGACCGCGCGCCGCGCGGCTTCGCCATGCTCCGCCACGATCGCCTCGATCTCCGCCGCTTCGAGCGCGCGCGGCGTGACGAAAGGCTTGAGCCCTTCATAAGTGATCGCATTGCCGACCGCCGCGACGGCGCTCGGCCCGACCGGCTGGGCCCCGCCGAGGAAGTCCGGGTGCGACACGCGGCCGACATGCATGAGCTGCGCGAAGATGCGCCCGCCCGCCGCATGCACCGCGTCGGTCACCCGGCGCCAGCCTGCGACCTGCTCGTCCGTGTAAAGGCCGGGCACGTCCATATAGCCCTGGCCGCTTGCGCTCGGCGCCACGCCCTCCGTTACGATCAGCGCCGCCGACGCGCGCTGCGCATAGTAAAGCGCGTTCATGGCCGTGGGCACCGCGCCCGGCGAGCGGTTGCGGGTCATCGGCGCCATCACGATCCGGTGCGGGAGGTCGAGCGCGCCGAGGCGCAGGGGCGAGAAGAGGGACAATGCGGTCATGGCGGAACACTCCTTGTGCGTTGCAGGGGAGATAGGGCTTTCCGCCACGCAATCACATCAGCCAAATGGGCAAAGCGTCTTTGCATCCTTGCAAGGCTGCTGCGGTGCCGCGCGCCCACCGCACATGCATCTTCTGCATCCGCCGGCATCGAACAATGCACCTCGCGCCCCGGTGACTTGCGCCGGGCGCAAGCCTATATCGCTGCCAACGATCGGGCGGAGGCTTTGGGAACGTGGCGGACGGCGAAACGGCGTTGTTGCTGGCCCGGGTCCAGTTCGCCTTCACCGTCGCCTTTCACTTCATCTTTCCCGCCTTTTCGATCGGCCTCGCCAGCTACCTCGCTGTGCTCGAAGGCCTGTGGCTGAAGACGGGCAAGGACGTCTACCTCCGCCTGTTCCGCTATTGGATCAAGATATTCGCCATCGCCTTCGCCATGGGCGTCGTGTCCGGCATCGTCATGTCCTACCAGTTCGGCACCAACTGGTCGGTCTTCTCCGACAAGGCCGGCCCCGTCATCGGCCCGCTCATGGCTTACGAGGTGCTGACCGCATTCTTCCTCGAAGCCGGCTTCCTCGGCGTGATGCTGTTCGGCATGGAGAAGGTGGGGCGGAAGCTCCATTTCTTCGCCACGCTCATGGTCGCCGCGGGCACGCTCATGTCCGCCTTCTGGATCCTCTCGGCGAACAGCTGGATGCACACGCCGATGGGCTGGGCGTTGAACGCGCAAGGCCAGTTCGTGCCCGCCGGAAGCTGGCTCGACATCATCTTCAATCCAAGCTTCCCCTACCGCCTCGTCCACACGGTGATTGCCGCCTATCTCACCACCGCATTGGTGGTCGGCGGCGTCGGCGCCTGGCACTTGCTGCGCGGCCGCGGCACGCCCGAAGTGCGCAAGATGTTCTCCATGGCGATGTGGATGGCCGCTTTGGTCGCCCCGATCCAGATCGTCGTCGGCGACTTCCATGGCCTGAACACGCTCGAGCACCAGCCCGCCAAGGTGATGGCGATGGAAGGCCATTTCGAAAGCCATCCCAACGGCGCCCCGCTCATCCTCTTCGGCATTCCCGACAGCGAGGCGGAGACGGTGCACGGCGCGGTCGCCATTCCCAATCTCTCCTCCCTCATCCTCCACCATGATTGGAACGCACCCGTCGAGGGCCTGAAGACCGTGCCGCGCGACCGCCGCCCGCCGGTCGGCATCGTCTTCTGGTCGTTCCGGATCATGGTCGGCATGGGGATGCTGATGCTTCTCCTCGGCCTGTGGAGCTTGCTCGCGCGCTGGCGCAAGGGCCTCTACGACTGGACCTGGTTCCACCGCTTCGCGCTCCTCATGGGCCCTTCCGGCTTCGTCGCCGTGATCGCCGGCTGGGTCACGACGGAAGTCGGCCGCCAGCCCTGGGTGATCTACGGCCTGCTGCGCACCCGCGACGCGGTCAGCCCCATCGCCGCGCCCGGAGTCACCGGCTCCCTGGTCGCCTTCGCCCTCGTCTATTTCGCCGTCTTCTCCGCCGGCATCGTCTACATCCTGCGCCTGATGCGCGCCCCGCCGACTCCCGACGAAGGCGAAATGGCGAGAGCCCCCATCCGCACCGCCGGCATCACCCCCGCCAGCGAAGTCCGCGGCAGAGACAAGGGAGAGGTGAAGTGAGGGTCGCCGCAGTTCCTCCCCATGCGCAGCATGGGGAGGGGGACCACCCGAAGGGTGGTGGAGGGGTAAATGGCTCCGCCCATCCCTACCTCACCGGACATACCAGCGCCTTCTACCCCTCCACCATGCTCCGCCCCGCGGCTGCTGCGCAGCCGGTTCCGGCTCTCGGCATGCCCCCGGCATGCCGACCCGCCTACACCCCCCTCCCCATCCCCGATGGAGAGGAACCCTGATGGATCTCACCACCATCTGGGCGTTCATCATCGCCTTCGCCGTCGCCGCTTATGTCGTGATGGACGGCTTCGATCTCGGCATCGGCATCCTTTTCCCCTTCTTCCCGGTCGGCAAGGAGCGCGACCAGGCGATGAATGCCATCGCGCCGGTCTGGGACGGCAACGAGACCTGGCTTGTCCTCGGCGGCGGCGGGCTCATGGCGGCCTTCCCGCTCGCTTACGCCATCGTCCTTCCCGCTCTCTACGCGCCGCTCATCGCCATGCTGCTCGGCCTCGTCTTCCGCGGCGTCGCCTTCGAGTTCCGCTGGCGCGACCAAGGCCACCGCGCCCTGTGGGACGCCGGCTTCTGCCTCGGCTCCCTCGTCGCCACCTTTGCGCAAGGCGTCACGCTCGGCGCCCTCCTCCAGGGCATCCGGATCGAAGGCCGCGCCTATAGCGGCGGCTGGTTCGATTGGCTGACCGGCTTCTCGCTCCTGACCGGCGCCGGCCTCGTCATCGGCTATGCCCTGCTCGGCGCCGCCTGGCTGGTCTGGAAGACCGAAGGCCCACTGCACGATCAGGCCCGCGGCTGGGCCAAGCGCCTGCTCCCCAGCCTCCTCGTCGCCATTGGCCTCGTCAGCCTGTGGACGCCCTTTCTCGAGAACAAATATTACGAGCGCTGGTTCGAAGCGCCCGGCCTGTACGTCGCGCTCCCCATGCCGCTCCTCGTCGCCGGCGCGGCCTTTCTGTGCTGGCGCAGCCTCGCCAAGGGCCGCGACTTCGCCCCCTTCCTGTGGTCGCTGCTCCTTTTCCTCCTGTCGATGATCGGCCTCGCCGTCTCAATCTGGCCCGACGTCATCCCCGGCCGCCTCACCATCTGGCAGGCCGCCGCGCCCTACAGTTCGCAAATCTTCATGCTGGTCGGCGCCGTCGTCCTCATCCCCCTGATCCTCGGCTACACGGCCTGGGCCTATTGGGTCTTCCGCGGCAAGGTCGGCGAGGAGGGCTACCATTGATGCCGCCACACGACCCGCCCGTCTGGCGCAAGCTCGCCTGGTTCGTCAGCCTCTGGGTCGCCAGCGTCGCCGCCCTCGGCCTGGTCGCCGCCATCATCAAGACGGTCCTGAACTAGCTCCTCCCCGTGCCGGGGAGGAGCTGGCGCTCGTCGAAGCGCCGCGCACGTTGATCGAAGGGCAGGGGCGCCCCGGCCCCACCGAGGCTAGCCCGCCGCCATGATCCACGCTTTGCTCCTCGCCGCCGCCGCGATCCTCGTGCCCGAGGCTTCCTCGCCGCAGAACGACTACAATTTGTCCGAAGCCGGCCGCACCCGCGTCTTCGCCCGCTCGGAAGCCGAGTTCCGCAACGCCAGGATCATGGTATCGGAGCGCAGCCGCGCCGGCTGGTCCGAGCCCCGGCAGATCGCGTTCAGCGACCCGCGCTGGTCCGACTCCGACCCCTGGCTCACCCCCGACGGCCGCACGCTCTACTTCATCTCGGACCGCCCCGCGCCCGGCCGCGCCGAAGGCGCCCGCGATTACGACATCTGGCGTGCCGTCCGCACCGCAACCGGCGCCTGGTCCGCCCCCGAGCGCCTGGGCCCGGAAGTGAACTCGGCCGGCCAGGAGCTCGGCCCCGAGCTCCACGGCACGACCCTCTATTTCTCCTCCGCCCGGCGCAGCGGCCTCGGCGGCCTCGACATCTACGCCGCCCCCGCCGCCGGCACCGGCTTCGCCCGCGCCGCGCTTCTCGACGGCCCGTTCAACGGCGCCGCCAGCGACAGCGACTTCACCTTGAGCCCGGACGGCCGCACCGCCCTTTTCTGGCGCAGCGGCGAAGGCGGCACCGGCCTCCTCCACATCGCCCGCCGCACAGCGGGCGGCCCGTGGTCGGAGCCCGCGCCGCTCCCCGCCGCCATCAACCGCGGCCCCTTCAACTTCACGCCCAGCTTCAGCCGCGACGGCCGCACCATTACCTACGCCAGCACCGGCGCAGACGGCCTGGCCGACATCTACCGCGCCCGCCTGCCCACTTAACCGTCATCCCCGCGCAAGCGGGGATCCAGGTTTCGAAGGGCCGTGCGGCCGGAGGCTTCCGCTGGATTCCCGCTTTCGCGGGAATGACGGGGGGCGCCTAAGCCCCCATCCACCCCCGCACGCGCTGCTGCAGCACGGTGAGCGGCATCGCCCCGCCCGTCAGCACCACGTCGTGGAAAGCCTTGATGTCGAACCGGCTTCTCATGCGCCGTTCCGCCTCGCCCCTCAGCCCTTCGATCACCGTCTGGCCGATCTTGTAGGCGGTCGCTTGGCCCGGCCAGACGATGTAGCGCTCGATCTCGCGCACCGCCGAGCCTTCCGGCTCCGCCGCATTGTCGACCATCCAGCGGATCGCCTGCTCGCGGGTCCAGCGCTTGTGGTGAAGCCCGGTGTCGACCACCAGCCGCACCGCCCGGAACAGATAGGATTGCAGATAGCCGATCCGCCCGAACGGATTGCCCTCGTAGACGCCCAGTTCGTCCGCCACACGCTCGGCGTACAGAGCCCAGCCTTCGGAATAAGCCGAAAAGCCGCCGGTCCGCCGGTAGATGGGCAGCTCGCCCGCCTCCCGCGCGATCGAGATCTGGAAGTGATGCCCCGGCACCGCCTCGTGATAGGTGAGGGTCGGCAGGCCGATCGTCGGCCATTCATGCGTGTCCTTGAGGTTGATGTAATAAGCGCCCGGCCGCGTCCCATCGAGCGACGCGCCCTGATAATAGCCGCCTGGTGCGCCCGCCTCGATGTCGACCGGCACGCGCCGGATCTCGACCGCTGCGCGCGGAATGGTCGCGAACACGCGCGGCAGCAAGGGCGTGATCTCCCGCACCTGCTGGTTGAGGCTTTCGAGCAATTGCGCCCGTCCGGCATCGGTGTTCGCGATCAGGAAGCGCTCCTCGCGATTGAGCGCGTTGATCCGCTCGCCCACCGTGCCGCGCGTATAGCCCTGCGCCCGGAGCAGCACGTCGAGCTGCCCGTGGAGGTCGCGCACCTGGTCGAGGCCCATCTGGTGGACCTCTTCCGGGCTCATCGTGGTCGTGTTGTTGGCTTTCAGCGCATAGGCATAATAGCTCTCGCCCGCCGGCAGCTTCCAGACGCCCGCGTCGCTCGTCGCGCGCCGCCGCACCGTCCGCAGCGCCGCCAGCTGCCGGTCGAGCGCCGCCGCCACCGGCCCGGAGACGATCTGCGCCGCCCGCCCGCTCCAGTCGCCGGCGATGCCCGCCGCGCTTGCCCGCCGCCCGAGCGAGCGCACCAAAGTCGTCTCCGCGGCGGGCGTTCCGCGCAGCCGCGCGACGTTGGCGATCGCCTTGTCGAGCACGAAGTCAGGCGCCACCACGCCGACCGAAGCGTCGTGCGTCACCCGCTCCGTTTCCTGGTCGATGTTGCGCGCGAAGTCGTTCAGCCGCGACAGATAGGCTTCGGCGTCTTGGGCGGTGCGCACCGGATGCTGCGTGTCGAGAAAGTCCGGCACGCCGTAGTAAGCGCCGCCGAGCTGGGTCACCGTATAGGGCACCGGCCGCCCGCCGAAATTGCCGTAATGGAAGCGCGTGCCCTCGTTGAGCAGCCCCTGGCGGAACATGGCGATGTCGTAGCTGAGCTGGCCCTGCGGACTGAGCCCCGCGCGCCCGAACTGCGAAAGCTGGCGAAAGCGGGCCGTCGCCTGCGCCCGCTCCTGCGCCAGCTTCGCCCGGCTGCTGTCGCCGAGCTGCCCGCGCAGCCCCGCCAGTTCGCCGACGTCGAGCCCGAGATTGGTCGCGAATGTCGGGCTTTCGCGAAGGTCTTCGTCGAACCAGCCCTGCAGCATCGCATCCAGCGCCCGGTCCCTGGCTTCCGCGCTTTCCCGCGGCCGCGTCGCGCATCCCGAAGCGGCGAGAAGGGCAAGCGATCCAGTGGTAGCAAGAAAGGCGCGGCGGTCGAGCATGGGAGTCTCCTTTACGTGCAGGTCAGCCGATAGGCCGCCTCCGCCAGTGCCGCAATCCGCCGCGCGCGGCTGCAATTCGCGACCCTTGGGTCGATGAACGCCGATTTGGCCGGCGCGTCGGAAACTGTTACCAAGATGATCGGCTGTGGGGGAGATCATATGCCGAAGCAGGGCAACGTTCGTCCGTATTCGCCAAAGCTTCTCATGACGGTTCATGGCATTCGCACCGACGGCTCATGGCAGAAACAGGCCGCTTCCGTCTTGGGTCCGGTGGTTGGGGCTATGGAGTCGTTCGATTACGGCCGCTACGGGACCTTCAGCTTCTTCAGGCCAAGCAAGAACAGGAAGCTCGTTGATCGTTTCTACGAATGGTACGGAATGACGGTCGCGGCGACGCGCGGCGTCGATCTTTCGGCGCATGACAAGCGCCCTTCCTGCATCGCGCACAGCTTCGGAACTTGGCTCGTGGGAATGGCGATGTTGAAGCATCCGGACGTCAAGTTCGACAAATTGATCTTCAACGGCTCGGTACTTCCAGCGGATTTCGATTGGGAGCGGCTGATCGCGCGCGACCAGGTCGGCCTCGTCTGCAACGAATGCGGCACGAGCGACCTCTGGCCCCGCATGGCTGCACGCTTCGTGCGCGGAACCGGAGATGCGGGCTCACGTGGCTTTGAATCGTCCAATTCGGTCGTCATGAACGAAAGGCGAGACGATTTCGCTCACTCCGATTTTCACCTCAGGCAGCACATGGCGGAGCAATGGAAGCCGTTCATCGCCCGGCCGCCCTTTCCGCTGCAGGTTGTTCAAGGGCGCAGCATCGCAACGCGCGAGGCTTTTGAAACCATGCTTCGCGATGTCCGCGCAGACATTGACGAGCGCATCTACGGCGGTCAGCCCAACTACCGTCAGCTCGCCATTCCGGAGGGCCGGTCGATCGAGTGGACCGACATCAATCCGGACATCTACACCTTCCTGGTCGACAGGAACACCGGCAGGCCGGGCGGCTACATCAACTCCATGCCGCTCTCGGAGGACGCTTATGCCGAGATCAAGAGCGGCCGAAAGCTCGACAAGGACATCGAGGCCGCCGAGATCGAAACGTTCGAGCCCGGATCCGAGCTGCGCATCTACCTGATGTCGATCGCAATCCTGCCGGAGCACCGGATCCACGGCGAAGGCTTGATGGATCAGGCTTATGTCCGCCTCACTGCGGGCCTCGAGCAGAAGCTGCTCCATTATGCGCGCTTGGGTGTGAGGGTGAAAAGCTTGCTCGCTATCACTTGGACCGCACAGGGCGAGAAGATATGCAGGCACATCGGCATGGACCAGATCGGCCGCGACGCCTCGGGGCACAATATCTACGAACTCGAACTTGCACCGCTCATCGACCGGCCTGGACGCCTGCATGCGTCGCTTGCAAAGCTGCTGAACCAGTATCGGAAGCGGCCGCCTCGCTGACCGCGCGCACCGGCGGCCGGCCGAGCGGCTCTGGATCGTCTCAGATCAACCCATTGCCCTTTCGCTCATCAGCCCGAGCAGATTTCCCTCGCTGTCGCGGCAGATCGCCAGCGTCACCTCCGTGTCGCCCAGCTTGCCCACCACATGCGGTTCCTGCTCGAACGCCACGCCCTGCGCCGCCATGGCTTCCCACGCCGCCGCCGCATCGTCGACGCCGTAATAGAGGATCGAATTGCCCGCCGTGTCCGGCCCCTCCGGCCGGCTCAGCATCAGCCGCACCTCGCCGCAGCGGAAGAAGGAGAGGCCCGGCGGCGCGTCGCCGAGCCATTCGAGGCCGAGCACGTCGCGGTAAAAGGCCTTGGCGCGGTCGATGTCGCCCACCGAAACGGCGATCTGCGCGATCTTGTGCGGAGAGGCTGCGGCCATGGTTCGATGCTCCTTGCATGAGGCGGCGAGTCGCGGCTAATAATTAGCATAGAGCAACGATTAGGCAAGCTAACGGATGGCGCCTCCTACCGAAACCGCGGCGAGGCTGCACAAGGCGGCGATCCGGCTGCTGCGCCTCGCGCGCCGCCAGGACGACGCGGCCGGCCTCAGCGCGCCGCGCCTGTCCGCGCTGTCGGTGGTCGTCTTCGCAGGCCCCTTGTCGCTCAACGCTCTCGCCGCCGAAGAGCAAGTCCGCGCGCCGACCATGACCCGCATCGTCGACGCCCTCGTCGCCGCAGGCCTGGTCACGCGCGACACCGATCCCGCCGATCGCCGCATGGTCCGCATCGCCGCGACCGAGGAGGGGAGGGCGGTCCTCGAGGAAGGCCGCCGCCGCCGCGTCGCCGCCATCGCCGATCGCCTGTCCGGCCTCGCCGAAAGCGAGCGCCGCGCCCTCGAACGCGGCGTCGACCTGCTGGAGCGGCTTACGCGCTGACCGGACCCGCTTGAGCGGCTCTTCGAATTGTGAGAACCCGTCCCCGAAAAACAGGAACAGCCCATCATGATCAGATCTTTCGCAGCGGCATCGGCCATCCTTCTTTCCGCCGCGCCGGCCGCGGCCCAGGAGCGCGCCGCGCCGCCGCCGGTCGTCCGCGACGCCGATTATCACAACCGCCAGCATGCCTTTCTCTACGCCCTCAGCCCGGCCGAAGGCTGGCGCAGCACGGCGAGCGGCATCCGCTACCGCAAGACCGGCGGCACCGCGACCGGCCCACGCCCGAGCGCCACGGACACCGTCACCATCCATTATGTCGGCCGCTTCATCGACGGCACCGAGTTCGACAGCTCGGTCGCCCGCGGCCAGCCCGCCACCTTTCCGCTCCCCCGGCTGATCCGCGGCTGGCAGGAAGGCGTGCCGCTGATGCAAATCGGCGAGACCTACGAATTCGCCATCCCCGCCGGCCTCGCCTACGGCTATACCGGCCGCGGCCCCATCCCCGGCGGCGCAACCCTCCTTTTCACCATCGAACTCATCGCCATCCCGCCCGCCGAAGCGGCGGCTCCGTAAGACGGCGGCCGGCCCTTTCATTGTAGGATTTCGTCTGCCACCACCGGCGGGTGCCGACTCTCACCCCCTCGCCAGCGACCGCGGCTGCCTCCTCGCCTGAGGCGCAAGGCACAGCGCGCCGCGGACGGTGCGCGGCGGATTCCCGGCGTGAACATCGTGAACATCGCGGACGTCGCGACCCGGAACATCCGACCCTGCTTCGCACCGCCGTCCATAGCCGTCAGCGCGACCTTTGGGACCTTTCGCTGCATTCGCGCATCGAAAGCTCTCCGCATCCGGCGCATCTCGCGAACTTCGCGCCCAACCGTTCGCCGCCCCCACTTGTTGCATCGCAGCATTCCGGCTACGGGGTCGGGAACCCATTCCCCGCCTAAAAGAGTTATATCCCCATGAGCCTCCGCAACGTGGCCATCATCGCGCACGTCGATCACGGCAAGACCACCCTGGTCGACCAGCTGTTTCGCCAGTCCGGCACCTTCCGCGACAACCAGCGCGTGGAGGAGCGGGCGATGGATTCGAACGACCTCGAAAAAGAGCGCGGCATCACCATCCTCGCCAAGTGCACCAGCGTCGAATGGGAGCATGACGGCGAGACGACGCACATCAACATCGTCGACACGCCCGGCCACGCCGATTTCGGCGCCGAGGTGGAGCGCATCCTGTCCATGGTCGACGGCGTGATCCTGCTCGTCGACGCCGCCGAAGGCCCGATGCCGCAGACCAAGTTCGTGACCGGCAAGGCCCTCGCGCTCGGCCTGAAACCCATCGTCGTCGTCAACAAGATCGACCGCCCGGACGCCCGCCCAGCCGAAGTGCTCGACGAATGTTTCGAGCTCTTCCTCAGCCTCGAGGCCAATGACGAGCAGCTCGATTTCCCCGTCCTCTACGCATCGGGCCGCAACGGCTATGCCGGCCTCAGCGACGACGTCCGCTCGGGCGACCTCACCCCGATGTTCGAGACCATCCTGAAGCACGTCCCCGCGCCCGACGCCGATCCGGACGGCCCCTTCAAGATGCTCGCCACCCTGCTCGACCGCGACAATTTCGTCGGCCGCGTGCTGACCGGCCGCATCGCCTCGGGGCGCCTGCGCGTCAACATGCCGATCAAGTCGATCGACGCCGACGGCAACGAGGTCGAAAGCGGCCGCGCCACCAAGCTCTTCGCCTTCCGCGGCATCGAGCGCGTGCCGGTCGAGGAAGCCGGCGCCGGCGACATCGTCGCGATCGCGGGCCTCACCAAGGCCACCGTCTCCAATTCGATCGTCGAGCCCTCGGTCACAGAACCCTTGCACGCCCAGAAGATCGATCCCCCCACGCTCGCCATGACCTTCACGGTGAACGACTCCCCCATGGCCGGCCGCGAAGGCACCAAGGTGACGAGCCGCATGATCCGCGATCGCCTGGAGCGCGAAGCGGAAGGCAACGTGTCCTTCAAGATCACCGAAAGCGCCGACAAGGACAGCTTCGAAGTCGCCGGCCGCGGCGAGCTCCAGCTCGGCGTCCTCATCGAAACCATGCGCCGCGAAGGCTTCGAGCTCACCATCTCCCGCCCCCGCGTCCTTTTCCGCGACGGCCCCCACGGCCGGGAAGAGCCCTACGAGCAGGTCGTCATCGACGTCGACGACGAGCATAGCGGCACGGTCGTCGAGAAGATGGCGCAGCGCAAGGCCGAGCTCGTCGACATGCGCCCGTCCGGCGGCGGCAAGACCCGCATCACCTTCTCGGGCCCCTCGCGCGGCCTCATCGGCTATCACGGCGAGTTCCTGTCCGACACGCGCGGCACCGGCATCATGAACCGCATGTTCGAGCGCTACGGCCCCTATAAGGGCCGCATCGAGGGCCGCCAGAACGGCGTCCTCATCTCCAACGGCTCGGGCGAAACGGTCACCTACGCCCTGGGCCCCTTGGAAGAGCGCGGCATCCTCATGGTCGGCCCGCAGGAGCCGGTCTACGAAGGCATGATCATCGGCGAGAATGCGAAGCCCGAGGATCTCGAAGTCAACCCGATGAAGACCAAACAGCTCACCAACTTCCGCGCGAGCGGCGGCAAGGACGACGCGATCCGCCTCACCCCGCCGAAGCGCCTGACGCTGGAACAGGCGATCGCGTATATCCAGGATGATGAGCTGGTGGAGGTGACTCCGAAGAGCATCCGGCTGAGGAAGCGGCATTTGGACCCGCACGAGCGGAAGAGGGCGTCGAGGCGGAGCGAAGCGGCTTAGTCGGGTCCACCATTTTGGATATAAGTCACCATTGCGCCCTAACCACCGGACGTTATTAGTGCAGCTTGTATCTAGCACGTAGCGGCTGGGTGCTAGGGGGTCGGCACGTGGCAATTAGCTTTCCGGTTTTTCAGCGCTTGGACGTAGAGGGGTATCGGCTCTACCCTGGGCTGCCGAACGACCCAGGCCTGCATTTCGACCTCACTCCGGGACCTTGGATCGTATTAGGCGTAAACGGCCTGGGCAAAAGCACGCTTCTGCTCATCCTGAAACACGTACTCACTGGGCCAGTCCGCATTCGTGGTGCGGGATTCACGGGTGATCGGTCCGACGTACTGCCAGTCGATCATAGGCTCTTCGCTGTGCGGGTCGGAGACGGTGCGCAGGATGCGATCGCAACTGTCGAAATCCGAATTGGCTCTGCCATTCTAAAAGTCAGGCGGCGTCTAAGGGACCTTGGGCTTGTCGAAGCAGTCGTCAGAGGAGGCCGAGCCAGCGGCCCAGTGACGGATGAAGCAGCCTACAGAGCGTTGCTGGCAGAATTGATGGGCCTCGCGCGTTTCGAGGACGCGTTGAGGGTGCTGGATCGTGTTACATTTTTTCTGGAGCCGCGGGAACCTTTGTTGTGGGACCTTTCGGCGCAGTTTGAGCTATTTCGTGCCATCCTTACCCCTGCGCGCTCTGAGGAGTTGCGGCGTCTGGAGGGGGAGATTGTCTCAGCCGATAGCTCGGCGAGAAACCTGAATGCAGTCCTGTATAAGCTTGTAAGTCGGCGTGACAGCCAACAGACGAAGCACAAGAACTTAGCCGAGACGAGAGCCCGCCTAGCTAAAGCCACGGCTGAACTGGGTGAGGCTGAGGTTTCGGAGCTGAACCTCCAGCACGCCTTCGAAGAGGCAGAGGAGCGTCGGTCGGATGCTCGGATCGCCCTGAAAAGAGCTGATCGGTCTGCGGATGACGCAGCGCAGAAGTACGAGGAAATCAAGTTCGAGGTGTTGCGCCACGCGTTTGCCGGCGTCTCTCCGAACGAGCAATACGTATTTCTTAAAATTATTTCTGAACGCATGTGTCTAGCGTGCGGCAATAAAGCTGACGTGGCCGCGGAAGAGCTGGAGCGGCGGCGGACCAAAAGACTTTGTCTTGTGTGCGGCTCCCCCAGGGATACCGGAACCAACGTGGTAGCCACGGCAGCGGTGATGCAGGCCAAAGCTTCAGAGGCTTTCGAAGCTCTCCAAGCTGCCAGGGTGGCCTTAGGAGAGGCAGAGGAGAAGTACCGGGCAGCCGAGGAAGAGCATCGGATTTCCGATGAAAGCCTCGAGACAGTGCGGCGACGTGTAGATCTTCTAAAACGTGAGGTGCGCAAGTGGCGGGGGAAATTACCCGTCGAAGACCAGGGGGCACTTACTCGGGATGAGGACCGAATTGAGGGACTCCGGCGCGAGGTTCTCAATTTCCGCAGAGAGCGGGAAGCGGCAGAGGAAAAGATTGAGGTTTTACTCGCCGAGCTAAAAGCTGCAACGGAGTCTATCAGGGCAAGGCTGGAAGCTGAATTCATCAATCATGCCCAGGAGTTTTTCGCAGAGAGAGTGCGGCTCGTATACGCTCCGAGGAAAGACCGCATTGGCCAAGGCGGTAGATTGTTCGAGTTCCCTGCCTTTGAAATCGAATTAACCAGCGGCGCAACGGGGGGTGATTTCGTTCGACGTTCTGCCTCCCAAGTTTCGCTGTCACAGCAAGAGTATCTTGATCTCATTTTCCGAATGAGTCTGGTACAGACCTTTGGAGGCCACGCCGGTTCGTTTGTGGTGGACGGACCGGAAGGGTCCCTGGATGCAGTGTTCGCCCGTAAAGCTGGAAACCTGTTTTCTGATCTTGCTGCCCATCGCTCAGGGCTGACGGTCATACTGGCATGTAACATCGTTGAGGGTGCCTTCATCCCCAACACGTTGCGGGGTTACTCTACGCCGGAAGCCCGGGGAGGACGTTTAGTAAACCTTATGGAGCTGGGTGCGCCGACGGCCGCACTCATCGAGTTGCGAAGCGACTACCGAGAGGCTGTGGCCAAGGTGCTCGCTCAGGACGCGCAATGACAGTGGCAGGAGAGCCTCAGCTGCTGCCGACGCTGATACGCAGTCGACTTCTGCAGATGTTGACCTCGCTTGAGCGCGTAGGCGGTACCCCGATCGACAACCGCTCCCTTCACGCCTTTGCGTTCTTTGCCAATGTGTTGAGCCCGCTGTGGGACCTCCACCCACTCGAAGGATCGGTGCTCAAGGAAAGCGGCGCACCCTACTTTCCTGCACTCCAGCGCGAGTTAGACTACTTGGTAGGCCAGGGATTTGTCACGGTTGTGAGCCTTGGGCGAGACTCGACCGGTGAACTCAACGCGTCGTTCCGCCTGGCACGAGATAGATCCCGTTCTGTTTTAGAGGCGCTGGAGGTGCTGCCAGATGAAGTGAGCGCCCTAGGATTTTTAACTGAATTGGCAGATGCCTTTGTCGAAATTAGGCCTGACCGGCGTGATGATGCCGCTGTAGCGGATGCTGCCTACTCTGATCCTGCTATTGCAGAAGGCAGGATTGTGGATTTCGCCGAGTGGGTTTCACCAACGAAAGGCAATGCTGCCTGGAACACGGCGCAGCAATTTCAAAAGTATGTCCCAGCGGGAACAACGCTGAGTAGGGCGGAAAAGCTGGTCATGTACATGCGCTTGATGAAAAGGCGCGCGCATGGCTAATCCGCCAAGCCTCGGCGGCGTTTCGCCGGTGGAGATCGAGAATATCGCAGAAGACGTGGGACCGCCTACCGTTGCGGGATCATCGCTGACGACGCGTTTCTCACGCCGGGTTTCTGCACTCGTAGCGGCTCGCGCGGGTCAAGGCGATACCGGCCAATTCTCAATCTTCTTACAAAGTGAAGCTTTGTTCGATGACGCGCAATGCTGTGCACACGCCGAGGCTCCGCTGCTTGCCAATGGCGCCGACCCGGTCACTGACAAGGTGTGGTTGTCGACAGCAAGCCTTTCTACTTCTTTCGAACTGCTCCTGCAGTGGTCGGACCAAGCAACCCTTTTCCAGGCGCTGAGAGATGCTGGATTAGGCGGCTTTCCTGCGGTGGTAGTCGACTGGAGGACGAGTGTGCCCTTAGGAAGGCTTTATCCAAGGGGAATTGAAGAGCACGAGGACTCACAAGCCATCCTCTTCACTGAGACTCCGATCACGCCCGCCCAGATGAAGGAGGCGCTCGACAGCTTCTATGAGCGCTCATTGCGCACTCCCTACAAAATAACAGAGGGGCACGCGAAGCGCATATGGAAAGAGGCGGGGCAGGGTATCCCGGAGTTCCGGCCAGAAGAAGCAATACAGGGTAGATTGCTAGACTCTTTGAAGGCAGCTTTCGCAAAGCACGATTTGCATGCAGAGCCAATCACTGACGACGGGCGTGCAGACATTATCGTATACATGAAAACAATTTCTGCCGGCGGCTTGCCAGCGGTCATAAACGAGTGGGTGTTGGAGCTAAAGGCACTGACTGACAAAACCCACACCGGTAACGACGTGCCGCCAGGCAAGGCCTCAGCTGCGGTATACGGCGGTCTGGAGCAGGCGATTGGCTACAGGACGCAGCTGAATGCGCTGCAGGCGGCCGTCTGCTGCTACGACATGCGTGCTAATGATTGTGGCGACGAGGCCTGCTTTGCCCACGTGAAGCAAGAGGCCGCCCACCACAACGTTCCACTTTGGCGCTGGTATCTATTCCGATCAACGTCCGCATCGCGAGCGGCAAAAGGCTATCTTACCTCCGCGTGAGGGTTAAAAGTGTTTCTGCGAGCTCCGGTCGCCCGCCTTGCTGCGGTGAAGCGCGCATTGACCGGAATGGTTCTTCGGCAGCGACCACAAAGCCGCGTTCCAACGCGAGCTCGTTCAATATCGTCGCTACGGGAACTTTGACGCCGGCATAGCGGCTATCACCGACCACCATATATGCGCGGCCACCAGGAACCAGCGACCCCTGCAGTCTCTCGATGATTGCACACATGTCCGAGAAGTACGCAGACACCATGTCAGGGATATGTCTGTTCCAGAGCTCATTCCGCACCCGCCCCAGCTCTTCCGCAACAATCTTCAGTGTTTTTGATCCAAGCTCCTGGGTGTTGAAGGGCCTAGCTATCTGGACATGGCTGCGAAGGGTGGAAAGACGGAGGGCTCTGTTGTCCGTGGCAGATGTCAGGTAGCCGCAGACCCACAATTCAACATTGTAGACATCAGTATAATCAAACGAATTTGGGTATGGCGGCGAGAACACTGCCATGTCGTACTCGCCAGACTGCGGCGTCAGCTCACGGGCGTCGCCGCGGAGCAGCTCGTACCCACGGGACTTTCGTCGCTCATAACGGCGCACATCATAGATCGCCCGAACCACCGCATCGATGAATAGCTGATCGACCCGCTCTGGAGCCGTTTCCCGCGAAGCCCAACCTCGGCGGTAGCGCCGGCCCTTTCCACTAACGACTACATTGCTAACCGGTAGCGCAATCGACCCCAGCAGAACCCTCATCAGCCGCTTGCTAGTCTCGTTCGGCACAGCGGCAATGCGGTCTCGTAGAAAAGCGAGTCGGCCTGCCACACCTTTACTGAAGAGGTACCGGCCGTTCTTGCCCGGCTCTACAAATGTAGAGGGGGCTCCGGGGAAAGAAAGCTTACTCACATCGGCAAAATCGCTTTCGACCACTGCTTTGAAGTCTTGGATAAGCTGCTCAACATCATACGTTGCGAGCTTTGCCTCGATCAGATCCGCCAAGTAGGGATTGACCTCAATGGTTAGCGGACGAATGTCAAGGAACTGGCACGCGAGGGCTGTCGTCCCTGAGCCACCGAAGGGATCGAGGCAGGTGGTAATTGGCCTACCAAGCGCAAGCTCCGTCTCTTCAACTGCCTGCCCAATCAACTCGGGAGCGAACGCTTCCTTGAAATTCCGCCAGCCTTGGAAAGCGACTTCGTCTGCTCCAGCGTTGGTGGAGAAGTGTGGCGGGCGTCGTCCCTCTAACCAATCTGTAAATGAGACGGCGCCAGCGAGCGGTTGCTCCAAAAATAACTCAGCCACTTGCATTCAAGCCCCCACACTACGCCTGGAGATAGATTACCACTCGAACAAAGGTCAGACCAACCGTTTTCGGAGGGACCTAGGAGGGCCGTCACGGGAGTTAATCCCGTGACGTCAGTCCTGTCGCCGCTCGGCTTCGCCTTTGCGGCGCAGGCTGGCCGGCCGGCGCGCTCTCTTCGCGCTGCTTCGGCGGCGGCAAGCCGCCGGCGGCGCTGCGCTCGGGCGCTGGGCTTTCCTACAACAGCTTTGGTGCGCCACAAGCTGGTCGGTTGGCCGCGAATCGGCCGGGGAAAGGACGGGCCATGGTGGGCGAGGACGGGGAGGAAGACTGGGAGCGGGGCGGGGTTTCGCTGCCCGACCCTCATGCGGGGGGCGAGGTGCGGATGGAGGATCTGCCGGCCTTCCTCCGCTTCGCGCCGGTGCCGGTGAAGGCGCGGCGGGATGGGTGGACGCCGGAGCTGCAGCATCGTTTCGTCCTCGCGCTGGCGGAAGGGGCGGGGGTGGACGAGGCGGCGCGGGGGCTCGGGCGGACTCGGCAGGGGGCGTACCGGCTGCGCGCCAGGCCGGGGGCGCCGGGGCGGGCCAACGAATTCGCGCGGGCCTGGGACGCGGCGGTGGAGTTCGCGCGGGAGGTGGCGGGCGCGGCGGCGGAGGCCGGGCTGCCGATGAACGGGATCGAGACGGTGCTGGTGCCGCGTTACTATCGCGGGCGGCTCGTCGGCTTTGTCCAGCGCGAGCATGCCGCCGGGCTGATGCGCACGCTTGCGCAGCTTTATCGCGCGGAGGCGCAATATGAAGCGCGCGAAGCCGCCCGCGCCCGCGCACGCAAGGCGCGAGGCGCCCCGCCGCCCGCCGACCCGCCGCCTGCCGAAAGGCGACGAAGTTGACACGACTCCCCCGCGCAAGGCGCCCCGCTCGTCACCTTCGCACCCCGCCCCGCCCCACCCGCCCGCCCCACAAAAGCGCGCGGCCGCTGCCGCTCAGGGATTGCTCAGCTTTCGCTCATGCCTTGGTGGCGGGGGCGGTGCAGGACGGGGGCTCATCTGGAAAGGGACGAACGACATGAATGCGATTGCGGGCGGGAGCGGGAACGGGATGCCGTGGCGGTGGATCGGCTGGGGCGGGGCGGCGGCCTTGCTGGCGGTGCCGGCGGTGGCGATGCGCTTCACGAGCGAGGTGGATTGGACGGCGTCGGACTTCGTCTTCGCGGCCGTGCTGTTCGGCCTGGTGGGGCTGGGGATCGAGCTTGCGGTGCGGGCGTCGCCGAGTCTCGCGTGGCGGGCGGGGGCGGGCTTTGCCGTCTTTTCCTGCTTCGCGCTCGTCTGGGTGAACGCCGCGGTGGGGATGATCGGGGACGGTGGCAACGCCTACAATTTCGCCTTCGTCGGCCTCGTTCCGCTGGCGATCGCCGGCGCGGCCGTC